>NZ_JADPUN010000290.1 GCF_015690345.1 Plantactinospora alkalitolerans | reverse complement strand
CTCGTCCTCCCGGGAGGCGCGGTGCACGCCGCCGAAGGTTGGTCGCCTCGATCGGCGTACACCTCCACCGACAGTGGTAATGGCACCTACTCGGTGCCGATCCTTCGCGCCGACGTGCCGGACATCAGCGTGGAGCGCGTCCCGGCCGCCAAGAACGACGAGGGCCGGGACATCTACTACATGATCAGCACGACGATGCACCTGAGTCCGGGTGCGCCGATCATGAAGTCCTACGACCTCGTCAACTGGGAGATCGTCAACTACGTGTTCGACCGGGCGAGCATCGGCGACTCCTTCTCGCTGCGGAACGGCCAGAACTCGTACGGGCAGGGCCAGTGGGCGTCGTCGCTGCGCTACCACGACGGCATGTTCTACGTCGCCTTCAACACGAACAACCTGAACGGTGCGTACATCTACCGGACCGACGACATCGACAACGGATCCTGGCAGCGCACCGCCCTCGGTCGCGGCCTGCACGACCCGTCGCTCTTCTTCGACACCGACGGTACGCCGTACATCTTCTACGGCTCCGGCGGAACGAGCGCTGTGCGACTCAACGCCGGACTGACGGCCATCGAGCAGGACTACCCGAACATCTTCACGGCGAGCAACTACGCCGGCCAGCCGTTCATCGGCGGACTGTTCGAGGGCGCCCAGTTCTACCACATCGACGGCTACTACTACGCCGTCATCATCACCTGGCCGTCCGGACAGGGCCGCCAGGTCGTCATGTTCCGTTCCCGGGAACTGCTCGGCCGGTACACCTCGGCGGGCGGTGTGAACACCTACGAGGCCCGCGGGGTGCTCAACTCCAACGGCTTCGCACAGGGCAGCCTCGTGCCGATCTCGACCGGGAACGGCGGAACCGCCTGGCACGGCATGTTCTTCCGCGACACCTTCCCGATCGGGCGCATCCCGGCGCTGATCCCCGCCACCTGGCAGGACGGCTGGCCGACCTTCGGCAACAACGGAGTCGTCCCGGTGGAGGGCGTGTTCGACAAGCCGATCACGCTCAGCCCCGAGGAGGAGGTGTTCGAGCGCCAGAAGGGCATCGTCGCCTCGGACGACTTCGCCAACGACGCACCACACAAGGCGTACCAGGACGAGCAGTGGACGGTCCCACAGCCGCCCGACATCGACGAGTCGCTGCTCGGCGTGGAGCTGCTGGAGAACCCCGGATTCGAGTCGGGGGCGGTCACGCCGTGGGCGGCGCAGTACGGCGCCACGCTCGGCACGGACCCGACCGATCCGGCCACCGGCTCGGCGGCGCTCAAGGTGAGCAACCGTACGCTCAACGGCTCCGGCCCGAACCAACTCCTCGACGGCAAGGTACAGCACGGCGTGACCTACACCGTTTCGGCGAAGGTCAGGTACACCTCGGGTCCGGCCACCGTGCGGTTCAACCTCACCGCGGACTGGGGCTCCGGCGTCCAGGTGATGACGTTCGGGACCGTACCGGCCGGGCAGTGGACGACGGTGACGGGCCAGTACACCGTTCCGGCGACAGCCAACCTGAGCAACTTCAAGTTCGCGGTGGAGACGCCGTGGGCCAACCCGCAGCCGCCGTCGTCCACGGTGGAGTACCTGATCGACGACGTCTCCATCGTCGGGCAGCCGGTCACGACCGAGCAGCCGAGCGAGGCGGAGATCGCCCCCAACGGTTCGCGGCTGGACCTGGCGTGGGAATGGAACCACGCCCCGGACAACCGGTACTGGTCGCTCACCGACCGGGACGGCTGGCTGCGCCTGACGACCGGCAAGGTGGTCACCGGAAACTACGTCTACACGAAGCTCTCCAACCGGGCCGAGCTGGCCTGGTTCGAAGAAGCCCGGAACACGCTCTCGCAACGCACGTTCGGGCCGCGGCAGTCGGTGGAGACCAGGATGGACATCTCCGCCATGAAGAACGGCGACGTCGCCGGACTCGCCGCCTACAACCGCGGATTCTCGTACGTGGCGGTCAAGCGCGCCGGCGGCGTGAACACGCTCGGCGTGGTCAACCGTGGCCAGCCGTTCGCGGTCGATCTCGACCAGGCGACGCTCGAGAACTTCGTGCCGGGTTCCACCGTGTCGCTGGGCGGCGCGACCGAGGTGCACGTGAAGGCGGACCTGGACTTCGCCTCGCCGACCGGACAGCTCTGGACGACGTTCCACTACAGCCTGAACGGGCTGACCTGGACCCAGCTCGGCAGCCGGGTCGGTCCGCAGACCCTGGACGGCAGCCTCGCCCACTTCATGGGACACCGGGTCGGGCTGTTCAACTACGCGACGCAGGAGACCGGTGGTCGGGTCGACTTCGACCACTTCCTGCTCAGCGACACCCTGACCGCGCAGGGCCGGCCGCTCGACCCGGGCCACCTCGACGCGGCCATCGGGTACGCGGCCACGCTCGACGCGTCCGACTACCCGAGCGACGCCTGGGCGACGATGCAGGACACGCTCGCCGCCGCGCGGGCCGCCCGGGCGGGTGAGTTCGGCACCCAGAACCAGATCGACGCGCCGGAGCGGGCCCTGAGCTACCAACTGGCCCGGCTCGGTGTGGTCAGGATCGACCGACCCGAGTTGCCGGTCACGGTGACCGCGCAGGCGCGGTGCCTGGCCGGAAAGGCGTACGTCGCGGTGCAGGCGCGCAACGATCACGACGCGGCGGTGGACATCATCCTGCAGTCCCCGTACGGCGAGCGGTCGGTCGCGGCCGTCGCGCCGGGGGCGAGTGCCTACCAGTCGTTCGGCACCCGGGTGGCGTCGATCGAGGCCGGATCGGCGACGGTCCGGGTGACCGGACGTGTCGACGGCACCGAGGTGACCACCGTCCGCACGGTGCAGTACTCCGGCGCCAACTGCGCCGGATGACCCCTTCCCCGTTTCCGTTCGAGTAGCCCGACGCGTTCGCAGAGCCGGTACCGCAACCGGCTCCGGGACGTCCATCGACCCCCGGTTCAAGTCGGAATCAAGGAGGACATCTAGTGGAACAGCGCTGGCGAAGGGTGACCCGGCGACGGGTCACCGCGATCGCGGCGGTCGGTGCCCTGTTGGTCACGGGCACGCTCGCCCCGGTGGGCCCCGCCCAGGCCGCCGACCAGAACCTCATCCTGAACGGTGGCTTCGAGGAGGGCGTCACCAACTGGTTCGGCAACAACGGAAACGCGACCGACAACGTGACGCTGTCGCTCACGGCGGACGCGTACTCCGGCTCGAACGCCGTCCTCGTCACCAACCGGGCGACGACCGGATCCGGTCCGATGCAGGACCTCTCCGGCAAGGTGCAGGCCGGGCAGACCTATGCCCTCACCGCCCGCCTCAAGTACGAGAACCCGAACTCGCCGGCCACGAAGGAGTTCTTCGCCACGATGCACTACGGCGGGGGCACCTACACCAACCTCGTCAGCGCGGTGGCGACGAGGGGCCAGTGGGCGCAGTTCAACGGCACGTTCACGATCCCGGCGGGGCAGAGCGTGTCGACGGCGCGGCTGTTCTTCGAGACGCCGTGGACGAGCACGCCGGGGTCGGACCCGAATCTTCACCTGATGGACTTCAAGCTCGACGACGTGTCGGTCGTCGGCGCCGCACCGCCTCCGACGCCGTCGAAGACCGTCGAGGTCGTCGGCAAGCTGCCCGGGGAGCACAACCCGCTGATCGGGCACAAGTTCGGCGCCGACGGGTTCGGCTTCGTGCACGACGGCCGGGTGTACATGTACATGACCAACGACACCCAGGGCTACGCGCCCGACCCGGTCACCGGGATCTCGCCGGGAATCAACTACGGCAACATCAACCAGATCACGGTGATCTCCTCCGAGGACCTGGTGAACTGGACGGACCACGGCGAGATCCAGGTCGCGGGCCCGAACGGCATCGCGCCGTTCACCAGCAACTCGTGGGCGCCCGGCATGACCAAGAAGGTGGTGAACGGACAGGAGAAGTTCTTCCTCTACTACGCCAACGGTGGTGGCTCGAGCAACGTGGTGACGGGTCAGTCGCCGCTCGGTCCGTGGGCCAGCGAGCGCACGAGCACCCTGATCAACGGAAGCACCCCCGGTGCCGAGGCCGTCGCGTGGAAGTTCGACCCGGCTCCGCTGGTGGATGAGGACGGCGAGTCGTACCTCTACTTCGGCGGCGGTCCCGCGTCGACGAGCATGCCGGCGGCCGAGCGCTTCAACAACCCGAAGAACATCCGGGTGATCGAGCTCGGCGACGACATGGTCTCGACCGAGGGCACGGCCGCGGTGGTCGACGCTCCGGTCGCGTTCGAGGCGGCCCAGGTGTTCAAGCGCGAGGGCAGGTACTACCTCTCGTACTCCTCACACTTCGGCGGCAACGACTTCGGCGGCAACCAGACCCCGCTGCCCGGCTACCCCGGCGGTGGCCAGATCGGCTACATGATCTCCGACGACCCGATGTCGTGGCCTAAGGAGGCCTACGCGGGCGTGCTGTTCCCGAACCAGTCGCAGTTCTTCGGCGCCGGCACCGGGGGCAACAACCACCAGTCGGTGTTCGAGTTCGGGGGCAAGTACTACTTCACCTACCACGGCCCGACGCTGAACAAGCGCATCAACGGGAACACCACCCAGGGGTACCGCAGCCCGCACATCCAGGAGCTGGCGTTCAACCCCGACGGCACGATCCAGCAGGTCGTCGGCACCTACGCGGGCGTCAACCAGGTCCGGGACTTCGACCCGTTCCGGGTGTTCGAGGCGGAGACGTTCGGTTGGAGCAAGGGCATCGCGACCACGAAGGTCGACGGCGGGTCCGCCCAGTTCGGCACCGCGGCTCCGAACCTCGTGGTACGCGACATCGACGACGGCGACTGGACGGCGCTGTCGGCGGTGGACTTCGGCGCCGACGGTGCCCAGAGCGTGACGACGAAGGTGCGTGCGCTGGCGGCGGGCGCGCAGATCGAGGTGCGGCTGGACGACCTCGCGGGTCCGGTGGTCGGCACGATCCCGGTCGGCACGCCGACCGGCGAATGGGCCGAGGTGACCGCCGAACTCGAGGGCGTCAGCGGCGTACACGACGTCTACTTCACCTACGACGGCCCGGCCGGAGTCGACCTCTTCGAGCTCGACTCCTGGGCCTTCGCGGCGGCAGGCGTCCAGCCCGAGTTGCCGGTCACGGTGACCGCGCAGGCGCGGTGCCTGGCCGGAAAGGCGTACGTCGCGGTGCAGGCGCGCAACGATCACGACGCGGCGGTGGACATCACCCTGCAGTCCCCGTACGGCGAGCGGTCGGTCGCGGCCGTCGCGCCGAGGGCGAGTGCCTACCAGTCGTTCGGCACCCGGGTGGCGTCGGTCGAGGCCGGATCGGCGACGGTCCGGGTGACCGGACGTGTCGACGGCACCGAGGTGACCACCGTCCGCACGGTGCAGTACTCCGGCGCCAACTGCGCCGGATGACCCCGACCCAACCACGGAGAACAACGGAGCATCACATGAACATACGTAGACGCCGACAGTTGCTCGCCGCCTGTGCGGCGACTGCCGCCCTGGTCGGCACGACCGTACTGCCGTCGCCCGCCGTCGCCGAGCCCGGTGACGACGCCGACGTCCAGGTGACTGTCGACATCGACGAGATCACGGAACCGGGTGTGCTCGCGCTGTCGATCGCGGGCGACGCCGTCGCGCTGTCCGAGAACGGATCGACCCTGCTGGTCCGCCAGTTCGTCGGCACCCTGCCGACCGTGACGGTCACCGACACCCGGACCGCGCAGGAGGTGCCGGACGGCGCGGCCTGGGCCGTGCTGGGCAGCGCGACCGACTTCGTCGGCAACGCCGGCCAGGCACCGATCACGGCCGACCACCTCGGTTGGAAGCCGCGCCTCCTCGACGGCGGCGAAACCGGCCTGGTGACCGAGGGTGAAGAGGTCGTGACCGTACTCGACGAGGAGACCCAGCCCGGCAACAACGTCGGTCTGGTCGACCAGGAGTTGCTGGTCTCGACGTTCGACTCCGAGGCCGTCGCGGGCGACTCCTACTCCGTCAACGCCGACCTGAACCTGCGTACCCCGGCGGACGTCGCCGCCGGCGAGTACGAGTCGACGCTTACCCTCTCTCTGTTCGAGTAGCGGCTCGGCGGGGCCCCGCCGGGGGCCCCGCCAGCCCCGTCTGAAGGGCCCCGTCATGACCGTCACCCCGCTGCGTCGGACGCTCACCGTGTTCGCCACCGTGGTCCTGGCCGTGCCGGTCGCGCCGGTCATGGCCGCGGCGGAACCGGAGGCCCCGACCGTCACCTGGACGGTCCAGCCGGCCAACCCGAGCGGACCGGACGGCCGCCGGTGGATGGAACTCACCCTCGAACCGGGTCAGGTCGTGACCGAGCACCTGGCCGTACGCAACCTCGGCAACTCGGGCGTGGTCTTCGCACTGAAGGCGGCCGACGGTTATCTCACCGACAAGGGCCGGTTCAACATGCTCCCCTCCGGCCAGGCGTCGGTGGACGGTGGCACCTGGATCGTCGTGCAGGAGAAGGTGACCGTCGGGCCCAACGAGACGAAGGTGGTGCCGTTCACGATCACCGTGCCGGCCGGCGCCACGCCGGGGGACCATCCGGCCGGCATAGCGGCGACGATCATCAGCACCGGAGGCACGGTCAACGTCGAGAGCCGGGTCGGGTTCCGCGTTCTGATGCGGGCCAGCGGCACGGTCCGGTCGAGCCTGGCCGTCGACGACCTCGCCGTCGAGTACGCACCGTCGTGGAATCCGTTCTCCGGTGGAACGATCCGGGTCCGGTACACCGTGGTGAACGGCGGCAACGTCCGGGCGACCGGCACGGGCCGGCTGGCGGTCTCCGAACTGTTCGGCCTGGCCGGCAACGACGCCACCGTACAGGTCGAGGAACTGCTTCCGGGGGGTAGCCGGACGTTCGAGTCCCGCGTCGGCGGTGTCTGGGCGCTGGGGCGGCTGCGGACGACCGTCGCCCTGACCCCGACACCCCTGGGCGGGAACCAGGCCGGCGCCCAGATCCGGCCGACCCGGGGCACCGTGACGACCTGGGCGTTGCCCTGGGCACAGCTTGCGCTGCTGGTCCTTCTCGGCGTACTCGTCCTCGGGCTCCGGACGGTCGTCCGGCGACGCCGACGGCGCCTGGCACGGCTGTTGGCGCAGGTCCGCGAGGAGGGCCGTGCGGAGGGTCGGGGATCCGTACCGGCGAGCGGCGGTCCATCCGCTTCCCGTTGACCTGGTACAGAGTGTTCTGGAGGGAATCCCACGGTTCTTGATAAGGCGTCCAGTCGCCATTCCTGACCTCGCTACGTAATCTCCGGGTGTCACCGACCCGGTCCGCTGATCAGGTTGGTCAACCTCCCGCACTCGCCACGACGAACAGTCGGGCGATCGCAAATAGTCAATCGCCGGCACGCGCTTGCCGCATCGGCAGAATGACGCACGGTCAGCGTCTCCGAACGTGCCCGACCGGCCACCGGGTGACGCCTGACCTCAGCGTTCGTCGTGTCGGCCCGGGTCCGAATGAAGTTCCGCAGTCAATTCATGAATCGGGTGGAGGTGGTCTTCGATGCACCTTGACCTGGTTACGGCCAGTTCGAGGGCTGTCGTACACTGTTGCAGATCTGGCGCTTTCTGCCCGGGCAACGACGGCCAGCGTCGACGTTGCGCGAGAGGATCGAAGTACTCGGGCCGCTCCCGTCGTCGTTGACGGCTGCGGCAATGGCGGCAGGCGGGGAGTGGAGGCGGGGGAGCGGGATGGTCTTGCGGGCTGCTGGGATGAAAGACGTGGCCCGGCTGGCCGGAGTGTCCCAGATGACGGTCTCCCGGGTGCTCAACGAACATCCGAACGTCCGCGCCCAGACCCGTCTGCGGGTGCAGGCGGCAATTGCCCAACTCGGCTACCACCCCAACGGAGCCGCTCGGGCACTGGTCACCGGTCGGTCGCAGGTGATCGGCGTGGTCGCGCAGAACACCACCCTCTACGGTCCCGCCTCGTTGCTCGCGGCACTGGAGCAGACAGCGGCCGAGGCGGGCTTCGCCGTCAGCGTGGGCAGCGTTCGTGACCTCGACCGGCAGTCCATTTCGGCAGCGGTCGAGCGGCACCTGGCGCACCGGGTCGCCGGCATCGTCGTGATCGCACCGGTCGAGTCGGCCGGCGAGGCCCTTGAACACCTCCCCAAGGAAGTTCCGCTGGTCACCGTCGATGGCGACCCGCGCCGGCCGGTGTCGCTGGTGACCGTCGACCAGACAGCCGGCGCCCGGGAGGCCACCCGGTACCTGCTCGACGCGGGACACCGTACGGTCTGGCATGTGTCGGGACCCTCGGACTGGTTCGACAGCGCCGGCCGGATCGATGGCTGGCGGGAGGCGCTGCGGACGGCGGGCGCGGAGATTCCACCGTTGTTGCCGGCGGACTGGTCCGCGGCGTCCGGATACCGGTGCGGCCAGATGTTGGCTCGGATGCCCGAGGTCACCGCGATCTTCACAGCCAACGACCATCTCGCGCTCGGGGTGCTGCGCGCCCTGCACGAGTACGGCCGCCGGGTGCCCCACGAGATCAGCGTGGTCGGCTTTGACGACGTGCCGGAGGCCGCGTACTTCATTCCACCGCTGACCACGGTCCGGCCGGACTTCGACGCGGTGGCCACGGCAAGTCTCGAACTGCTGCTGACCCAGATCGAGTCGGGGAGCGGGCGGGCGCTGCGGCGCACCATAGCGCCGACTCTGGTCGTCCGGGACAGCGTTGCCGCACCACCTGGCTGATCCGATTCGTCGCCGCTGGTGGCGGCCGACTCCGCGCCGAAGGGTGACTCGTAGTGGTGTCCTCCACCCAACCCGCCCACGCCTACCGGAATCCCGTGCTGCCCGGCTTCCACCCCGATCCCAGCGTCTGCCGGGTCGGCGAGGACTACTACCTGGTCTGTTCGAGCTTCGAGTACTTCCCGGGCGTACCCATCTTCCACAGCCGTGACCTGGTGAACTGGCGGCAGATCGGCAACGTGCTCGACCGTCCCGGCCAACTGGATCTCCCCGCGGACACCGACGCCTCCCGTGGCATCTACGCACCGACCATCCGCCACCACGACGGCCGGTTCTGGATGGTCACCACCAACGTCAGCCTCGGACGGCACCTGATCGTCACCGCCACCGATCCGGCCGGGCCCTGGTCGGAGCCGGTGTACCTCGACCTACCCCACGTCGACCCCTCGCTGGCCTGGGACGACAACGGGGACTGCTGGATGACCGTCTCGGGGGTGGAGTCCTATCGGATCGATCCGGAGACCGGCACCGTCCTCGAGGGTCCGGTGCCGATGTGGTCCGGCACCGGCGGGCAGTACCCCGAAGCGCCGCACCTCTACCGGATCGGCGAATGGTGGTACCTGCTGGTCTCCGAGGGCGGCACGCACACCGGGCACGCGGTCTCCATCGCCCGGGCCCGCACCCCGCGTGGCCCGTTCGAACCCGGCCCGGCCAATCCGTTCCTCACCCACCGAGGAACCAATCGGCCGATTCAGGCCGCCGGCCATGCCGACCTGGTCCAGGCCGTGGACGGCAGCTGGTGGATGATCCTGCTCGGAATCCGGGCCCGGGGCCAGTGGCCGCCGTACCACGTGCTCGGCCGCGAGACGTTCGTGGTGCCGGTGCGGTGGGTGGACGGGTGGCCGGTCGTCGACCCGGTCGAGGAGGTCACCGTCGCCCCCGCCGGTAGTGCGCCGGCGATGGCGGCAGCACCCGGTTCGGGTGCTCGACGCGACGACTTCGACGGCGTCCGGCTGGCGCCGTACTGGATCTCGCCGCGCAGCCGACCGGAGAACAGCTGGTCGCTGACCGAGCGATCCGGTTGGCTCACCCTGCGCGCGAGCGGAGCGACCCTCGACCGGGCCGGCGCCACGGTCCTCGGGCGGCGCCAGCAGCACCACGACTGCCGGGCCAGCGTCCGCGTCGACCCCGGTACCGGGCGCGCCGGCCTGACCCTCCGCGTCGACGAGGCACACCACTACGACCTCGAGGTATCCGGCGGCACGACGCGCGTCGTGGGCCGGGTCGGGCCGTTCCGCCAGGTGTTCGGCGAACATCGGGTGGCCGCCGGCGCGGTCACCCTGACGGTCGCGACCAGAACCCACGATGTGCTCCCACCGACCGTGACCTCCAGCGGCCAGGTGTCGACGCCCGGGGCTCCCCTCGGGGTACGTCCCGCCGGCTCCGACACCGTCGTCTTCGAAGTCGAGACCGACGACGGTCCGGTCGTCCTCGCCGAACTCGACGGACGGTACCTGTCCACCGAGGTCGCCGCCGGATTCACCGGTCGGGTGATCGGCATGTACGTCACCGAGGGCAGCGCCGCCTTCGACTGGTTCGACTACCGACCCGCCGCTGTCCCGGAGGACTGACCTCGACACCGTGGAGCGCCGGCGGGGCGCACCATTCGCGGCGGCGACCTGTGGTGGGCCCTCGCCGCGTGTGGTGCCTCCCGCGGCGTCAGCGGGCTCGGGGCGGTGCGGCACTGCCGCGAACCACGAGCACCGTGTCCATCTCGTACCTGTGCTGCGTCAGGGACTTCCCGTCGGCGAGCGCCAGCACGAGCCGGGCGGCGGTGGCGCCCATCTCCGCGAACGGTTGACGCACCGTGGTCAGGGCCGGCGCGAGCCATGCAGCCTGGTCGATGTCGTCGAAGCCGACCACGCTGAGGTCGTCGGGAATGCGCAGGCCGGTCTGCCTCGCCGCCTCGTAGACGCCGATGGCCTGTAGATCGTCGCCGCAGACGAGGGCCGTGGGAGGCTCCGGAAGAGTCAGCAGTTCCCGACCGAGGTCCCGGCCGTCCTCGAACGTGAACACCCCACGGCGGAGGAGGCTCTCGTCGAACGGGATGCCGGCGTGGTCCAGGGCGGCCCGAAAACCGTCCAACCGGGCCCGTGAGCTCAGATCCTTGGCGGGTCCGGTGAGTACGCCGATCCGTCGGTGTCCGAGGTCGAGCAGATACCGGGCCGCCGCTACCGCACCGCTCCAGTTGTTCGTTCCGACGGCGGCCGTCGGAAACAGGTCACCGACCGGATCGATGGCCACCAGCGGGACGCCACTGGCCGCGAGCAGTTCGCAGTGTTGGGCGGTGAGCCCGGACAGGGCGGCGATGACGCCTCTGGGCTGCCGCAGCAGCAGCGGTTCCACCCAGGGCAGTCCCGCCGAGACCTGCCGGTGCACGTCGGTGAAGCCGACGGTGCAGTCGCGGGTACCCGCGACCGCCTCGACGCCGCGCATGATCTCGATCGCGATGGATCCCAGCATCTGATGGAACACCACCTCCAGACCCTGGGACGTTCTGGTCGGAAGTGGCCGGCGGTAGCCGTGGTCGCGCAGCAGCGCCTCCACGCGTTGGCGGGTCTGCTCTCCCACGCCGCCCCGGCCGTTGAGCACCTTGGACACGGTCGGGGGCGATACGCCGGCGAGTTCGGCGATCGTCGCAATCGGCAGATCTCCACGGCGGCGGGTGCGACGGCGTTGTGTCCGGCCATCCTCGATCACCCACGGAGTCTACGGCGACCGCGAACACCGGGGCTGCTGTTGGTGGCGGATCGCCCCTGGATCGGCTCGGTCGGTGCCTGAGCCGGTCGGGCGGGTGGGCGTGGACGACCTGTCCACACCCACCCGCCCGACCAGGAGCTGACGAGCCCGGGAAGGACCCTCAGGGGGTGAGCACGACCGTGGAGATGCTGCGCGCGCCGACGTTGACGGTGACCTGTCCGCCGTTCACGCCGGTCGGCTGGCTGGCCGCGTTGGCGTTCTGCGAGGTGAGGTAGTGCTCCGCCCTGGTGACGTTCTGGGGAGCCTGGATCACGGCATTGTTGACCGCGCTGTTCGACCGGTTCAGGATCACCAGCGTGATCTTCCCGTCGCCCTGGTAGGCGGTCACCTCCAGCGGCGAGGCCTTGGAGCTCTTCGCCAGGGCGACCCGCTGGTAGCCGGGACGGACGTACTTGGCGTACTGCGAGAAGGCGTACCCGCGCTTGAGTGGAGCTCCGGCGGTGGTGCCGTAGGCCGACTCACCGTCGCCGATGAAGGAGTAGTAGCGCTTGCCGTACCACCAGATGTAGGCGTTCCAGTTGGACTCCATCGACTTGTGCACCGTACGCATGATGTCGTCGAGCGTCTCGTTCCAGACCGTCTGGTTACCGGGGTTCCCCCAGATGTTGGAACCGCTGCCGTCGGCCTCGTGGAGGTTCCACTCGGTCATCCACACCGGCTTGTTGTACTGCTCGGCCAGGGAGTACGGCCGCAGCCGGCCCGAGTCCTCGGTGCCGTACAGGTGGCCGCCGATGTAGCCGATATTGTTCCGGGCGCTCGCGTCGTTGAGGGTCGGATCGGTGTAGCCGTAGTTCAGGTTCACCGCCTCGGCGACCATCAGCTTGGTGTTCTGCACCTTCGCACCGTGGTCACGGACGAAGTTCCGCAGCTCGGTGCCGCTCCAGTCCATCGAGTCGTAGTCCGGGTGCCAGTCCGGCTCGTTCTGTACCGAGGTGACGTCGATCGTCACGCCCTGGCCACGCATGTACTGGACGTAGCTGTTCAAATGGTTCGCGTAGTCGTCGTAGTAGTCGGTCTTCAGCTTGCCGCCGTTGACCCGGCTGTTGTTCGTCTTCCACGCCGCCGGCGCCGTCCACGGCGACGCGATGATCTTCACTCCCGGCCCGGCGGACTTCGCCGTCTTCAGGGCGTTCACCTGAGTCGACCACTCGCTGGAGACCGGCGAGATGCCGGTACGCACGATCGACAGACCCAACTGGTTCGTGCCCAGCCCCACCAGCGTCTGCGTCTCGGCCGTCGACCAGGCGCTGCCCCAGATGGACACCGCGGCCCCGAATCCGTCGATCGTCTGGTATCTGGTGGCACCGTTCACCGTGATGTCCGGCGTCGCGG
>NZ_JADPUN010000289.1 GCF_015690345.1 Plantactinospora alkalitolerans | reverse complement strand
TGGGGCACACTGGTCCGGAGAGGCCGTACCGCAGGTTCTCGGCTGTTACCACGTCAGCCAGCAGAACACCTTTACCGGACGGCTCACACCGGCAATGCTGGACGAGGTCTTCACCCGGGCGAGGCGCCTGGCCGGGCTGGACGACTTCCGCTAGACGGCTCGAAGGGGCGGTGGCGATGACCGACGGGCACTCCGGTCGTGCCCGTCCGGGGGAGGAGCCGGCCCGATCCACACTGACCTCCGCCCTGCTGCGGACGCTGTGGCCGCTGGCCGCCGTCACCGGACTACTGGGCCTGGCCGCCCTCGCGGCGGCCCACTCGTCGATCGGGTTCGAGCGGATCGAACCGCCGAGCGACATCGTGCCGACCCTGCCCGAGCAGCAGCCGGCGGAGCCGCCCCCGGGCCAGTCGGCCGCCTCCGAGGCCGGGGCGAGCCTGCCCGACTGGATCCCGATGGTCGGCGCGCTGCTCTGCGGCGCGGTGGTGCTGGTCGTGCTCGGGGTGGTGCTCTGGGCCCTGGCCCGCGACCTGCTGCGGCGCCGGAAGGCACTCGCCAGGAGCACCGGCCGCAGGTCGGTCCGGTCCGCGACGGAGACCGCCGAGGAGGTGGTCGCCGCGCTCGACGCCGGCCTGGTCGACCTCTCCGACGGTGACGCCGATCCGCGCAAGGCGGTGATCGCCTGCTGGGTCCGGCTGGAACAGGCCGCGGCGGCGGCCGGCGTCGAACGTCGACCCGGCGACACCCCGGCCGAACTGGTCACCCGGCTGCTCGGCGCCGGCCGGCCGGTCAGTGCCGACGTGCTCGCGGCGTTCGCCGAGGTCTACCGGGAGGCGCGGTACGCCACCCACACCGTGGACGAGCGGATGCGCGCCCAGGCCCGCTCCGCGCTGCAACGGCTGAGGACCGAACTCACCACCGCCGCGGGGACCGCCGTGGCCGCCGGCAGCGAGCGTTCCACCCGGTCCGGAGCCGAGGGCAGGCTCGGATGAGCGAGTCCAGCGCGAGCATCTACGACCTGCTCGAAGACGACGACGAACAGCAGCAGCCCCGGGCCGCCCGCCGCAGCGGTGGCGTACGGGCCTGGCTGCGGAGCGCGCTCGCCGCCGGGGCGCTCGCCGCCGCCGTCGTACTCGGGCTGCGGATGGTCGGGGTCGAGGTGTCGCCCGCCGCGATCTTCGCCGGCTTCCTGGCCCTGCTGCTGATCCGCCGGGTCGCCCAGGCGCTCATCCCACCGCCGCCGCCCCGGATCCGGCTCGTCCGGGACCCCGAGCGGGGCGAGGAGGATGGCAGCTACAACTGGGCCGTCCGGGACGCCCTGGGCAGTTCGGTCCACCGGTGGGAGGCCAAACTGGCCTGGGCGCAGGGGGAGCCGGAGCGGTTCAACCGGGCGGTGCTGCCGGTGCTCGCCGAACTCGCCGACGAACTGCTCCGGCAGCGGCACGGGATCACCCGGGCCGGCGATCCGGTCCGGGCCCGTGCGCTGCTCGGCGAGCCCCTGTGGCAATTTCTCGGTACGCCTGCCAAGCGCACTCCGCCGCCGCGCGACCTCGCGGCGTACGTCGCCCAATTGGAGAAGCTATGAAAGACGCGGACCAGGTCAGCACCTTCGACGTGGGGCGGCTCGCGCACGCGGTGCTGGACCAGGTCGGCACGGTGGTGGTGGGCAAGCGCGACGCCCTGGAACTGGTGCTGGCCGGGATCCTGGCCGGCGGGCACGTGCTGCTGGAGGACCTGCCGGGGCTCGGCAAGACGCTGACCGCCCGCTCGTTCGCCCAGGCGCTCGGGCTCGACTTCCGCCGGTTGCAGTTCACCCCGGACCTGCTGCCCGCCGACGTCACCGGGTCGTTCCTGTACGACCAGCGCACCGCCGACTTCACCTTCCGGGCCGGTCCGGTCTTCACGAACCTGCTGCTCGCCGACGAGATCAACCGTACGCCGCCGAAGACCCAGGCGGCGCTGCTGGAGGCGATGCAGGAGAAGCAGGTCTCGGTGGAGGGTGTCACCTACCGGCTGGACCCCCCGTTCCACGTGATCGCCACCGCCAACCCGATCGAGTACGAGGGCACGTACCCGTTGCCGGAGGCGCAGCTCGACCGATTCCTGCTCCGGGTCTCGTTCGGCTATCCCACCGCCGACGAGGAGTGGGACGTGCTGCGCCGGCGGATGAACCGCCGCCAGGAGGAGGCGGAGCTGAAGCCAGTGGTCGACGCCAACCTGCTCCGGGCCATGCAGGCGGCCCTGGAGAACGTGGTGGTGGAGGACTCGATCGGCCGCTACATCGTCGCGCTGACGGCGGCCACCCGGGAGCACGCCTCGGTGCTGGTCGGTGCCTCGCCCCGGGGCTCGCTCGGCCTGCTGCTGCTGGCCCGCGCGAAGGCCGCGTTCGCCAACCGTGACTACGTGATCCCCGAGGACGTCAAGGCGGTGGCGGTGCCGGTGCTGGCGCACCGGATCACGCTGCGGCCCGAGATGTGGCTGCGCCGGGTCGACCCGTCGTTCGTGGTGAACGAGGTACTGGACTCCACACCCGCGCCGGCCAGCGGCGCGCTGCCCAGTTACGCCGCCCGGCCCGCGGGGGCGCTATCGCCATGACGACGACCGAACCGTACGTGCGACCCGCGGTACCCGGGCAGCGCAGGGCCGGGTCGACCGACGTGCCCGAGGAGCCGGCGCCGACCTGGACCCCGACTCCGGCACTGCGCCGGGCGGTGCTGCTGACCGGGCTGTTCCTGGTGGCCGGAGCGCTGCTCGGGCGGGTCGATCTCGTCGTCCTGGCCACGCCGTTCGCGCTCGGTACCGCGTACGCGCTCCGGCGCCGTCCCACGCTCGCTCCGGAGTTGGCGATCGGGGTCGACGACACCAACCTGGTGGAGGGGAGCCCGCTGGTCGGCGCGATAAGTGTGGGCAACCGGGACGAGGTCGGCTACGACCTGGTCATGATGCGCACCGTGGTGTCGAAGTGGCTCCGGATCGACCGGGTGACCTTCACCGCCGAGGACGTCGAACCGGACACCGCCGCGGCGGACGCACCGGCCAGGAGCGGGAGCGGCAGCGGCCAAGAGCCGGAGCAACCGGCGCGGCGGAGCGCCACGGACCGCCCGTACGGCTTCACCGTGCCGGCCGGCACCGTCTCCGACCTCGAACTGCGCGGCGAGACGCTGCGCTGGGGACGGCACCGGGTCGGTCCGGCCGCCGTCCGGGCCGCCGCCTGCGACGGGCTGCTGGTGAGCCAGACGATGCTCAGCGACGCGCGCGCGGTGCCCGTCTATCCGGTCACCGAACCGTTCGACGCCGACCAGGCGATGCCCCGGGCCGCCGGACTGGTCGGCGGGCACCGGTCCCGTCGCCCCGGCGAGGGCGGCGAGCTGGCCGGGGTCCGGATCTTCGGGCCCGGCGACCGGCTGCGCCGTATCGACTGGCGCGTCTCGCTGCGGGCCCGGCAGCTACACGTCGCCGCGATGCTCTCCGACCGGGACGCGGAGGTGGTGCTGCTGCTCGACGTACTGGCCGAGGCCGGTCGCTCGGGTGGCATCCGGGGCAGCGCGTCGGTGCTGGACACCTGTGTCCGGGCCGCCGCCGCGATCGCCGAGCACTACCTGCACCGGGGCGACCGGGTGTCGTTGCTCGAATACGGTCCGTCCGCCCGTCGGCTGCGTCCCGCCACCGGCCGCCGGCAGTACCTGACCCTGCTCGAGTGGCTGCTCGACGTCCAGGTGGAGCAGTCGCCGCACGAGCCGTACGACCAGGTCTTCGGCCCGCAACTGCTCTCCTCCAACGCCCTGGTGGTGGTGTTCACCCCGCTGGTGGACGGCCGGTCGGCGAAGATGCTGGCCCGGCTGGCCCGGTCCGGCCGGTTCGTGGTGGCGGTGGACACGCTGCCGCCGGCGGCCACCCCGCCGGCCCGGGGCCAGTGGACCGACGCGGCGCACCGGCTCTGGCGACTGGACCGGGACAACACCATCGGCCAGCTCCGCGAGCACGGCGTGCCGGTGGTCACCTGGGCCGGCGCCGGAAGTCTCGACCTGGTACTCCGGGACGTGGCCCGGCTCGCCTCCGCGCCCCGGCCCGCGCTCCGGTGAGCCCGGTGGTGGCGAACGGTCCGGTGACGGCGAACGGTCCACTGGTGGCGAACGGTCCGGTGACGGCGAACGGTCGTCCCCTGGTGGCGAACGGTCCGGTGGCGGGCCCGGTGGCGGACGGAGGAGCCCGGTGGTGACCCGGATCATGCAGCTCTACGCGGCGATCGGCCGGATCACCCTGGCGCCCCTGCTGGTGCGGGTCGGGGTCTTCCTCTGCGCGTTCGTCTCCCTCCTGCTGGCGTACCCCGCGATGCCGTCGGACGTCCGGCTGCTCGGCCTGCTGATGGTCGCGGCGCTGCTGCCGGCGGCCGTCCCGCGTCGGGCCTGGACCACCGTGGTCCTGCTGGCCGCCGCCGGCGCCTGGGTGGTGGCCACCGGCTGGTACGACGAGCCGGTGGAGCTGTGGCGGCTGCTCGGGCTGGCCACCTTCCTCTATCTGACGCACAGCCTCGCCGCGCTGGCCGCCCTGCTGTCGTACGACGCGGTGGTGGCCCCCGAGGTCCTCGCCCGGTGGGTGTCCCGGGCGCTCGGGGTCGCGCTCGCCTCGGCGGTGCTGGCGGTGCCGCTGCTCGCGGTGGAAGGGCAGTGGGGCGACCGGAGTTTCGTCGTCGCGCTGCTCGGCGGTCTCGCCCTGGCCGTGGTCGCCGCCGCGCTGCTCGGCTGGATGTTCCGGCGCAGGTAGCGGGTCGTTTCGTGGCGGTCGGCAGCGGTGGGCCGAGCGGATCACCGCAAACTGGGTAACGCGGGTCACTTGGCGTCGTCAATCACAGAAGGGGGCATCTGGCCAGCATTCGGGGCCGGGTGGGGGAAAGATGGAGGCGTGAATCCGCAGCGGATCCTTGTGGTAGGTGCCGGTCACGTCGGCTTGTACGCGGCCCTGCGCCTGTCGAAGAAGCTCCGGTCGCGGGAGGCCGAGGTCATCGTGGTCGACCCGCAGCCGCACATGACGTACCAGCCGTTCCTGCCCGAGGCGGCGGCCGGCAACATCTCGCCCCGGCACTCCGTGGTGCCGCTCCGGCGCGAGCTGCGCCGCTGCACGATCGTCTCCGGTACGGTCACCCGGGTCGAGCACGCCCGGAAGACCGCGACGGTGCAGCCGATCATCGGACCGGCCCGGGAGATCCAGTACGACCACATCGTGGTGGCGCCCGGCTCGGTGTCCCGCACCCTGCCGATTCCCGGACTGGCGGAGCAGGGCATCGGGTTCAAGACCATCGGCGAGGCGATCTTCCTGCGCAACCACGTGCTGGACCGGCTCGACGTGGCGGCCGCCACCACCGACCCGGAGACCCGGCGCTGCGCGCTGACCTTCGTCTTCGTCGGCGGCGGGTACGCCGGCATCGAGGCGCTGGCCGAGATGGAGGACATGGCCCGGGACGCGCTGAAGTACTACCCGGAGCTGAAGGCCGACGACATGCGCTGGGTGCTGGTCGAGGCGACCCTGCGGGTGCTGCCCGAGGTGGACCGGGACATGGGCGCGTACACGGTGGCCCAGCTCCTGAAGCGCAAGATGGATATCCGGCTGGAGACCCGGCTGGAGTCCTGCGTGGACGGACTGGTCCGGCTCTCCGACGGCGACAGCTTCCGGGCCGACACGATCGTCTGGACGGCCGGGGTGAAGCCCTCGCCGATGCTCGCCCAGACGGATCTGCCCCGGGACGAGCGGGGGCGGGTGACCTGCGTTCCGACGCTCCAGGTGGTCGACGGTGACCGGATCGTCGAGGGGGCCTGGAGCGCCGGTGACTGCGCGGCGGTGCCCGACCTCACGGGTCCGCCGGGGACGTACTGCTCGCCGAGCGCCCAGCACGCGGTGCGGCAGGCGGTGAGGATGGCCGACAACATCCGGGCGGTGGTCCGGGGCCGGACTCCGGTGGAGTACAAGCACAAGCACGCGGGTAGCGTCGCCAGCCTCGGGCTGCACAAGGGGGTCGCCCAGGTCTACGGGATCAAGCTCAAGGGGCTGCCGGCCTGGTTCATGCACCGGACGTACCACATGAGCCGGATCCCGTCGTTCAACCGTAAGGTGCGGGTGGTGGTGGACTGGAGCCTCGCCTTCTTCCTCCGTCGCGAGGTCGTCGCGCTGGGGCAGTTGCACGACCCCCGGGAGGAGTTCGTCGAGGCGAGCACTCCGGTCGCCCGCGACATCGCGTCGAGGCGTGACAGTTCGACCAGGGTCGATCCCCGGGTCTGAATCCCCGCACCTCCCGCCTGCTGGGACGGTCGCCAAACGGCGGCCGCCCTCGGCTGGTCGGTTGTGAGGCGGCGTGGATATTCTGTCTCTCCTTGGTACGTGATGACGAGGAGTCGAAAATGCCCCCCAATCGATTCGTCCGCGCCCAGGAAAGGACAGTTTTCCCGGTGGTTGTCGTGACCGGGCCGGCTGCTGGTCCGGCGAGGTGAGCGCGCCAGGGGACCTGCAGGCACCCGCGACGCTCGCCGAGTCGACAGTCCTGCAGTCGGCGGTACTGGAGGGCCTCCGGTCGGCGGTCAACCACAACCGGTGGATCCTCGACCTGTCGGATCCGTGGCTCGGCGACGATCCCCTCGAGATCGGTTCCGGCCTCGGCGAGGCCGCCGCGCTCTGGGCGGCCAACGGCCGTACGGTGACCGCCTCCGAGGCGGACCCGGGGCGGCTGGCACAGTTGCGGGAGCGGTTCGACGGCCATCCCAGGGTGCGGGTCCGGGAACTCGCCGTACCGATCCGGGACAGCGCGGACCACTCCGCCGTGGTCGCCCTCAACGTGCTGGAGCACATCGAGGACGACGTGGCGGCCCTGCGTGACTTCGCTCGGCTGGTCCGGCCGGGCGGACGCATCGTCCTGATCGTGCCGGCCTTCGAACAGGCGATGAGCAACTTCGACCGGAAGATCGGCCATTTCCGGCGGTACCGCGTTTCCACGATGACGGCGGCGCTGCGTCGGGCCGGGCTGCGACCGGTCAAGGTGCACTACGTCAACTCGATCGGGCTGCTCGGCTGGATGCTGCTGGTCAAGGCGCTGGACGGCGCGCCCCGGGAGGGCATGCCGCTGAAGATCTACGACCGGTTCTGCGTGCCGGTGCTACGCCGGGTGGAGGGGCGGGTCCGGATGCCGTTCGGCCAGTCCGTCTTCGCCGTCGCCGAGATTCCGGAGGACTGACCGACAACTCAATGGTCGTCGCCCGGGTCGCCGCCGTCCGGCCCGGCCGGCGGGCCGGGTCAGAACCGCCAGGTCCAGACGTCGGCGCTCGTGGTGGCGGGGCCGTACAGCGCCTCCAGGGTCTGGCGCAGCGCCGCCGCGTTCGGTTCCGACTGGGCCAGCACCAGGCAGGACGCGTCCCAGAACGCCACGTCCCGGGTGGCCTGCTGCCGGTTGGCGTCGGTGATCCCGGGTACCGCACCAGACTCGGCGACCTCACTGAGCAGTGCCGAGGTGGGCTGCTTGTACGTGCCCATCGACGCCTTCCCGCCGGCCGCGTACGGCGCGATGAAGAATCCCTCCGGCAGCCGGAACTCCGCGTTGGCGGCGGCGGCCCAGCGCATCTTCTCCGGTTTCTGCGGTGTGGGCAGCGGCACCGGCACCAGCACGCCGTCGGCCGGTGCACAGTCGCGCCAGTGTCCGGCGGTGATGAAGGTCGGCACCGGCGCACGGTCGGCGGTGGGCAGTTGGGCGGGCGCGATCGGAATCAGCGCGGCGGCGACCGCCACCGGTACGGCGATCCGGGTCGCACCGAGCGTCGAGGTGCGGGCCCGGTCCAGTGCCAGCACCAGCAGGGTGGCGATCACCGGTATCAGCACCAGGGCGAACCGCATCGGCAGCGCGCCCTCGATGATCGGCTTGTCCCGCAGCAGCGAGTACGGCGCCCAGGTCTCCGTACGGGTGCCGTCCAGCACCACCCGGGGGCCGAGGGAGAGCCAGGCGCAGATCAGGCCGGTGACCACGAGCGGGATGACCAGTGGACGCCGGCGTAGCCACCAGGCGAGCGCCACGGCGACCACCAGCAGGGGCAGGCCGAGGAAGCTGTTGTACTCGGCCGCCCCGGTGCTCAACCGGGCCGCCTCGGCGGAGCCGAACAGGGAGAGCGGCGAGATCGCCGGGTAGCTGGCCAGGTCGGCCGAGAAGTAGTCGGGGCTGAAGATCCCGTTCGGGATGCTCTGCCGGCCGTAGAACTGCACCCAGAGCGGGTAGGCCAGCACGACGGCAGCCAGGGCCGCGCTGACCAGCAGGGCTGCGGAGAACCGGGGCAGCACCCGCCGAACGTGGCGCGGTGCGGCGACGGCGTATCCGACCGTCATCAGCGCGAGTGCCCCGGCGGTCAGGAACAGCACCTCTTCGCCGACGAAGACCTGGGTGCAGACCAGCGCGGCGAGCAGTGCCGCCAGGCCGAGCAGCCGGCGGTTGGCGGGCGGTCCACCCTCCGGTCGGGCCGGATCGGCCAGTTGGGCCATCCGCACCACGCACCAGACCAGCGCCGGTACGAGCCACTGCGCCGTCATGTGCGGATGACTGTTGGACTGGGAGATCATTCCCGGGGCGAATCCGCAGAAGGCGGCGCCGACGACCGCCGAGACGCGGTGGGCCCGGAGCGTCCGGGTGTAGAGGAAGTACCAGCCGATCGAGGTGGCCGCCAGGTTGCCGGCGATGAGTACGGCGAACGTGGTGGCGGCACCGAACAGCAGGGTGACCGGCGTCAGCAGCAGTCCGGGCACGATCATCGTGGCGTTGGTCATCATGTTGAAGCCGTCCGGCGCGTTGAGCCGGTCGCTGACCAGGGTGAAATCGCCCAGCAGGATGCGGGTGTCGTTCGCCATGAACCACTCGATGAGGATCTGGTCCTGGGGATTGAGCGCGAGGGTCCGGGTGGTCGGGTCCAGCCAGAGCCCGTAGGTGAGCCAGCCCGCCGCGAGCAGGAAGAACAGGCAGACCGCGAGGTCCGGGCGGCGGCGACGGAGGCCTTCGGGCAACCGGGCGGTCCGGGTCGGCGGCCGGTCGGACTCGTTCGCGGGGGTGGCCTGGCCGGAGTCGGCGTCCTGCGCCGCGCGGGCTGTGCTGGTCACGACAACGACCCTAGTGCCGATCCGGGAACGGGGTGCGCCCGGTGGGGGTTCAACCGCTACCGTGGCAGGCACCGGGGCCGATCGCGTCCGGTGCCGCCCTGCCCGGGTGGTGGAATGGCAGACACGGCCGCCTTAAAAGCGGCTGCCGCAAGGCGTGCGGGTTCGATCCCCGCCCCGGGCACATCTTCCGGCACGGGCGCCAGGTGACGTGGATCTCCACAACATTGCCGCCGACCATTACCCTGGAAAGGGCACGGTCACCGTGCACCGACCTTCCAGGAGGCTTGACACAGTGAAGACGTCCAACCCGGTGCTGGCCCGACTCGGCCAGGCGGCCGAGCGGGAGCGGGCCGGCGGGTACGCCCCGGCCGGCGCATACGGACAGCCCGGTTACGGGCAGCCGTACCCGACGGCGGACGGCTACCCGGCCGCGCCACCCACCGTAGCGCCAATGTCCATCGACGATGTCGTCGTCAAGACCGTCACCCTGCTCGGCATCACCGGGCTGACCGCTGCGCTGGCCTGGGTGCTCGTGCCGGACGAGCTCGTCGGCGCGGCCTGGATCGGTGCTGCCGTGGTCGGGCTGGTCCTCGGCCTGGTCATCTCGTTCATGCGGATGGCGAACCCGGCTCTCGTGATCACCTATGCGGTCATCGAGGGCGTCTTCGTCGGCATGGTCAGCAAGTTCTTCGAGTCGATCGCCGGGTACGACGGCATCGTCCTGCAGGCGGTGATCGCCACCTTCGGGGTCTTCTTCCTGATGGCTGGGCTCTACAAGGTCAAGGCCATCCGGGCGACGCCGAAGTTCGTCCGGGGCGTCGTCGCGGCGATGGTCGGGGTCTTCGCGGTCATGCTGATCAACTTCGTGATCACGCTGACCACCGACATCGACACCGGCCTGCGCAGTGGTGGTCCGGTGGCCATCGGCTTCAGCCTGATCTGCATCGTGATCGCGTCGCTCAGCTTCATCCTCAGCTTCCACGAGGTGGAGGAGGGCGTGCGGATGGGGCTGCCGCGTCGTTACTCGTGGACCGCCGCGTTCGGCATCCTGGTCAGCCTGGTCTGGCTCTACATCGAGATCCTGCGGTTGCTGAGCTACTTCCAGGGTGACGACTGAGCTGAGCCCGCACCACCACGAGATCCATCCCGACGCCCGTCCCGTTCCCGGGGCGGGCGTCGGCCGTGCGTGCGGTTTCCGGACCGGTCGGGCGAGCACGAGTTCTGTGGATAGAAATGTCCGAGTTGTTAGGGTAGGGCGTGGAAAGTTCGAACCCGGTGCTGAGCCGCCTGGACGACACCGCCCGGGTCGAGCGCCGGGTACTCGGCGCCGGAGCCGTCCGGGCCATGACTGTCGACGACGTGGTGGTCCGCACCGTCGTACTGCTCGTCCTGACCGGCGTGACCGGCGCGATCGCCTGGACCACCCTGACCGACGGCTGGGCCGGCGCGGCGGCGATCGGCTCGGCGCTGGCCGGACTGGTCCTGGCCCTGGTGATCTCGATCCGGCGGGTCACCAACCCGATCGTCATCGGCGCCTACGCGATTCTCCAGGGTGTGCTGCTGGGCGTCGCGAGCCGGGGTTTCGAGGCGGTCTATCCCGGCATCGTGGTGCAGGCCGTGGTCGGCACCTTCGGCGTCTTCGCCGGAATGGCGGTGCTCTACGGGCTCCGGGTACTCCGTGCCACCCCCCGGTTCACCCGGATGGTGATCGGCGCGCTGATCGGGGTGGTGGTGCTGAGCCTGGTCAACTTCGCCGTCTACCTGATCGCCGGCCGGCAGGCGCTGGAGATCTACAGCACCACCAGCAAGGTCGGCTGGCTGCCGTACGTCTTCGCCCTGGTCTGCATCACGGTGGGTGCGTTGACCTTCATCCTCGACTTCGACCTGGTGGAGCGCGGAGCCAGGGACGGCCTGCCGGCCCGGTACGCCTGGTACTGCGCGTTCGGGTTGCTGGTCGGTCTGATCTTCCTCTACTGGCAGATCCTCCGCCTGATCAGCTACGTCAGGCGCTGAGCCCCGGGTCCCGCTGAACGTAGACTCAGCCGCGATGAACGCAGCCGAACCGGGACGCCCGGTGGAGTCGCTGACCCGCCAGGTGGACCTGCTGGTCCGGCAGGTGGGTCACTGGACCGCGCCGCGCTGGGTCGCGCCGGCCACCACCGGCAACTCGGCCCGCGCCGACCTGCTGCACCGGCTCGTCCAACTGCTCGCCAACCTGGCGGCGGACGCGACGGGCGAGCGGCGCCGGACCGTACCCCGGCTGGAGAACGACCTGGCCCTGCCCGACCAGCTCCGGGTGGTGGCGGCGGACCTGATCGCCGCCGCTCCGCCGGCAGTGGTGCTGGCCGAGGCCGAGGCCGAGGTCACCGCGACCCGCCAGGCTCTCTGACCGGCGCCGGCGGGCCGGCGGTTCAGCTCAGCCGCTCCAGCACCATCGCCATGCCCTGGCCGCCGCCGACGCACATGGTCTCCAGCCCGATGCTCCTGTCGTGCCAGTCCAGCGCGTTCAGCAGGGTGCCGGTGATCCGGGCACCGGACATCCCGAACGGATGCCCGACCGCGATCGCGCCGCCCATCACGTTCAGCTTGTCCAGCGGGATGTCCAACTGCCGGTACGACGGGATCACCTGGGCGGCGAACGCCTCGTTGATCTCGACCAGGTCGATGTCGTCGATGGTCATGCCGGCCCGGCGGAGCGCCTGCCGGGACGCCTCGACCGGGCCGAGTCCCATGATCTCGGGGGACAGTCCGGTCACCCCGGTGGAGACGATCCGGGCCAGCGGGGTGATCTCCAGTTCCCGAGCCCGCTCCGCGCTCATCACGATCACGGCGGCGGCGCCGTCGTTGAGCGGGCAGCAGTTGCCGGCGGTGATCCGACCGTCGGGCCGGAACACCGGCTTGAGCCCGGCCACCCCGTCCAGGGTCACGCCCGGCCGAGGGCCGTCGTCGGAGTCGACCCACTCGCCGGACGGCAGGGTGACCGGAGTGATCTCCCGGGCCCAGAAGCCGTCGGCGATGGCCTTCTCGGCGAGGTTCTGGCTGCGTACGCCGAACTCGTCCATGTCGGCGCGGCTGACGTCGTACGCCTCGGCCAGGTTCTCCGCGGTCTGGCCCATCGTCAGGTAGACGTCGGGCAGTCCGCCCTGGAGCCGAGGGTTCTCCCAGACCGGGGCGCCGCCCTTGGCCCGGGTCGCCGACCGGGCCCGCGCCGCGTCGAACCTCGGGTTCTGCCAGCCGCCACCGACGATCTCCTGTGCCTGCGGCGGAAGGTTGTCGGAGGTGCCCCGGACGTACCGGGAGACGCACTCGACCCCCGCCGAGACGAAGACGTCGCCCTCGCCGGCCCGGATCGCGTGGAACGCCATCCGGGTGGTCTGGAGCGACGAGGCGCAGTACCGGGTGAGGGTGGCCCCGGGCACGGTGTCCAGGCCGAGCAGGGTGGTCACCACCCGGGCCATGTTGAAGCCCTGCTCGCCGCCGGGCAGGCCGCAGCCGAGATAGAGGTCGTCGATCTGCGTCGGATCGAGTTGCGGCACCTTGTCCAGCGCCGCCTGGACGATGGTGGCGGCGAGGTCGTCGGCGCGGAGTTCCCGGAGGGAACCCTTGTGCGCTCGGCCGATCGGGGAACGGGCGGTCGCGACGATAACGGCTTCGCGGGGGGACGCGGTCGACATGAACAAACGTTAACCCGATCCGGCACCAGGGTCACCAGGGGGCGGGGTGCGGGTCAGCCGGACCGTTCCTC
>NZ_JADPUN010000288.1 GCF_015690345.1 Plantactinospora alkalitolerans | reverse complement strand
TTTCTGTTCCCTTCCTCGCAGTGCTCGGGTGGTTGTTCCCGGCGCAGCAACGTGTTGTTGTCCGGGTCTCGAATGACCTCGATCTGGTTCATGATCCATTGGTGACGTAGCGGCGGATCATGCTGCCCTGTCCTGTGCGGCTGGCGTGGTCGGTGCCGTCGAGGGCGAAGTAGCGCAGGGCCTCTGGGACGTGGGCTTCGGCCGTGTCATGCCGCCCGGCGTTTCCTCAACTCAGCGAGCCAGAGCTGTACCTGGTCGTCGTCGTGCAGGTAACCGCCGCCCGCACCGGCAGGGAGATCAATTCCGTACAGGAGGTTCAGCGCCCACCAGGAGAGGTCATCCCAGCCAAGGCCGTCCTGCATCACCCATCGGGCGGCCCAGCGGTCGACCTCGTCCCGGCTCAGCCGACCCCCGACAAGCCCAACAAAACGGCCTTCGATCTCGTCAAGAGTCGGCTGGGGAGCGGCATCCATGCGCAGACCGTATAGGCAGGGCACAGGCCCCCCTTGGCAGCGGTTCTATGCTCGCCCGGTGCAGTACGAGATGACGACGTATCGGCTGTATGCCGCATCTCGGGTGTCGTCTGCCTGCCCTGGCCCGACCGTTCGCCTCGCCCTACTGGCGCCGCCAGGCGACGACCGACAACCTCAACGCGGAACCGATCAACTACACCATCCTGACTGCGATCTTCGAAGAGATCCGCACCGGACAACGCCACCTGCAAGACATTCCCGAGCACCTCCATGAAGCCGTCGCGGGCCTCCTACGCCCAGGCCCCGCGCCTGCTCTCCTCGTACTGGCCCACCCCGCCGTTGTCGTTCCCACCCTGAACAGTCCGAGCGTGAGGACTGCGCTGGATCTGGCGGGACCCGACACCGTTGCCGGCGCTGGGACGGCCGACCGTACAGTAACGATCGTGGACGCTGCCGATGAGCCGATGCCGGTCCGCACCTGCTGGTTGTCATGGCTCGCGGTGGCCACCTCGGATCAGGACGCGGTGACGCGGCTGCTCGGCTTGACGGATGTACGACCGAGCACGTGGCCCGACGGGGTGGATATGGTCGACAAGATCGCGCACAGCGGTGCCGGCCGTTTCTCGACTGTCGTCGTAACTCCGGCCCTGAACGGATGGATCCTGGTGTTCGGCGCGTGGCTCGGCCTTCCGTACCTTGCCCGCACCGATCAGGTCACCCGGATGTGCGAGGAGCTCAGCGCGCGGTTCGGCAAGGCTCAGGCATATTTCCACTGCGAGCAGAACGACGGTGAGGCATGGCTGATCGCCGGGCATGGCACTGTGCTCCGGCGGTGGGTCTCCGAGTTTCCAGAATTGGCGATCGGCGAACCGTACGGCCTCGAGCGGGACCTGCTTGACGCGTTCGGAATTCCCGGCAAGCCCGAAGATCTGGATCCGGATGATGACCTGGCCGCGGAGTGGGTGGCGACGGGAGGAGACTGCTGGGCGACGACCATCGCGGCCGAGCACAGCCTCGATCCCACGATCATCGGACCCTCCACGCCGTCGGTCGGGACTGTCCTGATCGCCAGTACTCCGTGACCTGGGCTTTGCCCGGGCGTCAGGGCGCCGGCAAGGTCGCCAGGTGACACCGGACGACGCATCCCGGCCCGGATGCGCGATTCGCAGCGCAGGCGCGCGCCTTTGCCGCTCGTCGCGGCGGCCGGGGGCGCGGTCCTACGCCTGCCGCAGCACCAGCCTGCCATCCACCGCAGACTCCACGAACCGCTCCGGTACGTCCAGCAGGTGTGTCAGGTGCCGTCGGCCGTCCTCGCCGGACATGCCGTCCGGAAGTGCGATGTGCGCCAGGCCCGCGTCGTGGATTTCGGCGCGGAACTCGTAGCGGAACTCTTCGTCTCCGAAGTAGCTCAGCGCGATGCGGCCGGTCCAGTCGATGCGATGCCGTCCCGAGCCGTCAGCGGTGAACGTCAGCGTATGGTCAGCGACCGTGTCGTGCCCGAGCAGGTACACGTGGAACGCTGGTGAGGCGTCCAGATCCTCGATCGGCAAAGGGTCGGCGGTCAGCCGCTGCGGTAGCGGGTCGGCGAGCCGGAAGGGTCGCTCCGGCGTCGCGGCGAGCAGTCCAATGGCGTCCTCCCAGGGCGAGGAGAGCGTGCAGGCGTGGTAGTTGTTCCACACGATCGGGGCGGCCCAGTCGGAGACGTCCTCGTCCTCGCTGTCCGGGACGTCGAACTCCTCGTCGTAGCCGGCCGTCTTCAGCGTCAGGTCGAACCAGAGCCAGCCCGACCGGTCGAGCCGGCCCGTCCAGAGGAACTCGGTGATCCGGTGGCCGTCGGGCCACGGGTTGCCGGGAAACCAGATCCTGTCTCGCACGAGGGTGAACCCTACCGACTCTGGTCGCCAGGACCCGGAGGCTCGGTGTCGCAGGGCCCGTCGTGCCGGGCCCGCAAGGCACAGCGGCGGCGTCCGGGCAACAACCGGTCGCAACAGACCCGATGGTGTACGTGCTCCGCGTCCTCCTCGGACACCGTCGTCTCCCCGGCGTCGATCTCCGGCAGGAAGTCGAGCGAGCGGGCCAGCCCGTACGCGAGTTCCACCGCCCCGGCCAGGTCGGCGCTGGTGGCGGGCAGATGGATGACGTACCGGGGAATCGGGGTGTCCCGCCCGGTGAACGCCTCAACGGCGGCTCGGGGCAGCGGGTCGAACACCCGTCCCGCTATCTGGTTGGGCGGCGCCGGCCGCCGTTGCGGAACAGCACTTCCGATGCTTCTCGTTCGGGAAACTGGGTGCACTGCTGATTCCTCTCAACAAATTCTGACGGGTTCTGGAAGGGGCGACCCGGTCCGTTTGCCGAATCCGGGCCGGATCGCCCCGCCCTGACACCGCAGCCTCCTTCGGCGAGTACGGCACCAGAGCATGTCGGACAGTGGCGAGGCCATCAGTTGACCGATGTGCGGGGGTCGCGCGGCGCAGCCTTTCCGTGATAGGTATTTGGCAAGTCGGTTCGGAGCCGGGATCGGAACTGGTCCCGACGCTCCAGTTGAGACCCGACGAGGTCCGGTAGTGCGGCTGCCACCCGCGACGCCCGCCCTCGTCACCTTCTCGGCTGTTGGACCAGCCGCGGTTGCCGTGCTTGCACCGGATTTTCCCGGGGGCCGGTGATCCCCCTTCACCCGGAGACCACGTTTCCAGTGGCTCCGGTCTTGGTGCAAGAGACACCAATTCCTTGGCTGCGGTTCCATCCGTCCGAGAGGTGAAGCATGCCGGCGAAAAACGAATCCTTTGTGCAGACCCTGCGCGCCCAGTGGCTCGGTCAGCAGATGCGGGAACTGCGCGAGCAGCGCGGGTTCACGTTGAAGCGAGCCGCCGAGTTCCTGGAGCGCGACTTCTCCTCCGTGGCCCGCTGGGAACGGGCCGACTGGCCGTTCCGGCGCGGGGTCGTGGTCTCGCTGCTCGACCTCTACGGCGAGCACGATCCGCGTACCCGGGCGCACTTCGTCCAACTCGCCGAGGACGCCTGGCGGACCGACCGCTGGGACGACGACTACGACGAGATCGTCGACTCCTCGTTCATCGACTTTCCCTGGTTGGAGACCCGGGCCGAGCAGATCTGCTCGTTCGACGCGATGCTGATGCCGGGACTGATGCAGACCCCGGAGTACGCCGAGGCGGTGATCCGCAACGCCGAGGGGAAGCGGGCGACCTCGTTCTCGGTCGCGAAGTGGATGCAGTTGCGACTGGACCGGCAGCGGGTGCTGGAGCCCGGGTTCGGCGTCACCGTCTCGGCGGTGCTCGACGAGAGCGTGCTGCGGCGCCCGGTCGGCGGGCCGGCGCTGATGCGCGGCCAACTGACCCACCTCGGGGCGTTGTGCCGGCGGCCCAATCTGGACGTCCGGGTGCTGCCCGCCACCGTCGGCCTGCACCCCGGCCTGGATGGCTCATTCGTCCTGTTCAGGATGCCGAAGCCCTACCCCGAGGTCGCCTATGCCGAGACGCTCGGCGGCCGGCTCTTCATGGAAGCGCCGAAATCCAAGCGGTACGCGGAGGCGTACGCTCGGTTGCAACAAATCGCACTCGACCCGCCCGGGTCGGCGAAGCTGATCGCGACGATCGCGGAGGAGCGGTGATGAGCGAGTCCCTGCCGGCGGTTGGCTGGCACATCAGCACGAAGAGCAACAGTAACGGCGGTAGTTGTGTCGAGGCGGGTCCGCTGCTGGACGGTTCCGGCCGGGTCGCCGTACGACACAGCAAGGCCCCGGACGCCGCCGTGATCGTCTACACCCGCGAGGAGTGGGACGCCTTCCTCGGCGGCGCCAAGGACGGCGAGTTCGACTTCACCCCGCCCGCCTGACCGTTCCCGGTGATCCCGGGGCCGGCACGGCGACCGGCCCGCTACGGTGACCCGGCCCGGCGATGGTTACCCGGCAGGCCCGGCGTTGCGCAGCCCAGCGCGGTCCAGCGCACAGCACCCGCGACGGTTCACCGGCGCGGCGGCGCGGCGGCGGTCGATCAGGGCGTGTGTCGAAAGCGCCGGTCACCGCCACCCGTTGCGCCGAGGCAGGGGTAAACCGCTACTTCAGCGGTGGATCTGGCGAGTACGGTGTGGCTGTGGCCGGTGATCGCGTGCAGCGGCGGCTCACGGAGTCAGACGCGCGGCCGCGAAGGAGCGAATGGTGCCAGGCGCTGTACTGCGAGGGGTGACTCTGGACTGTGCCGACCCGCAGACGCTGGCGGGCTTCTACGGTGCACTGACCGGGATGCGCGAACTATTCAGTGCGGACGAGTTCGTCGCTCTGACGGACGACTCCGGCTGTGATCTGGGGTTCCAGAGGGTTGATGGATACCGGGCTCCGCAGTGGCCGGGTCAGGACGTGCCACAACAGTTCCACCTGGATTTCCGCGCTGACGACCTCGATGCGATGGAAGAGCTGGCCCTGGGACTCGGCGCGGCCAAACCGGACTATCAGCCCGGCGACGGACGCTGGCGGGTACTCCTGGATCCGGCTGGCCACCCCTTCTGCCTGACGTCTTCCTGACATCACCGGCGTTGACACGTATCCCCCGTCAGACGCCGTAGCGCTCAGGCCTGGGCGAGCGGTTCATCATCTGCTGGCCGCCTCGAAGAGGGCATCGGTTGCCGGCCGGGCTTCTTGCCCGGACAGGTGGCGATGGCGACGCTTCGCAGTAGTCACATCGGAATTTGTTTCAGTATTCCGCCGTACCACCGGCCGCCAGGTCAGTCCCTTTGGTGACAGCCGATTGCCCGATTTCTGGATACCGTCGTCGAGATTCGGCAGTGCATGCACGACGCGACACCAGCGACAGATCGGGGAACGGACATGAAACTGTTGTCAAACTGTTCGGAGATCGGCAGTGCACGCCGACTCGGCCACCGGCTCGCCGTGACGCTCACGGCGGTCGGAGTGGCGCTGACGATGACCGCCGGTGCGGCGTACGCCGCACCGGATCGATCGGACGCCGGAGCGGCCGACCCGGCCTCGACCAGCACGGTCACCCTGAAGCTGACCGACCTGTCGCAGCTTCCCAGGGCCGGCTCGACCGAGTCCAGGTCGGGGATCCGCGCCAGCTACTTCTTCCAGTACGTCCGCAACGGCTATTACGGCCAATGCCTCGACGGCGACCGCAACACCATTCCCGCCAACGGCTCGAGGGTGCAATTGTGGGCGTGTAACCGCTGGACCAACCAGGCCTGGATACTCACCTCGGCGAGTGGATATCCGGTCGGCTACTACCGGATACAGAACTACTACGGCGGCCAGTGCCTCGACGGCGATCGGACCACCATTCCGGCCAACGGCTCGAAAGTCCAGTTGTGGGCCTGCAACGGCTGGACCAACCAGGTCTGGATCTGGAACGGCGCCCAGTTCCGGAACTACTACGGCGGCGAGTGCCTCGACGGCGATCGGACCACCATCCCGGCCAACGGCTCGAAAGTCCAGTTGTGGGCCTGCAACGGCTGGACCAACCAGAACTGGTCCCTGGCCAACTGAGCCCCGGCACGGCACGGCACGGCACGGCACCGCACCGCCGGCCCGGGTCGGGCGTCGACAGGACCGAGACCCGGGCCAGCGGACAACGCGGCCGACCGCTACCGTCGCCTGCCATGGGCGCTATCAAGCCGTGGCATCTCCTCCTCGCCATCCTCTGCTGCCTGCTGCCGTTCACGGCCGCGGTGGCCGGAACGATCTGGCTGGTCCTGCGACGGCAGGGGTCCAGGCAATGACCAGCCTCGGCGATGTCTCCCGTAACTCGATCGGGCGGTTTCGTGAGGGTGCCCGGATGCCTGCTCAGCGCAGCCTGCTGCCGCGCTCGACACCGGTCGCCTCGGGGATCTCGTCCCGCGCGGTTGCCGCGCTGCTGGACCGACTCGAGGCGGAGTCCGTCGAGTGTCACTCCATCATGGTCGTACGCCACGGTCACGTTGTCGCCGAAGGCTGGTGGGCGCCGTACTCGGCGGAACGCCCGCACCTTCTCTACTCGGTGACCAAGTCGTTCACCTCGGTCGCCGTGGGGCTCGTGATCTCCGACGGGCTGCTCTCGTTGGACGATCGGGTGGTGGACGTGCTTCCCGACCACGTTCCGGCCGACATCTCGGAGCAGGGACGCCGCCTCACCGTTCACCATCTGCTGTCCATGACGACCGGACACCGTACGGACAGCCTCGCCGAGGCCTGGCAACTGGAGCCGGACGACCTGGTGAAGGGCTTCCTACGCGTACCGTTTCCCGAGGCCGAGGGAACCCTGCACGCCTACGACAACCCGACCACCTACATCCTGGCCCGGATGGTGGAACGGGTCACCGGCCGCAGCCTCCCGGAACTGCTCGACGACCGCCTCTTCAACCCGATGGGCGTCGACCACGCCGAGTGGGATCGGGTGGGCAGCGGTGCCGTCTTCGGATTCCACGGACTGCACCTCACGACCGAGGCCGTCGCCGCCTTCGGCGTACTGCTGCTGCGCGGAGGCCGCTGGGGCGACCGGCAGCTCGTCCCACGCGAATGGGTGGAACTCGCGACCAGGCAGCACATCGAGGTCCTGCAAGCCGGGGACGGATCGCAGGATGCCGACTCGGCGCGCGGGTACGGCTACCAGTTCTGGATGTCGCGTCACGGTTACTACGCCGACGGCGCCTACGGCCAACATTGCGTGGTCGTTCCGTCGCTCGATCTCGTGGTTGCCGTGACCAGCGCCAACACCCAGACGTCGACGGTGCCCGACATAATATGGGAGTGTCTGGCGCCCGGCATGGACCATCCTGGAAGCGCCCGGGACGACGAGATCCTCGCCGATCGGTTGTGGCGGCTGTCATTGTCGCCGGTGCCGGGTTCGGCCGCTGAACAGCGTTCGGTCAAGGCGAGACTCGACGGCACCGTCATGGACTCGCCGCTGCCCGACGGAACCACCGTGGCCGTCGATCCCGTGGACGGTGGGTGGCTGCTGCGATTCGGGTCGTCCCTCGACGTCGATGTCGGCCACGGCGAATGGCGGGAAAGCTCACCGCTGGGCCGCCCTGTCGTCGCGGCCGGCGCCTGGCAGGGCAGCACGTTCGTCGCCGACCTTTGGGTCATCACCACCCCGCACCGGGTCCGGCTGGTGGTCGACGCCGACGCGGGGACAGCGGTCGCGACGTGGAGCACCGTGCCCCTGAGCAGCCCCAGCCTGGCGTCGCACCTGCGGTCGCCGCTGATGACACGGCCCGACGTCGCGTAAAAAACGCCCCTGGTAGGGGCCCCCTCCTCAGCGGGCCGGCGTACGCGCCTCGCCGTGCGCCGTACGCAGCGCGGACAGGAACGCCTCGGCCGGTTGTGCGCCGGAGATGCCGTACTTCCGGTCGAGCACGAAGAACGGCACACCGGTCGCGCCGAGCGCCCGAGCCTCCCGGACGTCTTCGGCGAAGTCGCGGGCGTACTCGTTCCCGGCCAGCACCCGGCGAGCCTCGTCGGCCGGCACCCCGACCTCGGCACCGAGCCGGACGAGCGTGTCGTGGTCGTCGAGCGTCTCCCCCTCCATCAACTGGGCCCGGAGCAGGCGCTCGTGCATCTCCCCACCCAGCCCGTGTGCCTTCGCCAGGTGGGTGAGCCGATGGGCGTCAACGGTGTTGACCATGATGGACCGGCCCAGGTCGTACGCCAGGCCCTCCTCGGCCGCGAGCGCCGTCACGTGATCGGTCATCGCACGGACCTGGGCGAGCGATCCGCCGAACTTCTTCTGCAACTGCTCGTGCACCGGCTGCGGGTCGCCCTTCGGGTACGTCGGGTCGAGCTGGAAGCTCCGCCAGACCACCTCGACCTCGTCGGCGTGCTCGAACTGGGCGAGCGCCGTCTCCAGCCGCCGCTTGCCGATGTAGCACCACGGGCAGACGACGTCGGACCACACTTCGACTCTCACCGTTGTCTCCTCGCTTCCAGAACCGCTCACAGAACCACGCCAGAACCGCGCACTGACTCGCCTACGGGCTCACTCACCGGCAGGTGCCGTCCGAGCACGCCTGCGCATCCTCGACACCCAGGAACACCAGACCGGACACCTTCGGAAGCGACGCCGACGCCACCGACTCGGGAACTGACGGCCGGTCAGCCGGCGGTTCGTCGCACGGGACGTTCGGTTGCTGCGCCGTCGATCCCCCTGCCGAGCTGGACACACTCATCAAGTCTCCTCAGTTACTTATTGTTCCTAGCCTAATTATGCCTCAGCACGGGACGGCCCTCTCGGGGGGCATTTCCACCTGGGCTAGCGGGTGGCGTGCTGGCCGTGGTCGCTGACCTGGGCGTCGAACCAGTGGTGCAGGGCATCGCGAAGCTCGGCGTCGCTGGTGGTGTAGGTGACGCGTCCCCCGTCCGGGGTGGTCTCGTAGTCGATGGTGATTCGTCCGCCGTGCGTACGTAGCGTTTCCAGGCCGGGCATCTCGTTGCCGTGGATGCGGGCGGGATCGGTGAAGTCGCCGCGTCGGAAGCGGTCGACCTCTGCGGTCAGGTGTTGCCCGATGAGTCTGATCTGGGTGCTGTCCTGCGGGTCGTCGGCGACCACGGTCTGCACGCCGCCGCTGCCGGTCTTGGTGAACCGGTGGGTGGTGCGTGCCAGGTCGAACGGCATGACGGACGCGCCCCGCTCGGCGACATCCGCCTGTCGGCTGGAGGTCGCCGGTGTCGGCGTCGGCGTTGCCGAATCCTCGGCGCAGCCGCTGCTCAGCGCGGCAGCGGCGGCGACGACCAGGAGCAGGGCTGGACGGGCTCGGGAACGGTCAGGACGGTTCAACAGCGGCCTCCGCGAGCATCTGGAGCGCGCGCACCACGGCGACGCGCTGGTCATCGGGTACGCGATCGAGCAGGGCGGTGAGCCGGTCGCGGCGGGCGTCGGCCTGCCGGGCGGCAGCGGTGGTACCTGTGTCGGTGAGCACCAGCAGCACGCCGCGGCCATCACCGTCGGCTACCTCCCGGTGCACCCATCCCCGGCTGACCAGGTTGCCGACCAGGCGACTGACGGTGCTCTTCTCCAACCGCAACCGGCGAGCCAGTTCCACCTGGCGGATCCGTCCCTCGCGGGCGATCTCCACCATGGCGTGTGCCTCCGAGACCGGCAGCGGCTGCCCGCACGGGGTGCGGTCCGGCTGATGGAGGCCGAAGTTACGGACGAACCGCATCAGGGCCTCCTGCGCGGCGTCGACCTCCCCGCTCTGCATGGTTCGACCGTACAACCAGATGGTTCGATGATGCAACCACTTCGTCGGTTCAGTCGTGCTGCGGCGGGGCGGGCGGAACCGCGCAGATGGCCAGGGTCATCTCGGCGACGAAGCGTGGCGCCTCTGTCGCATCGAGCCGCCCGGCCGCGACGTCGGTCGCCGCACCGTGCAGGATGTGATGGAGGGTGCTGGCCAGCAGGTCGGCCGGAATGTCGGCCCGGAAGACGCCTTCGGTCTGGCCGCGACGGATCAGGTTGTGAACCCGTCGCTCGGGTTTCGCGTGCAATTCCTGCACGCGGCCGGGCGGCAGGGTCGCCTGCGCCGCCAGCAGTACCGAGGCCGCCTGGGCGAGCAGCAGCCAGCCCGATTCCATCAGCGTCCGCAGGCCGTCGCGGGGATCGCCGGTGAGGTCGATGGCCGCCAACACGTCCTCTCCCTGGCTCAACAGCCGGACCAACGCCGCTTCGACCAGGGCCTGCCGGGACGGGAAGTGCCCGTACAGGGTGACCCTGCCGACCCCCGCCTCCCCGGCGATGTCGTTCATGCTCGCCTCGGCGTCCCGCCCGAGGCGGCTGACGGCCGCTTGCACGATCTTTTCGGCGTTCTGCCGTGCGTCCGCCCGGCGGACCGACCTGGCGGCGGCGTGAGGCATGCAACCTCCTTAAGTCGAACAGTGTGTGTACGGGTTACAGTACCCGCCAGATCTTGAACAGACACTGTACGACTTAGCCCCTGGAGGCGATCCTCGTGCCCGAGTCCACGACCGCGAACGCGACCATCCCGACAACCGACCGTTACACGGTCCGGCCGGGCCGAGCCTCCGACGCCGTCGAACTCGCTCGCCTGCACGCATCGGTCCAGCTTCAGGCGGCGACCGGCGGACAACCGCACCCCGGCATCGCCGCCTGGGTCGAAGACCTGCTGGCCGGTCATCCCTCGGTCGTACCCGATGACTTCCTGGTCGCCGAGGACTCCACCACCGGTCGCCCGGTGGCCAGCCTCGTCGGGTTGCGGCAGGACTGGAGCCTGGCCGGGGTCCGGCTGCCGGTCGCCCAGATCGAGCTGGTCGGCACGGCGCCGGAGCACCGCGGGAACCGCCTCACCGACCGGCTGTTCGCCTCGCTGCACCAGCGGTACGCGGCCAGCGGTGTGCCGGTCCAGATCATCGAGGGCATCCCCTACTTCTACCGGCGGCTCGGTTACGAGTACGCCCTCGCGAACGACGGCGCTCCGACGGTGCCCGCCGCCGCGCTGCCGGCCACGGAGCCCGACCGGGCCGGCGGCTCCGGCGGCAGCCTGACGATGCGCCCGGCCACCGTCGCCGACGCGGACGACCTCGCCGACATCGACCGGCGCCTCACCGGCGGGGACGCCCTGGTCTGCCCGAGGAACGCCGAGGTGTGGCGGTACGAGATCGCCGGACGCCGTCCAGCGGACCTGGCCCGGCGCACCATCGCCGTGCTGGTGCACGACGCCGACGTACGGGGTTACCTGGTCCACACCGCCCGGCTCTCCACCGCCGGAGAGCTGACCGTGCTCGCGGCGGCCTGTACTCGACCGGCCGACTGGCCGCGGGCCGCCGTCGCCATGCACGCACACCTGGGCCACCTGGGTCGGCGGTACGAGGCATCGGCGGGGCGGCCGTTCACCGCGGTCCGTCTCCTCCTCGACCCGAACCACCCGCTGGCCCGACTCGGCCCACCCGGCGTTCCGACGCGGCCCAGAGGCTGGTACGCCCGCACAGGCGACCCGGTCGACCTGCTCGCCCGGCTGCTGCCGCTGCTGCGGGATCGCTGGCAAGCGGCCGACCTCCGGTGGCACGAGCCGGCGCTGACCATCGAGATGTACGGTCGCGCCGCCCGACTGGAGTTCACCGACGGGGAACTGACGGCGGTAACGGCGGTACCGGCCGCCGTCAGCCCGTCCACCGACCCCCGGATCCACGCCGCCATCCCGCCCGGCGCCCTGCTACCGCTCGCCCTCGGCCACCGCACACTGCCCGAAGTGCTGGACACCTGGCCGGACTGCCTCCTCCGCGACCGCCTCACCGAACATTTCCTGACGACGGCGTTCCCCCGGGTGCCGGTCCGGGTCTGGCCCCGCAACTGACCAGCGGGCAACCAGCGGGCAACCAGCGGGCAACCAGCGGGCAAGCTGACGCCGTAGCCAGACGGTGCGGCGGCCGGAGCACGGACAGCTCGCGGCCGCGGTTCAGTCCGGCGGACAGAGCAGCAGGCAACCACCGCTGGGCAGCACCGGCAGTCCCGAGGGCAGTAGCGACGGCAGCACCGGTACGGGCAACGGCAGCACCTGCCGGGGCGACGGGTTGGCCGGTGGCGGATCCGAGGCGGCGGGGGGCCGACCGGCCGGCGACGCGCCCCCACCCGGCGTACGCGTCGGTGCCGGGCCGCCGCTGGGCGGGGTCGGCGGCACCGGTACGGCCGGGACGGCGCCCGACGTCGTACGCCCGTCCGGCTCCACCTCGTCCGGACCTGCACCGGGCAGCCCGCGCCGGATTCGTTCGATGTCGGCCCGCAGGCGTTCCGCCGGCTCCGGGCGACGTACCTCCGCGACCTGGACGAGAGCCTGATCCAACCGGGAACGCGCGTCGTCGTACCGGCCCGCCGCCAAGGCGTCCTCGGCGAGCGTGAGGGTGTGCTCGACGACCCGGACGGCGGACCGGTCCGGATAGACCGCCGCCGCGATGGGCCACAACGGACTCGTCGGCCCCGCCCGGTTGACGCCGAGCCCCAGCAGGGCGGTGGCGACGATCGCGACCACGGCGACGAGGGCCAGTCGCCGGACCAGTGGGGTCCGCCGAGGCCGGAGCCCCGGCACGGGTCGCGGCGGGTCGGAGCGGAGCCGACCGGGTCGACGGACGCCAACGGGCGGCCCCGGTCGAGGCGGGCGTACCCGGGTCGGCTGCGGACCGGGCGCCGGCATCGTCCGGGACACCACGAGGTCGTCGACCGGAGCGGCTGGCTGCTCGGCGTCGAGGTCCGCACGCCAGGCCGCCATCAGTCCGGCGATCGGGTCGTCAGCCGGTGCCGACGCACCCCGGCCCAGGAGGTCGAGCAGCAGGTCGTCGGCGGCGAGAACGGCGGGATCCGGTTCGGTACGGTCCACATCCGCCGACTCATCCGGCAACCGTTCGGTCGGGGTGCGGCCCGGCCCCGCCAGGTCACCATCCCGCCCGGTCACGTC
>NZ_JADPUN010000244.1 GCF_015690345.1 Plantactinospora alkalitolerans | reverse complement strand
GGACGGCACCGCGGCAGCCTGCGGAGCCGCCCCGCCCCCGCAGGCTGCCGCGGTGCCGTCCAGCCGGCCGCGGTGCCGTCCGGCCGGGTTCCGGTCGTACGCTCCCTGGTGTGGCGACGACGGCAGGCGGTACGGCCGGTCCGGCAGGCGGAACGGCCGGCCGGGCCGGTGAGACGGCGCAGACCCTGGACCGGGGACTGCGGCTGCTGCATCTCGTCGCGGACGCGAACGGCGGACTCACGGTGACCGAGGCGGCGGCGCGACTGGGTGTCGGCCGGGCGGTGGTGTACCGGCTGCTCGGCGCCCTCATCCAGCACGGGCTGGTCCGCCGGGACGGCACTGGACGGCTCCGCCTCGGTGCCGGGCTGCTGCACCTGGCCAGGCGGGCCCAGCCACTGCTCGCCGACGGGGCCCTGCCGGCCCTGCGCCGGCTGGCGGAGCAGACCGGGGCGACGGCACACCTGACCGTGGTCGACGGCGGCGAGGGGGTGGCGCTCGCGGTGGTCGAGCCGAGTTGGACCGCGTTCCACGTCGCGTACCGGACCGGGGCCCGGCATCCGCTGGAACGGGGTGCCGCCGGACGGGCGATCCTGGCCGGTCGGGCCGGTCGGGCCGACCCGGTGTCGACCAGCGGCGAACTACAGGCCGGCGCGTACGGGGTGGCCGCACCCGTGCTCGGGGTGCCGGGGTTGGAGGCCAGCGTGGGCGTGGTGGCGTTGGCGCCGCTCGACGTCACGCTGGCCGGCGCCCAGGTCGCCGCCGCGGCGGCCGAGATCACCGCGGCGCTGGCCTGAGTCCTGCGGACGCGCCTAACCGACCGCCGTCCGCCAGTGGTCCAGCACCGACGGCAACTCGGCCAGCGACCGCACCTCCGCGTCGGGTCGCAGGCCGCGTGGACGTGGTAGACCCGCGCGATTCAGCCACACCGCGCGCAGACCGACCTCCTGCGCGGCCTGGACGTCCTTGTCGGGCGAGTCGCCGACGTGCACGACGGACGAGGGTGCCACCCCGGCCGCCGCCAGCACCGCGGCGAAGAAGGCCGGCGAGGGCTTCTTCGGTACCCCGCCGACGTGGGCGTAGATCTCGAAGGCGAACTCGGCGGCGAGCCCGCACCGCTCCGCCCGGCTGTTGCCGTTGGTGGCGAAGCCGAGCACGTACGACCGGCGCAGGTGGCCGAGGGCCGGCAGCGTGTCGGCGAACGGCCGGGTGAGCGCGAACCGGCGGGCGAAGAACAGCTCCGCCATCCGGTCCAGTTCGTCGGTCAGCCCGGCCCGGGCAAGTGACCGGGCCAGCGCGGCCCGGCGGATCCGGATGACCGGCTCGTCGGCCAGTTCGTCGAAGACCGCGTCCCAGTCCCCCTCGATGTCCGCCAGCGACACCTCCTGCGCCACCGGGGTCAGCCGGCGCATCTCGGCCAGTACGGCGACGAGCCCGCCGGTCACCGCCGGGCGCAGGTCGAGCAGCGTCTCGTCCGCGTCGAACACCACCGTGGTCACCATCGGTCGAGAATATTCGAGCCGGTCGACGCCCCGGAGCACGGCTGACGGTGCCGACGGGTCTGGTCAGGGGTGGGTCATCCGTAGTACGTCGAGGGCCTCGTCGAGCTGCTGCTCGGTCAGCCGGCCCGCCTCCACGTGCCCCCGGGCGACCACGACCGCCCGGATCGACAACTCCTTGGCCAGCGCCTCCTTGGCGATCGAGGCGGCCTCGTCGTAGCCGAGGTAGCGGTTCAGCGGGGTGACCACCGACGGGGACCCCTCGGCGTACGCCAGGCAGACGTCGGCGTTCGCGACCAGGCCGACCACGCAGCGGTCGGCGAAGAGTCGACTGACCCCGGCCAGCAGCCGGATGGATTCCAGCACGTTGCGGGCCATCACCGGAAGCATCACGTTCAGTTCGAAGTCGCCCTGCGAGCCGGCGAACGCCACGGTGGCGTCGTTGCCGATCACCTGGGCGCAGACCTGCCGGGCCGCCTCGCAGACCACCGGGTTGACCTTGCCCGGCATGATCGACGATCCGGGCTGGAGGTCCGGAATGCGCAGCTCCCGCAGGCCGGCCCGGGGTCCGGAACCCATCCAGCGGATGTCATTGGCGATCTTGTAGAGCCCGACCGCGACCGTACGCAGCTGGCCCGACGCCTCGACCAGCGCGTCCCGGGCACCCTGCGCCTCGAAGTGGTTACGCGCCTCGGTCAGTGGCAGCCCGGTCATCTCGCGCAGCTTGGCGATCACGGCCGGGGCGAAACCGTTCGGAGTGTTGATCCCGGTGCCGACCGCGGTACCGCCGAGCGGCAGCTCCGCGAGCCGGGGCAGGCAGCCCTCCAGCCGCTCGATGCCGTACTGGATCTGCGTGGCGTAGCCGGAGAACTCCTGTCCCAGCGTCACCGGCGTGGCGTCCATCAGGTGGGTCCGCCCCGCCTTCACCACCTCGGCGAACTCGTCCACCTTGGACTCCAGCGCGAACTCCAGGTGCCGCAGCGCCGGAAGCAGGTCGTGCACCACCGCTCCGGTGGCCGCCAGGTGGATCGAGGACGGGAAGACGTCGTTGCTGGACTGGGCGGCGTTGACGTCGTCGTTCGGATGGACCTCGCGGCCCAGCTCGCGGGCGGCCAGGGTGGCGATGACCTCGTTCGCGTTCATGTTGGACGAGGTGCCGGAGCCGGTCTGGAAGACGTCGATCGGGAACTGGTCGTCGTACCCGCCGTCGGCGACGTGCGCCGCCGCGGTGGCGATCGCGCCGGCGACGTCCGCGCCGATCACTCCCAGTTCGGCGTTGGCCATCGCCGCCGCGCCCTTGATCTGGGCCAGCGCCTTGATGTGCGCCGGCTCCAGCCCACGCCCGGAGATCGGGAAGTTCTGCACCGCCCGCTGCGTCTGGGCCCGCCACAGCGCGTCGACGGGCACCTCGACCTCGCCCATGGTGTCGTGCTCGATCCGGTAACCGGTCGCCTCTGATCTGGTCACGCGTACCATCCTGCCCCGAGCCGGCCCGGCCCGCAGATGATCGCCGTCACCCGGGGGCCACCGGGTGCGCTCAGTCGAGCTCCCGCAGCCGCCGCCCCACGTCGTGCTGCTCCGGGGTCTCTGTCTGGATCATCAGGGCCAGGGCTCTGGTCCAGTACGCTCGGGCAGCCGCCGGGTCGGTCGGGCTCAGGCAGTTGGCGAGTCCGTCCAGCGCCCGGGCCTGCTCGGGCAGGTGCTGGATCCGGGTCGCGCCGAGCAGGGCCTGCCGGTGCAGTTCCAGCGCGGTCGAGGTGTCCCCCAGGTCGTGCAACGCCCGCGCGAGACGGTTGCGGGCGGCGCACTCGCCGGCCCGGTCTCCGGTGTCCAGCATCGCGGCCAACGCCTCCCGGTGCAACGACGCCGCCACCTCCGGGCGGCCGCGCACCCGCTCCACCACCCCGATCTCGTTGAGCAGGTCGGCGGTGGTGTACGGATTGCGTCCCGGGCCCTGTTGCAGGTGCAGCGCCAGGTACATCCGGCGCAGCGCCTGGTCGTACCGGCCCAGCCGGCTGTAGACCATGCCGATCGTGCCGAGGGAGTCCGCCACCACCGGGATCTTGCCCCACTGACGGCCCAGGAAGAGCCTGATCCGCAACACCCGCAACGCCTCCGGGTACCACCCCAACAGGAGATAGCCGGTAGCCAGGTTGACCAGTCCGCTCGGCAGGGTGTGCAACTCCGCGGTCCGGCGGGCCAGCGAGAGCCCGTGTTCCATGTACTCGACCGCCTCACGGGTCCGGCCCAGCATCATCAGGGGCAGGCCGAGGTTCACCGTCGCCACCGACTGTCCCGCGATGTCGCCGAGCCGCTCCCACAGCGCGATGACGATCCGGAGCGCGTCGGCGGACCGCTGGAACTCGCCGAGCCGGAAGTACGCCGACGCCAGGTAGTTCTGCATGGTGGCGACGCCGAAGTCGTCACCGAGCGCCTCGGCGGCCCGCAGACCGTCGGTGTGCGTCTGGATCAGCTCGTCCAGATGTCCACCGAGGAAGAACTGCCGCCAGTTGGCCCGGGCGAGCTGCCAGGCGTACCGGTGCATGCCCTGCTCGGTGGCGAGGCGGACCAGGGCCACCATGTTGCGCCGCTCCGCCTGCAACCAGTCGCTTCCCTCCCGGGCCGCCGCGTCGACCAGTTCGGGGCGGGCCGGCTCGCCCGGTACGGCGGTCCGCAGGTTCCCGTTCGCCTCGATGGCCCCGCTGACCGAGGCCGCCGCGTGCAGGTAGAAGTCGAGCAGCGCCTGCATCGCGCGCCGCCGTTCCGACTCGCCGCCGACGACGGTGACGAGTTCGGCGGCGTACTCCCGGACCAGGTCGTGGAACCGGAACCGTCCGGCGTCCAACTCGTCCACCAGATGGGCGTCGACGAGTTCGTCGAGATGTTCCTGCGCGACCGTCAGCGGCAGCTCGGTCAGTGCCGCCGCCGCGTACTGGTCGAACTCGTCGCCGGGATGCAGTCCCAGCATCCGGAAGGTCCGCTGGACCGGCTCCGGCAGCTGCGCGTGGGACAGCGCGAACGCGTCCACCAGGTTGCGGTGCTCGACCGCGAACTCGGCGAGGACCGGTCGGTCCGCGTCGCCGAGACGCTGCGCCAGGTCCGCCACCCGCCAACGCGACCGGTGTGCCAGCCGGGCCCCGGCCAGCCGGATGGCCAGCGGAAGGTAGCCGCACCGGTGTACCACCTCGGCCGCCGCCCTCGGCTCGGCCCGGACCCGCTCCGGGCCGACGATCCGGGCCAGCAGGTCGATCGCCTCGGTGGGCTCCAGCACGGTGAGCGACTGTGCCCGGACCCCGTCGAGTCCCATCAGCCGACGCCGGCTGGTCACCACGGTCAGACAGCCGGGAGCCGCCGGCAGCAGCGGGCTCACCTGGGCCGCGCTGGCCGCGTTGTCCAGCACCAGCAGGGCACGCCGGCTGGCCAGTTCGGTACGCCACAGCGCCAGCCGGTCGGCGAGGTCGGGCGGCAACCGCTCACCCGGTACGCCCAGTTGGCGCAACAGCGCGGCGACGGCGGCGGCCGGTGGCAACGGGCTGCGCAGACTGTGCCCGTGCAGGTCGACGAAGAGGTGGGCGTCCGGGTACTGGTTGCCGAGCGCGGCAGCCAGGTGTACGGCGAGTGCGGTCTTTCCGCTGCCCGGCATGCCGTCGATGACGTACACGGCGGAGAAGTCCGGGCCGGCTTCCTCGATCTCCTTGCGCAACCGGGTGACCGTCTCGTGCCGCCCGGTGAAGTCCTCGATGGCCCGGGGCAGGCAGCGCACCGGCGGCCTGGTCGGCATGTCCCCACCCGAGGACTCGACCTCACCGGCGAGCACCCGCCGCTGGATCTCCGCCAGGGCCGCGCCGGGCTCGATCCCCAGCTCTCCGGACAGGATCTCCCGGCCGGTCCGGAACACCGTGAGGGCCTCGGCCCGCCGGCCGCTGTCCGCCAGGGCCAGCATCAGCTGCCCCCGCAGCCGCTCCCGTAGCGGGTGCCGTTCGACGAGATCGGTCAGCTCGGCGATCACGTCGCCGGCCCGGCCGAGCCGCAGCTCCACCTCGAAGCTGTCTTCCAACGCCAGCATGTGCTGCTCGTCGAGGGAGGCCGCGCCCCGCCGGACCGCCGTACCGGTGATGCCGGCGAGCGCCGGGCCCCGCCACAGGGCGAGCGCCGCCCGGTACTCCTCCCGGGCCTCGGGCCAGTTCTGCTCGGCCGCGGCGGCCCGGGCCCGGGCGACCAACCGCTCGAACAGCTGGACGTCCAGGTCGTCGGACTCGAGTACGACGCGGTAGCCGGCCGGGCCGGTGACGATGGTCTCACCCGGCACCCCGGCGGCGGCGAGCAGCCGGCGCAGCCGGGAGACGCAGGTCTGCAACTGCCCCCGGGCCGTGGCCGGCGGATCGCTGTCCCAGACGGCGTCGACCAGCTCGTCGACCGGCACCACCCGGCGGGCATGCAGCAGTAGAACCGCCAGAACCACCCTGTCCCGGCCGGCCGTCACCGTCGCTTCTCCGCCGCTCACCTGGAGCGGCCCAAGGATCCCGAACCGCATGTCAGCTCCTGACCGAGGTCGCGTCCGGCAGCAGAGTAACCCGACAATCACTCGCGGCAGAAACGGGTTGAGAGCGAGGTGGCAGCGGATCGAGAGCGGCAGGCAACAAACTCTCGGATGGATGCAACACAGCAGGTGAGACGCATCGACGGGGGCGGTGCGTCCGGCAGCCCCTCAGGGCGACGGACGCACCGTGTCGGAACAGCGGTTTCGCCGCCTTCCACACCTGAGGAGTTGCCAGGAGATGGACGCCTCTGACGCAGCCGAGCGGTCGGGTCCGATACCGCACGCCGGCGATGTACTGCAGTTCGCCGAGTCGGACTACTGCTACGGCATCGGTCCGCTCGTCCTCCAGGTCACCGGGGTCGGCGCGGACCTCGACAGATACCCACGACTGGAATGGTTGTCGCTGCGCGGCGTGGAGTTGCGCCGGGACGGCAGTGCAGGCCCCGAGCGGCAGGTGCTGGTCCGGACCAGCGCCCTGCCCCGAACAACCTGACGGTGTTAGGAGGGGGCCCTTCTTCTACAGAAAACGATAAGAAGGGGCCCTTCCTTACCGGGGTCAACGCCGGCCGACGGTCAGCACCGGCTTGGTCACCTCGGCGAAGAAGTCGTTGCCCTTGTCGTCGACGACGATGAAGGCGGGGAAGTCCTCCACTTCGATCTTCCAGACCGCTTCCATGCCGAGTTCCGGATACTCGAGGACCTCGACGTGCTTGATGCAGTCCTGGGCGAGCCGGGCCGCCGGTCCGCCGATCGAGCCGAGGTAGAAGCCGCCGTGCTCGTGGCAGGAGCGGGTGACCTGACTCGACCGGTTGCCCTTTGCCAGCATCACCTGCGAGCCGCCGGCCGCCTGGAACTTGGCCACGTACGCGTCCATCCGGCCGGCGGTGGTCGGCCCGAACGAGCCGGAGGCGTAGCCCTCGGGGGTCTTCGCCGGTCCGGCATAGTAGACCGCGTGGTCGCGTAGGTACTGCGGCATCGGCTCGCCGGCGTCCAGCCGCTCGGCGATCTTCGCGTGCGCGATGTCCCGGGCGACCACCAGCGGGCCGGTCAGCGACAGCCGGGTCTTCACCGGGTACTTCGACAGCTCGGTCCGGATCTGCGCCATCGGCCGGTTCAGGTCGATCCGGACCGCCTCCGCGCCCTCGTCGAGGTGGCCGTCGGTCACGTCGGGCAGGAACCGGGCCGGGTCGGTCTCCAGCCGCTCCAGCCACACCCCGGACGGGGTGATCTTGCCGACCGCCTGCCGGTCGGCCGAGCAGGAGACGGCGATCGCGACCGGGCAGGATGCGCCGTGCCGGGGCAGCCGGACCACCCGTACGTCGTGGCAGAAGTACCGGCCACCGAACTGCGCACCGATGCCGAACTGCCGGGTCAGCTCCAGCACCTCGGCCTCGAGTTCCAGGTCCCGGAAGCCGTGCGCCAGCATCGAGCCGGCCGTGGGCAGGTTGTCGAGGTACTTCGCCGAGGCCAGCTTCGCGGTCTTCAGCGCGTACTCGGCGGAGGTGCCGCCGATCACCACGGCGAGATGGTACGGCGGGCAGGCGGCGGTGCCGATCAGCCGCAGCTTCTCCTCCAGGAACTGCATCATCCGGGTGGGATTGAGCAGCGCCTTGGTCTCCTGGTAGAGGTACGACTTGTTCGCCGAGCCGCCCCCCTTGGCCATGAACAGGAACTTGTACGCGTCGGGGTGCCCGTCCGGGTCCTCCGCGTAGATCTCGACCTGGGCCGGCAGGTTGCTTCCGGTGTTGCGCTCTTCCCACATGGTGAGCGGAGCAAGCTGTGAGTACCGCAGGTTGAGCCGGGTGTACGCCTGGTAGACCCCCCGGGACAGCGCCTCGTCGTCGGTCCCGTCGGTCAGCACGTGCCGACCCCGCTTGCCCATCACGATCGCCGTGCCGGTGTCCTGGCACATCGGCAGTACGCCACCGGCCGCGATGTTGGCGTTGCGCAGCAGGTCGAGCGCGACGAACCGGTCGTTCGGCGACGCCGCCGGATCGTCGATGATGGCCCGCAGTTGGGCGAGGTGCGCGGGGCGCAGGTAGTGGGCGATGTCGTGCATCGCCTCGGCGGTCAGGGCGGTCAGCGCCGCGGGCTCCACCGTCAGGAAGCGGCGGCCGCCCGGCCCGTGGACCACGTCGACGCCCTCGTCGGTGACCAGGCGATATTCGGTCTGGTCGGCGCCGACGGGCAACAGGGGGGAGTGCGAGAACGGGGCGCCACTGCTCATAGCCGGCAAGCCTAGGCCAGCCGGCCGCGCCCGGCCCACCCGCCGGGTCGACCGTGCGATGCCGCTCTCATCCGGACGCTCCCACCCGCCCGGGGCCGCCGGCCGGCCGACTCAGCCGGCCTTGCCGTTGGCCGGCGGGCACTCCGGTTGCTTCGGGCCACCACAGCCCTCGCCGGGTTCCGGATTCTGGCCTCCCGGTCCGGCGGTCGGTCCCGGGCCGGGCGGCGCGGCGACGCCGACGAACCGGACGTACCCGAGATCGCGGCCCTCGCCGATCACCATGCCGGCCGGCCCGACCGCGAGCACCTCGGCCGAGGACCGGATGTTGGCCAGTTCCCGTCCGCTGCGCGGATCGAGCGCCACGATGCGGTCGGGCTTGCGGTCGATCAGTACGGCGGCGAAGGGGGTGAGGGCGCCGCCGCTCTCCGGGCCGACCCGCCGGGTCCACCGGGCCGGCTCGATGGCGAGTTCGCTACCGATGATCGATTTCTTGTCGGCGGAACGGGACAGTGTGTACCGGTCGTCGACGGCGAGCAGCTTCTCACCTTTGGGGCCGACCCAGAGCAGCCGCCCGTCGTACGCGTCGACGACGGTTTCCCGGGAATCCGGGGCGACGCCGACGAAGACGTTCTCGCCGCCCTGTGGATCCTCCCGCTGGGCGCAACCGGCGCCGTCGGCCGTACGCAGGTTGAGCCCGTCGCGGCGCCACACCTCCTGCCCGGTCGCCGGGTCGCGGGCCACCACTGTGAAGTAGCAGTTGCCGTCCGCGCTGCGGGCCTCGATCCGGAGCATCCGGCCACCGACCACCACGATCCGGTCCTCCCGCCCCGGTTCCACGTCCTGCGCCACCCGGCCGGTGGCGGTGTCCACGATCTGGACCCGACCGTCCACGGACAGCCCGAGCAGCGGCGGCATCTCGACCGGGCCACCGGCGTCGTCGTGCACCCGCCGGGTGGTCAACGCCCGGGTACCCAGCACGTCGGGGTTGCCGGCGAGTGGCCCGGTCTCCACGCCCGGCAGGTACGCCGTCCAGATCGGATTGGTGCCCCGCGGATCCCGTGCCGTCAGCGTGCAGTCCCGGGGTTCCCGGCAGCGGACGTCGAGCACCGCGTTGCGGTACGTCCAGACGCCGACCGCCGAGGTGTCCTTCCGGCGTACCGCGCCCGTCTCGGGATCGAGCAGTTCGTAGCCCTTGCTGAGCAGTTTGCCGACGGCGACGACGGAGTCCCGTTCGCCACCCGCGACGGCCGCCCAGTCGGCCTTGCGCTCCCAGAGCCGGACGCCGGTGGCGGCGCTGCGCGCCTCGACCCTGGTCCGGTACCGGATCACCACGGTGTTACCGGCGATGTTCACGTTCTGTGGCGTGCCGCCGATCCGCTGCTGCCAGACCACGTCCGGCTCGGAGAGCGGGTCGTCGCGGTTGACCCAGTCCCATACGCCGGGGAACGGGTTCCAGACGTTGGTCGCGGCGAGGACGATCACCACGATCAGCGCGATGGCCAGGGCGGACTTGGCGCCCAGGCCTCGGGCGCTCCCCTTCGCCATTCGGCTACCGTAGACGACGCGATCTGGCAATTCCGCTAGGACGTTATGTCCGTGTCGCGGAATAATTCCGTGTCGCGGATCATTTCGGCATCGAGCCGCCGGACTGGTCAGCCGGACCCGGCCGGGCCGATCGGTCCGCTACGGGCGGACCTCGCTCGGCGAGGCACTGGTCGCCGTTCGAGATTCGCCCGGCGATCCGGGTACGGCCGTTCGGGCCAGTGGGAGTACCCGGTAGGGGATCTTCTCGGCCAGCGCGATGATGCTCGACGCGCGGGCGATGCCCTCGTGCGACACGATCCGGTCCAGCACCCGTTGCAGGTCGGCGTTCGACCGGGCGACGATCCGGCAGAGCACGTCGCCGGAGCCGGTGATGGTGTGCGCCTCCAGCACCTCCGGGATGGCCCGCAGGTGTGCGGTCACCGGATCGTGGCCGGGCCGCTGGTTGATTTCCAGCGTGACGAACGACGTCACCCCGAAACCGATGGCCGCCGGGTCGATCTGCGGCCCGAGCCCTCGGATCACGCCCCGGGCGAACAGCTTGTCCAGTCGGGCCTGCACGGTGCCCCGGGCCACCTGGAGTCGGCGTGAGCACTCCAGGACCCCGATCCGAGGCTCGGCGGCAAGCAGGTCGATCAGCTTCACGTCGAGCGAATCTAGCTGGACAACTTGTACGGCGGTCATGGTTGATGACCGTACTAGATGCGCAAGCTGACCAGCGTTTTGCGAATGGGTTGCCCAGGGGGTGCCAGGCCGAGATGCTTCCGGAAGACGGCCGCGCCACACCACGGCACCGGCCGACGACGCAAGGGAGGCACGACGATGACCAGCGCGCTCCACCAGTCGCCCGCCGGCTCGGACCTGGACCTCGACGTCGACCGACTCGTCGGCGCCGTCGGTCAGGACAGCACCGACGACCCCTTTCCGGTGCAGGGCATCGACCACATCCGGTTCATGGTCGGCAACGCCAAGCAGACCGCGCACTACTACTCCACCGCGTTCGGGATGACCCTGGTCGCGTACCGGGGCCCCGAGCAGGGTTCCCGCGACCACGCCGAGTACGTGCTGACCAGCGGCTCCGCTCGGTTCGTCTTCACCGGCGCGGTCCGCCCGGACGCCGCGGACGCGGACCACGTGACCCGGCACGGCGACGGTGTGCTGGACATCGCGCTGGCGGTCCCGGACGTCGACGCGGCGTACGCGCACGCCATCGCGCAGGGCGCCACCGGGCTGGCCGCCCCGTACGACGTGACCGACTCCTCCGGCACCGTCCGGGTCGCCACCATCGCCACGTACGGCGACACCCGGCACTCGCTGGTCGACCGGTCCCGGTACTCCGGTCCGTTCCTGCCCGACTTCGTCGCCCGGGGCCCGATCGTCGACCGGCAGCCGATGATCGACGCCGGCCTTCAGCCGAAGCGTTTCTTCCAGGCCGTCGACCACGTGGTCGGCAACGTGGAACTGGGCCGGATGGACGAGTGGGTGGAGTTCTACCGCCGCGTCATGGGCTTCACCAACATGGCGGAGTTCATCGGCGACGACATCGCCACCGACTACTCGGCGCTGATGTCGAAGGTGGTGGCGAACGGCACCCGCAAGGTCAAGTTCCCGCTCAACGAGCCGGCGGTGGCCCGCCGCAAGTCGCAGATCGACGAGTACCTGGAGTTCTACGGCGGCCCGGGTGCCCAGCACATCGCCCTGGCCACCAACGACATCCTCGGCACCGTCGACGCGATGCGTGCGGCCGGGGTGGAGTTCCTGGACACGCCCGACTCGTACTACGACGACCCGGAGCTTCGGGCCCGGATCGGCCAGGTGCGGGCCCCGATCGAGGAGCTCAAGGCCCGGAAGATCCTGGTCGACCGGGACGAGGACGGCTACCTGTTGCAGATCTTCACCAAGCCGGTGCAGGACCGGCCGACGGTGTTCTTCGAGCTGATCGAGCGGCACGGATCGCTCGGCTTCGGCAAGGGGAACTTCAAGGCACTCTTCGAAGCCATCGAGCGGGAACAAGAGGCCCGGGGAAACCTGTAACACTGTCCTGCGTGACCCAGCAGCCTTCGCCCATGCCGCCGTCCGGGGAGAACCGGCCATCCGCCGGATCTCCCCCGGGCGGACACGTTCCGCAGCCGCGCCAACCCGGCTACGGCGCACCGCCCGGGACGCCCGGCCAGCCAACCCCGGGATACGCCGCCCCACCGGTCCGGCCCGGCTACGGCCCGCCCGGATACGCTCCGCCGCCGGCCGCACAGGTCCCGCCCGGGTACGCCCATCCGGGTAATGTCCGTCCCGGGTACGGGCCGCCGCCCGGCTACCACATAGCGCCGCCGCAGCCGACCAGTCCGGCCGGCCTGCCACTCGCCTCGTTCACCGACCGGCTGCTGGCCGTCCTGATCGACGGTGCGATCCTCGGCGGGACGGTCATGGTGCTCGCGATTCCGGCGTTCGTCATCTTCTTCGCCACCGCCGGGTCGGACCTGTTCACGGTTCCGGCCCCCGGTCCCGACGGCTACTACCCCGAACCGGACGTGTTCGGCTTCCTGGTGCCGTTCCTGTTGATCGAGGCCGGCCTGCTCGTGGTCGGTACGATCCTCCAGTACGTCTACCACGTGGAGATGACCAAGCGCACCGGCCAGACCGTGGGCAAGCGGATCATGAAGATCAAGATCACCCCACTGGACCCGGCCAGCTCGATCAACCGGAGCTTCCTCGCCAGGCGCTTCCTCGTGCAGTGGGCCGGTAGCCTCCTGCCCGGCCTGACCTACCTCGACGGACTGTGGCAACTCTGGGACAAGCCCTACCAGCAGTGCCTCCACGACAAGTTCGGCAAAACCGTGGTGGTTAAGGTTCCAGCGTGAACGTCAGGACTGATTCGAGGTCGTTCCGGTGACGGTGCAGCCGGGCTGGTACGCCGATCCCGCCGAGCCGAGCACCCAGCGGTACTGGGACGGTGAGGGCTGGATCGGCACGCCGCTGCCGGTAGACGCCACGCCGCCACCCGGCCCGCCACCGGTCGAGCCCGAGCCGGAGCCGGCCCCTCCGCCGTCGAGCGGCGCCGGCACCCCGCCGGGAT
>NZ_JADPUN010000286.1 GCF_015690345.1 Plantactinospora alkalitolerans | reverse complement strand
GCGGGTTTCGGGGCGGCCTGGTCGGTCGGGGCCGGCCCGCCCGTCCGGACGGCCCCGTCCCGGCCGGCTCGGTGCAGCACCGCTGCGGGAAGCCCCGCCGGCATCGGGTCCGGTGGTCGTGCCTCGGCCGCCGCCGGGCGCCCGGCCAGCTCCGCCGCCGTCGGCACGGTCGGTTCGGTCGGGTCCGGGAGCCCGGGCTCCGGCATGGTCAGGCCGAGCATCGCCAGGACGCCTTCCCGGGAACCGTCCAGGCCCAGCAGCCGGTCGGCGTCAGTTCCCGCGAACCGCAGATGCGCGGAGGCCGGCAGGCGCAGCCGTTGCGCCACCGCGAGCGCCTGCGCCAACAGGATGCCGGTCTCCTGACACTGCAACCGGTAGCCGAAGTCGCCGTACCGGGCCATCGTGCGGGTGAAGACGGCGGTGAGCACCAGGACCACGTCCGGTACGGCGGTCGGCGGGGCAGCGAGTGTGCCGACCAGCGCGGCCCGGTGGTCGTCGGCCCGGACGCGGACGAGTGCGTGGTGCACCGGGTCGTAGTGGTACAGCCCGGCCGGTGGCCCGACACCGCCCCCGCATCCCAGGTACGCCTCGATCGGGTGCAGGGCACCGCCGGACGGGGCCGGGCGGCCGAGCAGCAGGCGGGGCGGTCCGGCACTGACCCGCCCGGTCGCCTCGATCGGCAGGCTCCAGATCAGGCGGACGATGCCGAGCAGGTCCACCAGCAGGGCGCCGAGCAGTTCGGCGCCGCCCGGGCCGGTCGGAGTCGCGGTGTCCGCCGTACCGGTGGGAAGCGCACTGGTCCAGGGCAGGACGTACCGGTTGGTGTCCAGGTAGCGCTTGTACCGGGCTCCCGCGCTCACCTCGTCGGCCGGCCGGGGTCCGCTCTCGGTCAGCGCCCGCAGGTAGCGGCGGACCGGCTCGTCGTCCACCGGCTCAGTCGGCTCGGCCATGCGCACGCTCCTCGACGGAAGGACGATCAGGGAAAGGGATGCGGGAACGGATTCAGTTCCTCCGGTGCGAGATCCGTCGCGCGATGGCCGAGCCGACGCGGCGCGGCCAGCAACCGGGGCAGTCCGTGGGTACGGCGGTAGTGGTGTCCGAAGGTCATCGGAACCGTGCCGGGCACCAGGACCTTCGCCGCCGCGAATCCACCGGCGCGGTGCTCGGCGGCGGTGGTGTCGACGACGATCACGTCGAGGTCGTCGGCGAGGTACCGGGAGACCAGGTCGGCCAGGTCGGCGCTGAGGTCGGTCCGGGGCGGTCGGTCCCGGTCCGGCCAGGACCATCGCCCGGCCAGTTCGTCGATCGGGCGCCCCGGCTCGTCGACCGGCAGGAAGCGCAGTCGGTCGGCCGCCTCGGGGTGGCCGTAGAGCAGGGCGTGGTCGTCCATCTCCCGGACCAGTCCACTCTCCGCGACCAGCGGGGCGGCGGCTTCCGGCCGGTAGCGTTCACGCAGCCCGTCCAGGCCCGGTCCCAGTTCGCAGAGGGCGGACAGCAGTGCCCGCTCGGGATCCGGATGGGCGGCCGCGGCACAGGTCAGCGCGGGCCGGGCCGGATCGGCCACGTCGCCCGCTCCGCCCACCGCCATCACCCAGAAGGCGGGTACGCCCTGCTCCAGGGTCGCGTCAAAGGCCATCGCCGAGTACCCGACGCCGTGCGCCATCCGCTCGGCCAGCAGCGGGATCCGGCGGTCCCGGACGGACCCGAGGTCTATCTTGGACAGTGGTAGGCGGGCGTACCAGGCGGTGAGGAAGGCGTCCCGCTCGGCGATCTCCAGGAGCCCGTAGAGGATCGCCTCGCTGAGGCAGCCGCCCAACGCGGAGCCGTTGGAGCACTCGAAGACGAATCCGGGATCGTGGCGCGGCCGGGGGCCGTAGTAGGCGTAGCTCTCCGGCACCAGCACCGGCTCGTCGCGGCCGAACGAGTATCCCCAGACCCACGCCGTCACCCGCTCCGGATCGAACCGGACGTAGCCGAACCCGCGCTGGTCGTACCGGTCGTCGGGGTGGAGACCGAGGGTGCGCGGGTCGAGGGCCCGGTCGGCGACGTCGGCGTACGCGGCCCGCACGGCGGTACGCCGTCCCCGGGGCGCGATCCCGGCCAGCCGCTCCAGTGCCTCCGCGAGGGCGGTGACCCGGGCCGAGCCGAAGTCGCCGGACCGGCCGTACCCGTGTTGGTTGTCGTGTCCACTCGTGGGCCGCAACCGGGCCACCGCCACGATCCCGTCGCCACGGGTGCCGGCGGCGACCGATTCCAGCACCCCGGTCTCGGGGTCGACGTACAGCCGGGTCAGGGTGTCCGCCCGGCGGGTGAGGCTCGCCACCCGGTACACCCGGGGGGCCACCTTCGGTGCCGGGGCCAGGTGCAGCCGCCCGGCGTCGGGCTGGTCGACCGGCATTCGGCCACAGTCGGGACACGACGGGTCGGCGAGCACGGTGTGCCGGCGTACGACGCCGGTCGGCACGGCCATCCGCAGCAGGGCGCCGGCCGTCCGGGCCCGCTCCGGGTTCCGCCGCAGCAGGTGGACCTCGTCCCGCACCAGCGCCCCGACGGCGGCACCGACGAGCCTGCCGAGTAGTGGCGTGGGTCGGTCGGCCACCTCGGCCCCGTACCGCTCGCGCAGTGCCCGACGTCCGGCGGTGTCGGCACGGTTGTCGGCCCGGCGGCGGGCCGCGCAGGTCGGGCAGCCGCCTACACCGGGCCGCACGGCGGGTCCGAGCAGCACCCAACCGCTGTCCACCCGGACCGGCAGCCAGGGCAGCCCGCGCAGGACGGCCTGCTTCAGCAGCCCGGACCGGGCCGAGGTGTCGGGGTGGTCGGCAACGGACACCAGGGCCGTCCAGTCGTCGCCGGGGTGTCCGGCCAGTTCCTCCGGATCGTCGACCAGCAGCGCCGGCTCCCCCAGGCCGTCGGCGACGGCGCGGGCCAGCCGGCCCGTGCCGACCAGCACCGTCCGGCCCGACGGCCGGTACGGCTCTGCCTCACTCGTCACAGAGCACCACCCGGACCAGGAACGGCAGGACGCGTACGGCCTCGGGGTCGTGGTGCAGGGGTACGGCGACCGGCACCCGACCGGCGCTGCGGAGCGCCGTCACCAGGCGGGTCACGACGTCGCCCCCGGAGCCCGGCTCGTCGACGGACGCGGGACCGGATCCGGCGGGCGGTGCCGGCGGCCAGGCCGGTGCGGAATCGGGCCGGACCGGGTCACCGGCGGTTCCGGCCTGCCACGCCAGCAACACCCGCTCCAACCCGTCCCGGAGCGCCTCGGCCGGATCAGGGTCGCAGGTGACGACGGTCGGCCGGCCCTCGACCGAGAAGGCGTACGTCGCGACGCCCAGGATCCCGGTCAGCTCCCGCACCCTGACCTTCTCGTCCGCGAGCGAGAGTTGCCGCAGCAGCCGCCCGACCCGGGCATCGGCGACGTCCGCCGGATCGACGTCCGGACCAACCTCGGGGGTGGTGGCGTGGCGCCGGGCGGCCAGTGCGGCGCACTGCGCCCGTAGTCCCGCCGCGACGGCGTCGTCCCAGCTCAGTCCGGCGGCAACTCCCACCGGCGGCCGGTACGGCGTGGCCGGTCGCGGCCATCGCGGTGCCGGTCGGACCGTACGGGTCGACAGGTCCCACCCCCACGGTGTGCTGTCCGGCGGCACGGCGAGCCCGGCGTACGCGGCGAGGGCGCCGAGCAGGGTCCGCAGGCGCGCGGTGACCCGGTCCCCGCCCCAGCCGAACACCTCCGGGGCCGGCGCCCAGCTCGGCAGCGTCCCGAGTGGATCGGCGACCGTGGCGCGGCACAGCCACAGCGGGGTCTGACCGAGGTCGCCCTCGTCGAGAAGGCGGATCAGTCCGGTCCGGGAGTCGACCGCGACGCCGACCCGCTCCCACAGCGTGGCGGCCGGTACGGGCGCCACGGAAGCAAGGTCCACCGGACGCCCGGCCCCGCTCGACAACCCGGCCGGAGACGCGGACGCGGAGGCTGCCAGCGGATGTCGCCGGATCCGGTGCGCGGACGTGTCGAGGGTCCGCAGGTCGACCCGGGTCAGCGTGGGCGACGGACCCGGGCTGCCCGTAGGCAGCGCGTCCAGGCCGGTCAGCCGGGCGAAACAGGCCATCGCGAGTTGGCTGGCGACCACCGTCGGCACCGGACCGGTCCACCAGCCGTCGGCGGTATCCGAGCCGACCTTCACGGTCTCGTCGGACACGTCCACGGTCTCGTCGGACTCCGGCCGGTCGGTGAGCCGACGCCAGGCCGATTCCGCCGCCGTCTGCTCGGGTGGGCCGACCTGGGTGAGCCAGGCCTCGGTCGGCCGGACCCAGACCTGTCCGAGCTGGACGTCGGAATCGGCACAGGCCCGGCACATCGCGATCAGGTCGTTCCGGTCGTCCGACACCTGGAGAACCAGGCCGGCCCCGGACGGCACCCGGACCGTATCGGCCGGTCGTTCCACCCGCACCGACTGGCCGGCGTCGCGCCGGCCCGCGACCTGGGCCACCTGGCCACCGTCGGTCTGCACGACGATGTCCCGGAATCCGCAGTGCAGAACGGCCGCCACCAGCGCGTCGACGAGCGGGCCACGGCCGACGACCGCGACCGGTGTCTCGCGGAGCCGTTCGAAGCGCCGCTCGGCCGAGTCGGCGGCGTACCGGATGAAGGCGATCTCGTCGGCGTAGGTCTCCCGGTCCGCGATGCCGAGTCCGTGCGGCTCGTCCGCCTGCGCGTCGACGACGTAACGCTGTTCGGCCAGGGTGGTCACGAGTTGTTCGACCATCGCGCGTTTGTCGGGCGCCAGACCGGCGGTCATTTCGTCCAGCGTGTACTCGCCGGTAAGCGCCGGTGCGAGCCGGGACAACCAGGCGTACGCCTGACTTCCGGCCAACGTGGCGGCCCCGTGATCACTGTGAATGTAGACGCCGTCCGGAAACTCGACGAATCGCACATCTTCGCGCAGGCGTGGTTTCACATCGCCCCCCGTGGCATTTGAACTTCATCGATGTTAACTGAAACGATCAACGAAGTCCATCGAGCGATCCACTGTCAGTTTGGTACGAGTTCGCCCCGACGACGATCGATTTGATCCCCCGCCCGATTACCGCCCCACGATTTCGTTACGAGCCGAACGCATCATGATTTTTGACGGTTTCCACAGATGTTCTCCGCGACCTTCCGCCCCGAAGCACATCCCGTCCGGGTTATCGAGAATGACGGACGACCTCGCATGAGCGCCGACGTCAATTGCGATTCGATGCCGTTATGACGAATGCTTCCACCGGCCACTTCGGGTGACCGCCGGAACAATTCCCCCGGACGTGTCCCGCATATGTTCCATAGACCCTATCGAATGCCTTGATGCCGGCCGGGCCTGGCGGGTCGCGATCAGATCTGCTGGAGTCCGACCACCGAGAGCAGGCGGAGCGCGTCGTGCGAGGGCGTACCGGGGGCTGCGGTGTAGAGAATCAGGCGCTGGTCCCGGTCGCTGATCTCCAGCGTCTGGCAGTCGAGCTCCAGCTCGCCCACCACGGGATGCGGGATCCGCTTGGTCGAACTGGGCCGGGGCGGGTCGACCGGGTACTCGTTCCAGCGTCGGACGAAGCCGGGGCTGGCGGCGCGCAGCCGGCTGATCAGCCTGTCGACCCCCGGGTCGTGGGGATAACGGGCCGCCGCCGTACGCAGGTCGGCGAGGCACTGCCGGGCGAACGCGTCCACCTGCGGGTCGTCGAAGTCGGCGTGCTGACCGCCGAAGAGCTGCCAGATGAGATTGCGGTCCTCGACCGGCCACACGGTGGGGTCGATCAACAGTGCGGTCGCCATGGAGTTCCAGGCCAGCAGGTTGTAGACGGCGTCGATCACGAAGGCGGGCGTGTCGTCCAGCCGGTCGATGAGGTGCAGGATCCCGGCCGGCACATCGCGGGGCGGCCCCGCCGGGATGTCCACGCCCAGGCCCGCGAGCCGGTAGAGGTGTTCGCGTTCGCTGTCGGTCAGCCGCAGCGCCCGGGCCAGGGCCACCAGCACCTGCCGGGACGGCTGCGGTCCCCGGGCCTGTTCGAGCCGGGCGTAGTAGTCGACCGAGATGCAGGCGAGTTGGGCGACCTCCTCACGGCGCAGTCCCGGCGTTCGTCGGCGTCGGCCGGCGGCGAGGCCGACGTCGGCCGGCTGCACCCGGGCACGCCGGGCCCGGAGGAAGTCGGCCAGGTGTCGGCGGTTCATCCGCACATGGTGCCCCGACTCCGCCGGCCGAACCAGGGACCCGTCGGTCCGTGGCTGGCACCGACCCCTTATGGCGCCCCGGGATCTGCCGGACGCTGGCCGCCATGGACGACACGAAGATCGCTCTCGTGACGGGAGCGAACAAGGGCATCGGGTTCGAAGTGGCCCGGCTGCTGGGTAGGGAAGGCGTCACCGTACTGCTCGGCGCCAGGGACGCCGGTCGGGGCGCCGAAGCCGCCGGACGGCTCCGCGCCGACGGTGTACCGGCCACGCCGGTACACCTCGACGTGACCGATCCGGCGTCGGTGACCGAGGCGGCGAGACGGATCGAGGACGAGCACGGCCGGCTGGACATCCTGGTCAACAACGCCGGCATCATGACGGGCTGGGGCCGACCGAGCGAGCTCTCCGTCGACGATCTCCGGCAGGCGTACGAGACGAACGTCTTCGCCGTCGTGTCGGTGACCAACGCGATGCTGCCGTTGCTGCGGCGCAGTTCCGCCGCCCGGATCGTAAACGTGTCGAGTTCGATGGGCTCGTTGACCCGGATCGCCGCTCCCGACAGCGGGATACCGATGATGTCGTACAGCTCCTCGAAGTCGGCCATGAACGGCCTGACCGTCGCGTACGCCGCCGAACTGCGGGACGCGGACATCAAGGTCAACTCGGCGGACCCCGGGTACTGCGCCACCGACCTGAACCACCGCACCGGGCCGCGCGACCCGGCGGAGGGAGCGGCCGTCGTGGTCCGGCTCGCCCTGCTCGACGAGCACGGCGCCAGTGGGGAGTTCCGGGACGAGCACGGCCCGGTGCCCTGGTAGACCAGCGGCCCGGAACATTTCTACGAGCGTAGACATCGGGTTTTCCCCAGCCTGCGGTGGTGGGCGTAGCAGAGTCGAGCAGTGGAGACCGAGGTACGAGGGGGATGCTGAATCATGGCCAGGACATGGCTCGTCACCGGAAGTTCCCGAGGTCTGGGATGGGCGCTGAGTCAGGAGATCCTGGCCCGGGGTGACAACCTGCTCGCCACCGCCCGGCAACCGGAACAGCTCGACGAACTGGTGAACCAGTACGGCGACCAGATCCGGCCGTTCGCCCTCGACGTCACCGACCCGGCCGCCGCGCGGGCGGCGGTCGTGGCGGCCGTCCAGGCGTTCGGCAAGCTGGACGTCGTGGCCAACAACGCCGGCTACGCCAACAGTTCCGCGATCGAGGAGACCCCGGACGACGACTTCCGGGCACAGGTCGAGACGAATCTCTTCGGCGTCGTCAACGTCACCAGGGCGGCGCTGCCGATCTTCCGTACCCAGCGGTCCGGGCACTTCCTGCAGTTCTCCTCGGTGGGCGGGCGCGTCGGCGGGACACCCGGGCTGGGTGCCTACCAGACCGCGAAGTTCGCCGTCGAAGGGTTCTCCGAAGTGCTCTACAACGAGGTCAAGCCGTTCGGGGTCAGGGTCACGATCATCGAGCCCGGCGCCTTCCGTACCGACTGGGGCGGCTCGTCGATGCGACTGGGCCAGGTGGGCGAGGACTACCAGCAGACCGTCGGCCGTCTGCACGGCCTCCGGCAGGAGATGGACGGCCAACAGGCCGGCGATCCGGTACGCGCGGCGAAGGTCATCGTCGACGTCGTCGCGCTGGCGGCACCACCGCTCCGGCTGCTGCTCGGCTCCGACGCCCTCCGCCTCACCGAGCAGGCCGCGCAGTCGCGGGCGCAGGAGACCACCGCCTGGGCCGATGTGAGCCGGAGTACCGACTACGACGGGAGCCCCGACTTCGCCCGGACCCCCGTCGCGGCCATGCTCGCGCCGAGAACCAACTGATCAGCGGTTCAGGCCTAGTTTCCGACCTGGACGCCGGCCTGGAACCGGGAGTCGGAACCCAGTTGCCGCATCAGTTCGGCCACCCGCCGCCGGTACGTCCGGAGCGGGATGCCGAGCCGCCGCGCCGCTGCCTCGTCGGTGAGGCCGGAGGCGAGCGAACGCAGGATCACCCGATCCGCCGGGTCGAGCTGCGGCCCGCTCCTGCGCAGCCAGGCGTCCAGCGGCTCGGCCGCGTCCCAGGCGGCCCGGAACAGCGCCCGCACCCCGTCGATCAGGCCGGCCGCGGTGGTCACGGTGAACGTCCGGTCCGCACCGTCCGGCGTACCCGCCAGGATCATGACCCGCCGGTCGATGATGATCGTTTCCTGCGGCAGCGGAGCCGGCGAGATGCGTACCCGGATACCCGCCGCAGTCGGTCGCGGCACACACGAACTCGGTTCGCGCGCTGACGAAGAGATGACCGGCACGCCGGACGAGTTCCTCCTCGCCGCGTACGGTGATCACCTGCTGCTCCGCCACCCGCCCAGTCTGGCTCCGCCATCCGACCAGCGGCAACTCCACCCCGGCCGGGGAACGCGGGCGGACCCGTGGTGGACCGGTGGCGGACTGGCCACTTGTTGCCAATCCCCGCGTCCCGCGCCCGGCGGAGCCAGGCTCGGTGCCATGACGACGAACACACCGACCAGCGCCGGGACCTTCCCGCTCGGCGGCGACCTGCGGATCAACCGGCTCGGCTTCGGCGCGATGCGGCTCGCCGCGAACTCGCCGCACGGACCGTCCCGGGATCCCGGGACCGGCATCGCCGTGCTCCGCCGAGCCGTCGAGCTCGGGGTGAACCACATCGACACGGCCGGCTTCTACGGGAGCGGCGAGGTGCACGCCCACGAGTTGATCCGGGAGGCGCTTTCCCCGTACCCGGAGGATCTGGTGATCGCCACCAAGGTCGGCCCGGTCCGGGACGAAGCGACCGGGATCCCCTCCCGGGAGGCCACCGCCGACGAACTCCGGGGCCTGGTCGAGGAGGACCTGCGCCGGCTCGGCCTGGAGCGGCTCGATCTGGTCTACCTCCGGGTGGGCGGCCTGGGCCCGATCGGCGGCGAGTCGATCGCGCAGCGGTTCGCCGTGCTCGCGGCGCTCCGGGAGGAGGGACTGATCCGGCATCTCGGGGTCAGCAACGTCGACGCGGCCCAGTACGCCGAGGCCGAGGCGATCGCCCCGGTGGTGGCCGTGCAGAACCACTTCCACCTCCAGCACCGGGACGACGCCGAACTACTCGCCCGGTGTACGGCGTTGGGCAGCGCCTACGTGCCCTTCTTCCCGCTCGGCGGCGGCAACCGGCCGCTCGACCCGACCCGGTACGAGCCGATCGCGGCACGCCACGACGCGACCGTCGCCCAGGTGGCCCTGGCCTGGCTGCTCGCCCTCTCTCCGGTCATGCTCGCCATCCCCGGCACCGGTTCACCGGAGCACCTCGAGGAGAACATGGCGGCGGCCGCCCTCCGGCTGTCCGAACAGGACCTCGTCGAACTCGCCGGCTGACCTCCACCCGGGCCTTCGGGCAGCCTGCGGCGGAGGGCCGGAGTCGATCGAAGAATCTGACGGTGACGGATAGCCCACGGTCTACCTGGGACGTACGCTCGGTCGGATGCGGGCCCCCAGAACGGGCACGTCCGGTCGGGGGTCGTGTCGCCGGTCCCCGCCCGGGTGGGTCGTCGGGCCCGGCACGGACAGATGGATCTCCCCGGACGGCGGAAGGGTCGGAATGAGAACGAGACGCACCATCCTGGTGGCTGCCGCCACAGCGGTGCTCACGGTGCTGGCGCTGGCACCACCGAGCCAGGCGGCGGCGGCACCCCGTTACCCGCACCTGAATCCCGGTGGGCAGCCGCGGCTGACCGAGCGGGTCCCGGTCAACGTGGTCTTCCTCGGCTACTCGCCGTCCCAGGTCCCCAGGTCGACGTTCCAGGCCGGGCTGCCGGCCGGTTACGACCCGGTGGTGCGGTCCCGGCTCCTGTACATGACGGAGGAGAAGCTCGGCCTGCACTACACCTACGACTACCAGATCAGTTACACCGATGACCGCTACGAGGACCGGTTCTTCGGCGAGCTGAAGCGGTTGGCCCGGCCGGCGCCGCTGAGCGAGTACCAGACGCTCTACAACGAGCAGCAGGGCAACGTTCTCGACATCACCAGGAACCACCACATCGACGCGCCGAGTGTGGAGCGGTGGCTGGCGAAGAACCCGCCCGCCGGGATCGACACCCGGCGGAACACGGTCTTCCTGATCAACTGGTACGGGCGGCCGGACTTCCGGTTCCACGTCTACACGAAGACGAACGAGCCCGACCCGGACACCGGATACAACTTCGGGACCGAGCGGGAGAGCCGCAAGATCATCGCGTGGGGCGGCACCACCGCCGACGACGAGGAGAACGGGCTCGGCTCCACCCACCGGATCTGGTTCCACGACCTCTCGGCCGGGCCGGAGTCCTGGACCTCCAACTGGAACGTGGACGACCCGGATCTCGACGGCAACGGCGTCGAGGACTACCGGATGCCACCGACCTGGGAATACACCCCCGGCGGCTACCGGGCGCCGAGCGCGCTCGCCGGCGACCTGAGCAAGATCACCCGGTACGTCGCGCTGAACCTCCTCTTCACCACCTCGCCGCTCTACCCGGTGGAACTGCCGACGGCGGAACCGCCGCGCTCGATCAACCTCGACAGCAACGTCTACGAGGGCTGGCCGGGCGTCAACGCCTCCAGCCAGTACATCGACCGGGACCTGCTCCTCGACGAACTGCGGGAACTGCGCTGGCGCAACCGGCTCGACTACGACAGCCAGGACCTGCCGTTCACCGGCGACGCCGAACGCTGCTACCGGCTCGCTGCGGAGGACGAATCCTGCTACCCGGAACTGGGCTACGGCGGGTTCGCCAACTTCTACCTGCAGAACCGGCGTGAGCTGGCGCGTACCCAGGACGACCAGGGCAAGGTCGACTACGAGTTGCCGATCTTCAGCTACGCGGTACCGGAGGGAACTCCCACCCCGGCCCTCGGCTTCGCCGACGACAACTGGGTCGACGGCACCCAGTCCTACGTCTTCGCGTTCATCTCGCCCGAGATCGTCGAGGCCGGGTACGGGCTGACCACCACCCTGATCCACGAGGTGGGCCACCACGTCGGGATGAGCCACCCGCACGACGGTTACGACAGCGCGTCCAAGGTGGACTACGTACCGGTCGACGAGTTCTACTTCGTCAACGCCGGCGACGAGAACAACTCGATGATGAGCTACATCGACCTGAACTGGGACTTCAGCCAGTTCGACCACGACAACAGCGACCGGTTCCTGACCGCCGCCTACAACGAGGCCGCCAACCGGCTCGCCGCCGACGTCCTCGACGCCCCTCGGGCGCACCGGGCGTACGACGAGTTGACGGCGGCGGACCGGCTGCTCGGTCGGGCCAAGGCGGCGCTGGCCAACCACCAGTACCGGTCGGCATACGCGTACGCCGACCAGGCCTACGCGGCGGTGGTCGACGGCGCCCGGGAGGCGGGCGTACCGACGGACAAGGTCGCCGAGCAGATGGCCCAGGATGCGAAGGCCGCCCGGACCAGCGTGGAGACGAACCAGCCGCACGAGTTCATCGACAGCCTCGACCCGGACGGGCCGCGCGCCCAGCCCTGACAGTCAGCCGACATCGGGTGGGACGGGGCCTCCGGCCCACCCGATGCCAGGGGCCAGGCCCTCGACATGAGCCCTCGGACCGGCCAGTTCCGGCTCAGCCCTGGTGTGCCCCGTACGCCCCGTGCGTTCCGGCGACCCCCGGCCCCGCCGTGGGGCGCTCGCGCAGTTCGAACTCGGCCCGGTCGGGATGACCGCCACCAGCCCCACTCGCCCGGCCCGCCGCCGCATCCGCCCACACCGCCACGAGGGCACAGCCGGCCGCGAGCAGCCACGCCGGCCCGGGTGCCCAGGCCACCGGGCTCACCTCGACGTCGATCGACCCCAGCCACGAGAGCACCGCGACGCTGTAGAAATTGAACGCGGCCGAACCGACCAGCAGCAGCGCCACGGCCACCCCGTAAACCTGACGACGCCCCAAGGCCAACGTGACGACGGCGCCGAGGACCAGCACCGCGATCAGGCCCACCACGACAGCGAACAGCTGGTACCGCTGCGTCCACGCCGGCTCCCAGTAGTCCTCGATCCTGCCGTGCACAACCATCAACACGACCACGGCCATCATGGTGGCGAGCAGCCCGAGGAGCACTGCGACGATCCGCCCCCAGAGCGAGCGCACCGCGACGCCCGGGGCCAGCAGAATCGCGAGGACGGCGGGCAACTGCGAAGCCTCTGTGAAGAACTGGGCCACCGGGTACGGCTGGTCGTTCAGCTCGGAGGCGAGGTAGCCGAGGTCGAGCCCGTTGAGGGTGTCGCCGTTGGCCCGGGTGAACCAGGACGCGGTGAACGCGGCGAACGCCGCGAAGACCAGGATTACAAGGCAGATACGGGCGGCACGGCGCAGCGCGGTCGGTGTCACGACAGAGAAGTCTAGTGATGTCACGCACCCTCCAGGATGGCGGCACCCGCGAACCGCGCCGGGGACGTCGGGGCAGCGAACGCGACCAGTTCCGGGCAGAGGTATCCGGCGGGGCGCACGCCCAGCGCCGGGCAGGGCGAGCCCGACGATGCCGGTCGACGAAGCGGGCCCTCCGTCCCACCCGATGCGGGGCAGACGGACCAGGCCTTCGAGATGAGCCCCGGACCGGCCAGTTCCGGCTCAGCCCTGGTGTGTCCCGTACGCCCCGTGCGTTCCGGCGACCCCCGGCCCCGCCGTGCGGCGCTCGCGCAGCTCGAACTCGGCCCGGTCGGGAT
>NZ_JADPUN010000283.1 GCF_015690345.1 Plantactinospora alkalitolerans | reverse complement strand
GAGGTCGGCCGGCGGCCGGACCCGGGTCAGTTCCGCGAGTTCGGCGTCGAGGGCGTCGAGCCTGGCCTCCACCGCCGTCGCGGCCGTCCGGGCCTGCCGGAGTTCGGGTACGGCCGCGTCGACGTCGCCGGCCAGCCTCCGCATCGCCTCGACCCGGTCGGTGGCGGCGCCGAGCGCCTCGTCGTCGATCCCGGTCAGCCCCTCGAGCATCCGGTCGACGGCGGCCAGCGCGGCGTCGGATCGACCGGCCCGAGCGGTCGCCAGCTTCTGGACCTCCTCGTAGACGCCGAGGCCGAGCAGGTTGACCAGGATCTGCTGCCGGGTCGCCGGTTTCGCGTGCAGGAAGTCGGCGAACTGCCCCTGCGGCAGCAGGACGCAGCTGGTGAACTGCTCGTACGGCAGCCCGACCGCCTCCAGCACCGCCTCTTCCATCTCGGCCGGCGTGCCGGCGACGACCTCGCCGAGATCGTCCGGGGTCAGCCCGGTGTCCAGTTTGGTGACGTCGAAGCCGGGGGGCATGAGCTGGAGCCCGGCGTTGCCGGTCTTCACGTTGCCCCGGCCGTCCCGCCGGACCACCCGGGTCGCCACGTACCGGGCGCCGGCCGACTCGAAGACCAGCCGGACCCGGGCCTCGTTCGCCGACGGGGCCAGCGCGTTGGCGATGCCCCGGGCACCGCCCCAGCGCGGCACCGTGCCGTAGAGGGCGAAGCAGATCGCGTCGAGCACGCTGGACTTGCCCGAACCGGTCGGCCCGACCAGGGCGAAGAAGTCCGCGTCGGTGAAGTCGACGGTGGTGGCGTCCCGGAAGGCGGTGAAGCCGGCCAGGTCGAGCCGGAGCGGACGCACTATTTGGTCGCCTCCTCGAACAGTTCGTCGAACAGCTCCCGGACGCCGTCGTCGGCCTGCCCCCGGGTCTGGAGATAGTCGCCGAACAGCTCCCGGGGGGAACGCCCGGCCCGCTGGGCGGCTCGGGCCGCGGCACCCGAACTCGGCAGCATCTCCGGGTCGATCCGTACCTCCAGGGCCCGGGGGAGCAGGTCCTGGACCTCCTCGCGCAGCCCGGCCCGGGGTGCCTCCCGGACGTACACCCGGAGCCAGGCCGTGGTGTCGGCCAGCTCCGCGAGTTCGGCCAGCGTGCCCCGTACGGTGCGCAGCGGCGCGGCGGCCGTGATCGGGATCTCGCGTACCCGGGCGGCGGTCCGGGCGGTCACCTCGACGATGGTGACCGAGGGGCGGTTCTCCTCCTCGCCGAAGTCGACGGCCAGCGGGCTGCCGCTGTAGCGGATCGGACACGGTCCGAGCACCTGCTGGGCCCGGTGCAGGTGACCCAGTGCCACGTAGTGCGCGCCGGTCGGAAAGACGGTGGCCGGTACGGCGTAGTTGAGCACCGTGTGCGCCTCCCGCTCGCCGCCGCCGGCCTGGGCGCCGACGACGGTCAGGTGACCGGTGACCAGGTGCACCCGGTCGGGTTCGTCGAAGCCCTCGGTGAGCCGGCCGAGCACCCGCCCGACGTGGTCGGCGTACGTCTGGACGGCCTCGGCGGCGGTCAGCTCGTACATCTCGACGGCCCGGACCGCGTACCGCTGGGACAGGAACGGCAGCGCGACCAGCCGCCACGCCTCGCCGTCGGCGGTGCTGCCGTCGATCACGTGCTCGGCCGGGTTGTCCCGGACGCTGCCCCGCAGCGCCACCCCGGCGGCCTCCGCCCACGGCCGCAGCGCGTCCAGGGCCGGGCCGTTGTCGTGGTTGCCGCCGATCGCCACGACCTGTGCCCCGGTCCGGCGCAGCGCGGAGAGCGCCCGGGTGACCAGCCGGGTGGACTCCGGGGTCGGCGCCGCGGTGTCGTAGAGGTCACCGGCGACGATGACCAGGTCCGGGGACTCGGCCTGGGCGACCTCGACCACCTGGGCCAGCGCGTCCCGGTGCTCGCCGACCCGGGACTGTCCCTTGAGGACCTTGCCGACGTGCCAGTCGGAGGTGTGCAGGATCTTCACGGGGCAACCGGCCTAACGGAAACTAGAAGGGGATGTCGTCGTCGGAGAGCGCGCTGGCCCGGGAGCCGACCACCGCGAACGGATCGGCCGCCTGGGTGATCGAGCGCAGCGTTTCCGACGGGGCGGCGCCGGCCTCCGACACCCGGGTGGCCCAGGCCGGAAACGGGAAGTCCAGGCAGAGCGGCACCGGGATGTCCGGCTGGTTGACGAACATCGTGCCGGGCTTGGCCAGCAGCGCCCGCTGGCGCTGGGCGGCCGGAAGGAAGCCGTACTCCGGGCGGGACGCCTCGGCCGGGTCGAGCCGGCCGACCACCCGGATCGCCGAGTTGGTGACGATCCGCCGTTCGACCTCGCTCGCGGTCTGCTGTGCCCCGATCAGGATCACCCCGAGCGAGCGGCCCCGCTCGGCGATGTCGAGCAGCACCTCCTTGATCGGGGAGGAGCCCTCCCGGGGGGCGTACTTGTTCAGCTCGTCGAGCACCACGAAGAGCAGCGGCTTCGCCGTACCGGCCTTCTCCTTGCGCTCGAACTCGGTCTTCAGGGTCACGCCGACCACGAACCGCTGCGCCCGGTCCGGCAGGTTGTGCAGGTCGACCACGGTCACCTGGGCACTCTCGGCGGTGTTCACGCTGTGCGGCCGGCGGGTGGCGAGGTCCCCCCGGATGAGCCGGGCCAGGTCCTTCTTACTACCGATCAACCGGCGGGCGAACGCGTTGACGGTGCCCATGTTGACCGCGCTGCCGGCCCAGTCCGACCGGGTCTCGTCGTCGGTGAGCTGCTCGACGACGTGGTCCACCAGGTCGGGGTAGGAGTTGATCCGGGTGCCGTCGATGCTCACCCCGCCGTCGGCGGGCTGGGCGTACCGGTGAAGGTGGGCGGCGACCGAGTGCACCACCATCGTGTACTGCTGGCGCTCGTCGTCGGCGTCGGCGAAGACGTACGGCAGGAGGCGGTCCGCGCAGAACTCGGTAAGCGTCCAGTAGAAGCTGTCGACCCCGGCGAGCCGGCTGCTCACGTCGGGGGTGCCGGAGGAGTCGCCGGGCCGGGGCGGCGCGTAGACCCGGACGTCCGGGAACGCCCCGGCGGTCAACCCCAGTTTCGCGTACGTCGCCCGGGTGGGGTCGTCGAGCCGGCTGTTGGGGTGGTCGAGGAAGAGCAGGTCCTCGCCCTTGACGTTGAAGATCAGCGCCTTGGCGTTGACCGCGTCGCCGCCGAGGACGCCGGAGCGGAACACCGAGTAGAGCAGGAAGGTGGCGAAGCTGGTCTTGGTCGCCACCCCGGAGATGCCGGAGATCGAGACGTGTGCGCCCCGGCTGCCGTCGAGGAAGTCCGCGTTCAGGTAGACCGGAACGCCGTCCCGCCCCATCCCCATCGGCACCCGCCGTTCCATCCGGTCGAAGTGCAGCGCCGCCGACCTGGCCTCGCCCTCGGCCCGGTAGACCAGCGCACCGGGGGTGGGCGGCACGTAGAACTCCGGGTCCACCCGGGTGGTGGTGATCTCGGCCGCCTCCTGGACCAGCGCCGGCAGCGTGCCGTCGGCGATGGCGAACACGTCGGAGTCGAACTGGGCACCCTCGTGCCGGGCCCGGACCTGGGTGACCACTCCGGCGATGGTGACCGGCTCCCGGTCCGGCAGTTCGCGCCGGGTCACCACCACATCGTCGAGTTGCAGATAACAGCCGGGGGTGACGGCCGTCCAGAACTGCAACGGGGTGGCGTCGGCGGTGCCGAGCACCCGGCCGACCTCCGCACCGGGGTCGCCCGGCCGGGCTTCGGTCACGGCGCGAACCCGGTCAACGGAAGAATCTGCTCAAGACACACGAGTCGCATCCTGCCTCACCAGTACGACACCGTGCTACGCGACGCCCGGACATCGGTGAAAGGAAGGGCCCCTTGTTATCGTTTTCGGTAGATGAAGGGCCCCTTCTTAACACCTCAGGCGCGGGTGTAGCGCAGCAGCAGTGAGTCCTCGGCGGCGAGTACGTGTCGTAGTGCCATGCCCTGCGGTGCGGTCGTCGGCCCGGCGGTGATCCGCCCGGCGCCCGGCCCGGTGATCAGGGGTGCCACCGTCAGACACATCTCGTCGACCAGATCGGCCGCGGTGAGCGAACCGAACAGGTGCGGACCGCCCTCGCAGAGCAGTTGCCGGTGGCCACGGCGGTGCAGTTCGGCCACGCCGGCGGCCAGGTCGACCCGTTCGGTGCCGACCCGGACCAGGTCGGCGACGTCGGTGAGCCCGGCCGGTGCGGTGGCGTGCTCGGAGGTGAGCACGACCGGGCGCACCGGCGCGTCGGCGAAGACCGCGGACTCCGGGTCGAGGTTCAACGCGAGGGAGACCACGACCAGGGTCGGGTACGCGGTCAGCCCCTGCTCGCGCCGCCACCCACGCCGACGCTCGTCGAGCCGGACCGCCCGGTAGCCCTCGTGGCGCAGGGTTCCGGCGCCGACCACGAGGGCGTCGCAGACCTTCCGGAGCAGGCCGAAGACCTGCTTGTCGGGTTTACCGGAGAGTCCTTCGGAATGCCCCTCCAACTCGACCGCGCCGTCGATGCTGGCGACGAAGTTCATCCGCAGGTTGGGCTCCTGGACACGGGGATAGAGCGCGATCAGCGCCTCGTCGTCGAGTGCTGTCGCCGTGGGGGCGGGCCAGAGGCGAGTTATTCCGACATTCCCGGTCATTCGCTGGCCGGACCGGTGACCGGAGGGACGGGTGCGGGGGTACGGTGCTGGCAGTCGCACCAGTTGCGGCCCCGGCAGTCGTCGTGCCTGCTGTCCCGGCACGCTCGGCAGATCATGCCGGTAAGCCTATGCCGAGAGGATGGGAGACGATGAGCCGTCAGATCTTCCAGCTCAAGGTGTCCCTTGCCGACGTCACGCCGCCGGTCTGGCGACGGGTGCTGGTGCCGGGCGGTTACACCCTGGACCGGGTGCACCGGCTGTTCCAGCGCGTGCTGGGCTGGCAGGACTGTCACCTGCACTCGTTCGACATCGACGGCTCCCAGTACGGCGAGCCGGACCCCGAGGGGGAGTTGACGCTCCGCGACGAGCTGAACACCCGGCTGGACGCGGTGGCGACCAAGGGCGGCCGGTTCCTGTACACCTACGACTTCGGCGACTGGTGGGAGCACGAGGTCACCGTCGAGGACGTGTTCGGGGCCGATCCCGAGGAGCGGTACCCGCTCTGCTCCGCCGGCGAGGGGGCGTGCCCGCCCGAGGACGTGGGCGGCCCGTTCGGCTACCGCCAGTTCCTGGCGGCGCTGGCCGATCCGGGGCATCCGGAGCACGAGTCGATGCGCGGTTGGTTGGGGCGGCCCTTCGATCCGGCGGACTTCGATCCGGACCGGGCGACCACGTTGGCGCGCTGGCTCAGCTGACGCCTCCGCGCCAGTTCCCAAGAGGCGTTTTCGCCTCCGGTTGGTGCGGCCGCCCGACCGTGCGGCGGCCCGTTCATTACCTCGGGGATAACGTCCGCTTTGCGGGTGAGTGACCCCGCGCGGTCGGTAACGAAATGGGAACGCTCCCAGCCGACCATTGACACCTCGGAAACCCGCCGGCAATCTCATGGGAGCGCTCCCGGAGGTTTGTGGCCCAGGCCACAAATCCACCTCCGCAGCGTCACACGAATCCCACCGTACGGCACCGGGCCGCTCGCCCGCGCCGGTCGGCGGGCAGGGGCAATCCGCACACGAGACACCGCAACACCCTGAGAAAAGTAAGGCAACACCAGCACCGCAGGCACACCAATCTCAGCCACCACAAGACGAATTACCCACCTGAGAGGGGTCAGGATGAGCGTCATCAGGCGCCGGCTCCGCACTGTCGCGGTCGCCGCGCTCGCCGCGGGCGTGGCTCTCGGCAGCACGGCGTGTAGTAAGAGCAACGACAACGACGGGTCGACCGGTGAAGGCGGGGAGGTCAAGCTCGTCCTGCAGACCTTCCAGAACTTCGGCTACGACCAGGCCCTCAAGGACTTCGAGGCGGCCAACCCGAAGATCAAGGTCGAGCACCAGAAGATGGGCGAGCTGCGGGACTTCCAGCCGAAGCTGGTGCAGTGGCTCGCGGCGGGCAGTGGTGCCGGCGACGTGGTCGGCCTCGAAGAGGGCGTGCTGCTGCAGTACGTGCAGAACCACGACAAGTTCGCCAACCTGCTCGATCTCGGTGCCAGCGAGCTGAAGACCACCTTCCCGGAGTGGAAGTGGAACAACGCTCTGACCCCGGATGGTAAGAAGCTGATCGGGCTCGGCACCGACGTCGGCGGCCTCGCCATGTGCTACCGCAAGGACCTGTTCAAGGCGGCCGGTCTGCCGACCGACCGCGAAGAGGTGTCCAAGCGGATCACCACCTGGCCGGACTACATCGCGCTGGGCAAGGAGTTCAAGGCCAGCGGTAAGGCCAAGGCGGCCTGGCTGGACAGCGCGACGAGCCTGATGCAGCCGTACATCATGCAGAACTCGGAGACCTTCTTCTTCGACAAGGACAACAAGTTCATCGGCGACACCAACCCGGTGATCAAGCAGACCTGGGACATGGGTCTGCAGATGGCGGCCGATGGCCTGACCGCCAAGGCGCAGCGCTGGAGCGGTGACTGGGACGCGGCGTTCAAGAACAACGCGTTCGCGACCCTGCCCTGCCCGGCCTGGATGACCGAGGGCGTCATCAAGCCGCGGTCCGGCCCGGCGAACGCCGGCAAGTGGGACATCGCCAAGATCCCCGGCGGTGGCGGCAACTGGGGCGGTTCCTACCTCGCGGTGCCGCAGCAGACCAAGCACCCGAAGGAGGCGTACCTGCTGGCGAAGTACCTGACCAGCAAGGCGGGCCACCTGGCGGCGTTCAAGGAGGCCGGTGCGATGCCGTCCGACATCGAGGGCATCGAGGACCCGGCGTTCAAGGACCAGAAGAGCGAGTACTTCAGCGGCGCCCCCACCGGTCTGATCTTCGGCGAGAGCGTCAAGAACATGAAGCCCGTCTTCCTGGGCGCCAAGCACCAGCAGGTCTGGGAGACCATTCTCGAGCCGCAGATGCAGGCGGCCGAGCGTGGGCAACTCAGTTCCGCTGCCGCCTGGAAGAAGGCGATGGACGAGGCCAAGAAGGCGACGAGCTGAGTCGTCGGTGACCTGTCGACTCCACGGGCGACCCGTGCCCGTGGACCGGCGGCGGCGCCCACACCCCCGGCGGGTGTGGGCGCCGCCGCGAGGTCACCCGCCGCCCACACCCCGGAAGGACCTGCAATGAGTTCTGCTGTCGGCGCGGCACCACCACGGCACGCTGCCTCGCCATCCCCCTCGGACCCGGTGCACCGCCGGCGGTCGTACCGCCTCGGCCGCTGGGACATCAAGTACTCCCCCTACCTCTACGTCGCCCCGTTCTTCGTCCTCTTCGGGATCTTCGGTCTCTTCCCGGTCCTCTACACGGTCTGGGTCTCGCTCTTCGAGTACGACCTGCTCAGCGACAGCAAGGTGTTCGTGGGCCTGGAGAACTACCGCGTCGTCCTGGACGACGCCCAGTTCTGGAACGCGGCGTACAACACCATCGGCATGTTCGTGGTCAGCACCGTGCCCCAGCTTCTCGTGGCGCTGATGATCGCCAACCTGCTGAACCGCCAGATGCGCGCCCGTACCGTGCTCCGGATGGGGATCGTCATCCCCAACATCACCTCGGTGGCGGCGGTCGGCATCATCTTCGCGCTGATCTTCGCCGACCGGTACGGCCTGGTGAACTGGGTGTTGGGCACCGTGGGCATCGACCCGATCGCCTGGCGGGACAACCGGTACGCCTCCTGGTTCGCGGTCGCCACCATGGTCGACTGGCGGTGGACCGGCTACAACGCGTTGATCTACCTGGGCGCCATGCAGGCCATTCCCAAGGACCTGTACGAGTCGGCCTCCCTGGACGGCGCCTCCACCTGGCGCCAGTTCTGGAAGATCACCGTGCCGCTGATCCGGCCGACCATCATCTTCACGATCATCATCTCGACCATCGGTGGTCTGCAGCTCTTCACCGAGCCCCTGATGTACGGGTACGGACTGATCCGTGGTGGCGCGTCGAACGAGTTCCAGACGCTGGCCATGTACATCTACGAGCGGACCTTCACCGGCAACTTCGAGTACGGGACGGGCGCGGCCATGTCCTGGCTGCTCTTCCTGATGATCATCGTTTTCGCGCTGATCAACTTCGCGCTGGTCCGCCGCTCGGTCAAGGGGGAGCAGAAGTGACCACCATGCAGACCCTGCCCCGGTCGGTGACCGCGGCTCCGCGGCCGCCCCGCCGCCGCCGTCGTGCCCCCGGTGCCCAGCTCTGGCAGGCCAGCCCGCTGACCTACCTCGCGCTGATCCTCGGCTCGGTGCTCTCGATCTTCCCGATCGTCTGGTCGTTCATCATCGCCTCCCGGGACAACGGCGCGGTGTACGAGATGCCGCCGACCCCGGGCGGTGAGCTCTTCAACAACATCGACCGGATGCTGGCCAACGAGGACGCCGCGTTCGTCTACGGCCTGATCAACTCGGTCGTGGTGTCGACCGTGGTCACCATCTCGGTGATCTTCTTCTCCACCCTGGCCGGTTTCGCCTTCGCGAAGCTCAGGTTCCGGGGCAGCAACGCACTTCTGCTGCTCATCATCCTGACCATGATGGTGCCGACCCAACTCGGCATCATCCCGCTCTACCTGATGATGGTGAAGTTCGGCTGGACGGGCACCCTGCAGGCGGTCATCGTGCCGTTCCTGGTGCAGGGCTTCGGCGTGTTCATGATGCGCCAGTACGCGATGTCCGCGATCAGCGACGAGCTGATCGAGGCGGCCCGGCTCGACGGCTGTTCCACCTGGCGGGTCTACTGGAACGTGGTGCTGCCGGCCCTGCGTCCGGCGGCGGCGGTGCTGGGTCTGCTGATCTTCATGCAGACCTGGAACGAGTTCCTCTGGCCGTTCATCGTGCTCACCCCCGACACGCCGACGGTGCAGTACTCGTTGAAGATCCTTTCATCCGGGCCGTACCAGACGGATTATGTAGCCCTGTTCGCCGGCACCGCGCTGGCGACCCTGCCGCTGCTGATCGTGTTCATCGTTTTCGGCCGCCAGATCATCGGTGGCATCATGGAAGGCGCCGTCAAGTCGTGAGCAACCCCGCAAGCCCCCAGTCCGCGCAACTGCTCGAGGACGGTGTCGGGGCAACCTTCCCGCCCGGCTTCGTCTGGGGCGCGGCCACGGCGGCGTACCAGATCGAAGGTGCCGTGGCCGAGGGCGGCCGTACCCCCTCGATCTGGGACACGTTCAGCCATGCTCCGGGCCGGGTCCTGCACGGGCACACCGGGGACGTCGCCTGCGACCACTACCACCGGTTCTCGGACGACGTGAAGCTGATGGCCGAGTTGGGCCTGCGGGCGTACCGGCTCTCGGTGGCGTGGCCCCGGATCCAGCCGGACGGTGTCGGTTCCGGCAACCAGGAGGGGCTGGACTTCTACCGCCGGCTGGTGGACGAACTACTCGAACACGACATCGAGCCCTGGATCACCCTCTACCACTGGGATCTGCCCCAGGCGCTCGAGGATGCCGGCGGCTGGCCCGCCCGGGACACCGCGTTCCGGTTCGCCGAGTACGCCGCCCTGACCCACGCCGCCCTCGGTGACCGGGTCCGGAACTGGATCACGCTCAACGAACCGTGGTGCTCGGCCTTCCTCGGCTACGGCTCCGGCGTGCACGCGCCCGGTCGTACCGTTCCGGCCGAGGCGGTCCGGTCGGCGCACCACCTGATGCTCGGGCACGGACTGGCCACCCAGGCGATGCGGGCGGCCCGGCCGGACCACGAGGTCGGGGTGACCCTGAACCTGTACGCGGTCTCCCCCCAGACCGACTCGCCCGGCGACGCCGACGCGGCCCGCCGGATCGACGGACTGGCCAACCGGTTCTTCCTGGACCCGATCCTGCGCGGCAGCTACCCGGCCGACGTGGTCTCCGATCTCACGACGGTGACCGACTTCGACCACGTCCGGGACGGTGACCTCGACACCATCTCCACCCCGCTGTCGTTCCTCGGCATCAACTACTACAGCCGGCACGTCGTCGCCGCCCCGCTCGAGGGGGTGACGCCGGAACCGTACTGGCGGAAGCAGTCGAGCTGGCCCGGCAGCGAGCAGGTCCGGTTCGTCACCCGTGGCGTGCCGGTGACCGACATGAACTGGGAGATCGACGCCCCGGGTCTGGTGGAGACCCTCCAGTTCGTCCACCGGGACTACCCGGAGCTGCCGCTCTACATCACCGAGAACGGGTCGGCGTTCGTCGACGAGGTGGTCGACGGTCAGGTCGACGACAGCGACCGGCTGGCGTACTTCGACGCCCACCTGCGGGCCTGCTCGGCGGCGATCGCCTCCGGGGTGCCGCTGCGAGGCTATTTCGCCTGGTCGTTGCTTGACAACTACGAGTGGGCATGGGGCTACACGAAGCGCTTCGGCATGGTCTACGTCGACTACGAGAGCCAGCTTCGGATCCCCAAGGCGAGCGCCAGGTGGTACGCCGGCGTGATCCGACGTAACGGTTTGACCGCAGAATAGTCGTGGTCGGCCAGTATTGGGGGTACTCGGCACCGATCCGCACCGGGTCGGTGCCGGGTGCCCGACGTCGGAGGGACGAACGATGACAACCCAGCGCACCCGCTCGCTCGGGCGGCCGACCCTGGACGCGGTCGCCGCCCGCGCCGGAGTGGGGCGGGGCACCGTGTCCCGCGTGGTCAACGGCTCACCCCAGGTGAGTCCCGAGGCCCGGGCCGCGGTACAGCGCGCGATCGCCGAGTTGGGCTACGTGCCGAACCGGGCGGCCCGCGCGCTGGTGACCCAGCGGACCGACTCGGTGGCCCTGGTGGTCTCCGAATCGGAGGAACGCGTCTTCGGCGAGCCGTTCTTCGCCGGCATCGTCCGGGGGATCAGCTCCGCGCTGCTGGAGACGCCCATGCAACTGTGGCTGGCGATGGCGCAGTCCCCGTCCGAGCGGGAACGGGTCGAGCACCACCTCACCAACCAGCACGTGGACGGCGTACTCCTGCTCTCCCTGCACGACGCCGACCCGCTGCCGACGCTGCTGGAGCAGCGCGGGCTGCCGACCGTGCTCGGCGGCCGTCCGGCCCGGATGCTGTCCGACCCGGCCGGATCGTACTTCGTGGACGTGGACAACGCCGGTGGTGCCCGGCAGGCGGTGGACTATCTGGTCGGCCAGGGCCGCAAGCGGGTCGCCACCATCGCGGGTCCGCAGGACATGGGCGTGGGCGTGGCCCGACTCACCGGCTACCAGGACGCGGTCCGGAACAGCGGCGGGATGGTCAGCGACGCCCTGATCGCGTACGGCGATTTCAGCGAGAGCAGCGGCGCCGCGGCGATGCGGCGGCTGCTGGACAGCTGTCCCGATCTCGACGCGGTCTTCATCGCCTCCGACCTGATGGCCTGCGGCGCGCTGCGGGCGCTCCGCGAGGCCGGTCGCCGGGTGCCCGGGGACGTGGCGGTGGTCGGCTTCGAGGACGCCCCGATCGCCCGCCAGACCGAACCGCCGCTGACCACGGTCTTCCAGCCGATGGAGGAGATGGGCCGGCAGATGGCCCGGCTGCTGGTCTCGCGGATCCGGCGGGAGGAGCGCGAGATGCCGTACGTCCTGCTCGACACCCATCTCGTGCACCGCACCTCAGCCTGACCCGCGGCCCGGACCGGGTCGGGCGGATGCCGCCCGGCCCCCTCAGGCGGGCGCCCACCGCCGCAACTCGCGCCGGGCCAGGGCCGCCCGGTGCACCTCGTCCGGGCCGTCGGCGAGCCGGAGGGTACGGGCCTGGGCCCAGAGCGCGGCCAGCGGCGTGTCCTGACTGACGCCGGCTCCACCGTGCGCCTGGATGGCCTTGTCGATCACCCATTCGGCCATCGCCGGAGTAACGATCTTGATGGCCTGGATCTCGGTGTGCGCGCCCTTGTTGCCGACCGTGTCCATCAGCCAGGCGGTCTTCAACACCAGCAGGCGGGCCTGCTCGATCCGGACCCGCGACTCGGCGATCCAGTCCTGCACCACCCCCTGCTCGGCCAGTGGACGGCCGAACGCGACCCGCCCGGCGGCGCGCACGCAGAGAAGTTCGAGGGCGCGTTCCGCCATCCCGATCAGCCGCATGCAGTGGTGGATCCGGCCGGGACCGAGCCGCGCCTGCGCGATCGCGAACCCGTCACCGGCCCCGCCGATCAGATGGTCCGCCGGCACCCGTACCTCGTCGAAGCTCACCTCGGCATGCCCGCCGTGCGCGCCGTCGGTGTAGCCGAACACCGTCAGGCCGCGCCGCACCGTCACGCCCGGGGTGTCCCGGGGCACCAGCACCATGCTCTGCTGCCGGTGCCGGGGCGCCGCCGGATCGGTCTTGCCCATCACGATGAAGATCCCGCAGCGCGGATCCATCGCTCCGGTCGACCACCACTTGCGTCCGGTGATCACGTAGTCGTCGCCGTCGGCGACGATCCGGGTGGCGATGTTGGTCGCGTCCGAGGAGGCCACCTCGGGCTCGGTCATGCAGAACGCGGAACGCAGCTCGCCGTCGAGCAGCGGGCGCAGCCAGCGTTCCCGCTGGGCGGGGCTGCCGAACTCGGCCAGCAGCTCCATGTTGCCGGTGTCCGGGGCGGCGCAGTTGAGCGCCTCCGGCGCGAGGTGCGGGCTGCGTCCGGTCAGCTCGGCCAGCGGCGCGTACTGGAGGTTGGTCAGCCCGGCGCCGTAGGCCGGGTCCGGCAGGAAGAGATTCCACAGGCCACGCCGGCGTGCCTCGGCCTTGAGCTCGTCGAGGACGGGCGGCCGGGTCCACACCCCGGCCGGCGTCGACGGGTCGGCCGCCGCGGCGACCTGCTCCTCGTACACCGCCTCGGCCGGGTAGACGTGGTCGAGCAGGAAGTCGTGCAGCGCCTCGTGCAGGTCGGCGGTACGCGCGTCGAACCCGAAGTCCATCGCTACTC
>NZ_JADPUN010000282.1 GCF_015690345.1 Plantactinospora alkalitolerans | reverse complement strand
ATCCGGACCCGCGCCCGTCAGGCAGGCCGTCAGCGTCGCCCCGTCCTCGATCGCCTGCGCCGCCCCTTGGGCCATGAAGGGCAGCATCGGGTGGCACGCGTCGCCGAGCAGCGTGACCCGGCCCGAGGACCACCGGGGTAGCGGTTCCCGATCGAACAGTGCCCAGACGAACGTCTCGTCGAGCGCGTCGAGGATGCTCCGGACCTGCGGATGCCATCCGTCGAACGCCGCGAGCGCCTCGGCGGGGTCGCCACGATCGGTCCAGGACTCGCCGCTCCAGGTGTCCTGCTCGACGACGGCGACGACGTTGACCAGGCGCCGGCCCCTGACGAAGTAGTGCACGAAGTGTCGACCCGGACCCATCCAGATCTGGCCGGTCACCTCCAGGTCGAGGCCGCGCAGCCGATCGGCCGGGACCAGCCCCCGGTAGGCGACGCAGCCGGTGAAGCGGGGCTCCGCCGGCCCGAACAACTCGCGGCGTACGGCCGAGTGGATACCGTCGGCGCCGATCAGCACGTCGACCTCCACCCGGGCACCGTTCTCGAACGACGCCAGCACGTGGTCGTCGCGCTCGACCAGGCCGGTGAGCCGGTGACCGAGATGGACGCGCTCGGCCGGCACCAACCGGGCCAGCGCGGCCAGCAGGTCGGCGCGGTGGATCTGGTAGTGCGGGAAGCCGAACGTGGCCTCCACCGGCCCGGCCAACGGCGTACGCAGCAGCGTCCGGCCGTCCGCCCAGCGCCGCTGCTGCCACGCCACCGGCGCCACCCCGGTCCTCGCCAGTTCCTCCGCCAGGCCGAGCCGGTGCAGCACCCGTACCGCGTTCGGGCTGACCTGCACCCCCGCGCCGACCTCGGCCAACGCGCCCGCCTGCTCGTACACCCGGACGTCGAAACCCGCTCGGAGCAGCGAGAGCGCCACGGTGAGACCGCCGATGCCGCCGCCGACGACCCCGATCGAGATCCCCGATGCCGCCCCATTCCGCCGGGGTGGCGGCGCGGTCGTCCGGTGCGTCGTCATCGCGGTACCTCCCTCCGGACGACGATGCCACGGCGCATCCACCTCCGTCGACGACCGTGTCCGGGGCGCCCTCCAGCACCGGCCGGTGACCGGGCAGAATGCGCGGTTGTGTCCGACAACCCGGCGGAGTTCGTCCGAACCTACGCCCAGCTGAGCCCGGTCGCAGCGGTGCCGGAGATCCGGCTTCACCAGGCGGCCGAGCCGATCGGCCTCTGGGAGTTGACCGAGGGCGAGTTCCGCAGCGAGCAGCCTCCACCGTTCTGGGCCTTCGCCTGGGCGGGCGGGCAGGCACTGGCCCGGTACGTGCTGGACCATCCGGAGACGGTGGCCGGACGGCGGGTACTCGACCTGGCCTCCGGATCCGGGCTGGTGGCGGTCGCCGCTGCCAGGGCCGGTGCCACCCGGGTCCGGGCCGTCGACACCGACCCGATGGCGGTCGCAGCCGTCGGAGTGAACGCCCGAGCCAACGAGGTGGTCGTCGAGGGCGAGATCGGCGACATTCTCGACGGCGACGCCGGGAACGCGCAGGTCGTACTCGCCGGTGACGTCTTCTACAGCAAGGCGATGGCCAACCGGGTGCTCCGGTTCCTGATCCGCGCGGCGCGCGGCGGCGCCCGGGTGCTGGTCGGCGACCCCGAACGGGCGTACCTGCCCCGGGACCGGTTCCAGCCGCTGGCCGGGTACGACATCCCGGTGTCGCCCGCGCTGGAGAGCGTCCGGGTGAAGCACAGCCGGGTCTGGGAGCTGACCCAGATCACCTCCGGAACGGGCGGTGCCGGTCGCGAGCACCGGGCTGGTTAGCGTGATCAAGTGCTGTTCCGGAGTTGGCAGGAGTCGGTCGCGCGGTCGTGGCCGGACGTCGTGGTGCTACCCGACCATGTCGGGGTCGACCATCTGGTGGTGACCCGGCATGCCCTGGTCCGCCAGGTGCTCGCCGATCCGGGAACGTTCCGTCCGGACAACGCGCTGGACGCGATGACCCCGATCCCGGTCGCCGCGCTCCGGGTGCTCGCCGGGCACGGTTTCCGGCTGCCCGCCACGCTGGCCAACAACGGCGGGCCCAGTCATCCCGCGATCCGGGGCATCGTGGCCGAGGCCCTGCATCCACGGCGGGTCGCCGAGCAGCGGCCCTGGCTGACCGCCGTCGTGCGGGAGCGGGTGGGCCGGCTCGGCGCCGCGCTCGACGCGGGACAACCCGTCGACCTGTACGCCGACCTCGCGGCCGACCTGCCGCTGCTGGTCCTGGCCCGGCTCGTCGACCTGCCGGAGGCGCCGGCCCAGGTGGTGAAGGAGTTCACCCGGGCCGCCCTGGAGTTGTTCTGGGCCCCGGTCGATCCCGCTCGGCAGCGGGTCCTGGCTGACGTCGTCGGCCGGTTCCACGCCGTGCTGCGGGAGTTCGCGGCGACCGGTGCCGGGCTGGTCGGCCAGCTCCGGGCCGCCGGGCATCCGCCGGAGGTCGTGGTGGGGGCGCTGTTCTTCCTGCTGGTCGCCGGGCAGGAGACGACGTCGCAGTTCCTCACCCTGCTGCTGCACCGGCTGGCCGAAACGCCGGAGGTGCTCGCCGGGCTGGGTGACGGCACGGTCGACGTAGAGGACGTGGTGGAGGAGGGCCTACGCCTGGAGCCGCCGATCGTCACCTGGCGCCGGGTGGCCGCTCGGGACACCGTGCTGGCCGGCACCCCCGTACCGGCGGGGACCAGCGTCGTACTCTGGCTGGCCCGTGCCGGCCGCGATCCGGAGGTGGTCGCGGAGCCGGAGCGGTTCTCGCCCGGCCAGCCGGGCTCCCGGCGCCACCTCGCGTTCGGTGCCGGTGCGCACCGCTGTGTCGGCGCCCAGCTCACCCGGATGGAGGCCGCGGTGGTGGTGGCCGAGACGGCGCCGTTGCTTCCCGACGTCGCGGTGCTGCGGGCGCCCTGGTGTCCGGACAACCTCTCGTTCCGGATGCCCGACGCGTTCGTCGTCGCCCGACGCTCCACGCGGAGCCTATCCAAACAAAGGATCTTGGCATTCGAACAGAGATAGTGTTTTAATCGCACACATGTCTGTTCAAGAACGGCACCAGGCAATCGTGGAGCTGTTGCTGACCCATGGCCGGGTCACGGTCGCCGAACTGAGCGCCCGGGCCGGTGTATCGGAGATGACCACCCGCCGCGACCTGGAACTGCTCGAACGGGACGGACTGCTCCAGCGGGTACACGGCGGGGCGGTGAGCACGGTCTCGGGCAGCTACGAGCCGCCGTTCGCCGTACGCACCCACCAGCAGGCGGACCTCAAGGCCCGGATCGGAGTCGCCGCGGCGGCACTGATCGGCGCCAACGAGACCGTGGTGGTCGACGCCGGCACCACCGCGCTGGCCACCGCCCGGGCACTGCGCGGACGGCGGCAGCTGACCGTCTGCGCGTTGAGTGTCCCGGCCACCACCGAACTCGCCGACGAGTCCGGGATCCGGCTCATCGCCAGCGGCGGGGACGTACGCCCCGGAGAACAGTGCTTCGTCGGGCCACTCGCCGAGCGGATCTTCGACGAGCTGCGCTTCGACACCTTCGTGCTCTCGGTCGGAGGTGTCGACAGCGGCACCGGGCTCTCGGATTTCAACCCGGACGACGTACGCGTCAAGCGGGCCGCCATCGCCGCGTCCCGCCGCCGGGTGGTGGTGGCCGACTCGACCAAGCTCGGTCGGGTCACCTTCGCCCGCATCGGGCCGGTGCAGGTCGCCGACGTCCTCGTCACCGACGACGGCGCGGACACCGAACAGGTGGCGGCGCTGCGCGACGCCGGCCTTCAGGTCGTGCTGGCGTGACCGTCGGAGTACGCCATCCCGCCCCGCACCGGCTGCGCCCGGTGGCGGTGCTCGGCGCGGTCACCGCGTTCGCGATGATCGGCCTGCAACAGGCGCTCTACGGTCCGGCGATCCCACAGTTGCGGACGGAGCACGGGATCACCGCCGCCGGGGCGGCCACCGCGCTGAGCGTGCACTTCGCGGGCGCGATCATCGGTGTCCTGGCGATGCCTCTCGCCCGGCGGCTCGGCGTGGCCGACGGTCGCTTCCTGGGCTGGTCACTCCTCGGGGTCGCGGTGGGGTGCGTGGCGTTCCCGCTCGCCCCGGGCTGGCCGCTGGCCCTGGTCGCCGCCTTCGTCGCGGGGGTCGGCTTCGGCGGCCTCGACGGCGGCGTCAACCAGGTCTTCACCGAGGTGTACGCCGAGGGCGGCCACGGCATGCTCAATCTGCTGCACGGCTGCTTCGGCGTCGGTGCCGTCGCCGGACCGATCGCGATCGGGCTGCTGCCCGGGTACGGCTGGTCGTTCGCCGGCTGCGCCCTGCTGGCGGTGCTGGCCGTGCCGGCGCTGCGTACCGCGTCCGGAGCCCGCCTCGCACCGGCGGCGACGGTCGGCCCACCGGCACCACCGGAGCCCGGACCGGCGCCCGGACCGGTTTCGGCGACCGGACAGGTTCCGGCGACCGGACCGGTTCCGGCGACCGGACCGGTTCCGGCGACCGGACCGGTTCCGGCGACCGGACCGGTTCCGGCGACCGGACCGGTTCCGGCGACCGGACCGGTTCCGGCGCCCCGGTCGGTCCGCACGCCGGGGTCGGACCCCGCACCCGGGTCGACCTCCGCACCCGGGTCGACTCCGGCCCGGCGGGAGGTCGGCGACCGGCGCTGGTCCGCCCCGCTCGGTGGGGCGCTGTCGCTCGGTTTCCTGCTGTTCTTCGTGCTGCACGTCGGGCTGGAGACCGGTGCGGCCGGTTGGGAGACCACCCATCTGATCGCGACCGGGCTGTCGGAGTCCACCGCCGCGACCGCCACCTCAGGCTTCTGGTTGGCGTTCACCGCGGCACGCTTCGCGGTCGTGCCGCTCTGCCGCCGCTATTCGGCACGGACGATCGTGATCGCCTGCACCGGGCTGACCGTGCTCGCCGCGGCCGGCACCCTGCTCGACGGGCCGGCACCGATCGCCTACGGGCTGCTGGGCGTCGCGGTCGGCCCGCTCTTCCCCACCGGGCTGGCCTGGCTGGCCCGGCACCGCCCCGCGCTGACCCCGACCGTCGTCGCCGTGTCGATGGTCGGCGGGATCGCGCTGCCGCCGGCCATCGGACTGGCCGTCGGCGTGTTCGGACCGGTGGCGATCGCCTGGGCGATGATCATCCTCGCCGTCGCCGGGCTCGGCACCGTGATCGGGCTGGCCCGGGTACGCCGGATCGGACTACCCGTCGCCGCGCCGGCCGTCGAGGCCGACACCGCGCAGGTATAGCGCGACGATCAGCCCGCCCCCGACGACAAGGCTGAGGTCGGCGACGTTGCCGACGAAGAATCCGGCATAGTCGATGAAGTCGACCACGTGCCCCCGGGCGAATCCGGGCTCCCGGAACAGCCGGTCGAGCAGGTGGGTCGTGGCGCCGCCCAGCACCAGCCCGAGGGCGAGCGCCCAGGCGCCGGTCCGCACCTTCCAGGCCGCCCGGGTGATCGCGGCGACGGCGACGGCGGCGATGATCGTGAAGACCCAGGTGACCCCGGTGCCGATCGAGAACGCCGCACCCGGGTTGTAGAGCAACCGCAGGCTGAGCAGGTCACCGAGCACCGGCACCGAGCCGCCGTCGGAGAGCGCGGAGGTGGCCCAGAGTTTGGTGAGCTGGTCCACCACGAGGATCACCAACGCCAGGGTGATGACCCGGGGAAACCACCGGGTCCGCCCGGTCGCGGCTTCCGCCGCCGGCACCGAAGAACCCGCCTCGACCTGCTGCATGACAGACGACCTCCAGCACCCACCGCTCCCCGGACGGACCCTAGCCTACGACTTCGGCGAACCGGTGGCCCGAAACCGGACGCGCCGGACGGGTGGCTCGGACCGGGTACGCCGGCACCCGGCGGCCCCGTTCGAGATAGTCGTAGACCGCGCGGGCGAGTTGTCGTACCGTCTCCGCCCCGCCGGCCTCCGGGCCGGACGTGACGAAGGTGACCGCCACCTCCGAGCCGGGAACAAGGTAGTAGCCGACGTCGTGCGAGGCGTCGGTCAGTTCACCGGTCTTGTGCGCGACCGGTACGCCGGGAGGCAGCGCGGCGGGGATCTTCGTATTGATCGTCTGCTCGCGCATGAAGCGGATCATGGTCTCCCGCGACCCGGCCGACAGCAGGTTGCCGTCCCAGACCGCGCCGAGCAGCGACACCACGTCGTCGGCGGTCAGGTAGTTCTCCTCGCCCCGGGCCGCCGCCTCGGTGTCGAGCATCTTGCGGGCGAGCACCGTGTGCCTCAGGTTCAGCGAGTCGATCAACGCGTTGACCGGCGCGAATCCGCCCAGGAAGTCGATCAGTACGTTCGCGGCCGTGTTGTCGCTATAAATGATCATGTACTGGGCCAGCCGGCCGACCGACACCACCTGCGGAAAAGTCTCCTTCTGCAACTCGCCGCTGCCGCCCACCACGTCCGCCGGCTCGACCAGCACCCCGGCGTCCAGCGAGGTACGACCGCAGTCCACCCGACGCAGCAGCTCGGCCAGGATCCATAGTTTGATCACACTCGCCGCCTTCGGCCGGAACCCGCCGTTGACCGCGACCTCCTGGAAGCCGTACCGGCCGGAGAGGTCCAGGACGGACACGCCCGCCGGATTGCCCCTGGCGGCCGACGCGTCGACGATCTGCCGCAGTGGCACGGTGAGCGGGCCCAGCGGCTCACGCCCGGCCAGTGGCGCCGGCTGCGGGCTGACCACCACCGGCGCCTTCCCCACCACCGCCGCGCCGTGCCCGCGATCGATCGTGACGACCCCGTCGGCCTGGTTGTTCAGCGGCAACTCGTAGCGGTACGTCGTACCCGCCACCCGGACCCGCCCCGTCACCACCTCGTCGAGGACCGCCATCTCCGGGTCGTCGAGCCGACCGGTGTCGCCGGAACAGGCGCGGTAGCGCACCGTACCGGCCGCGATGTCGACCGAGAAGATGCCCGATCCGATGGACAACCAGGCCGATCGGGCCGGCCCGGTCGCGCCGTCCGAGCGGGCCACCCCGGCACCGGTCGCATCGTCGGCGGCAACGGCCGGAGCGGTGCCAGCGGTAAGGACGATCGCGCCGGTCAGGGCCACCAGGTGGCGCGACAGGAGCCGGATCTGCTGCATTTCAGGAAGATAACCGGATCCTTCTCACATTTGTCCGGTGTCAGGACCTTATCCCCCATCCGGGCTGATCGACCGCCGCGAGCCGGGCTCGGGCGGGTTCACCGGGCCGCCGGCGCGCACGGAGTTGACGAAAGTCAGGGTTCCGAGCCGCCGATCGTCCGCAGCGTCACCCCCACCCGAGTTCCTAGCGTGGGCGCACGAGTCGGACCGCGCCCCGGACCGGCGAGTCGCGAAACACCGGAAGGATTCATGATCACGTTAACCGAACTGACCAAGCGCTTCGGCGCCACGACGGCGGTCGACAACCTGTCGCTGAACATCGCCGCCGGTCGGGTCACCGGCTTCCTCGGCCCGAACGGTGCCGGCAAGTCCACCACGATGCGGATGATTCTCGGCCTGGACCAGCCGGACGCCGGAACCGCACTCGTCGACGGACGGCCGTACGCGACCCTCCGGCACCCGCTCCGGGCCGTCGGCGCACTGCTCGACGCCCGAGCCGTCCATCCGGGCCGGACACCCCGGGCACACCTGCTGGCGATGGCCCGCAGCAACGGCATCCCGACCCGACGGGTGGACGAGGTACTGGCCACCGTCGGACTGACCGAGGTGGCCGGCAAACGGGCCGGCGCCTTCTCCCTCGGCATGGGGCAGCGGCTCGGCATCGCCGGGGCACTGCTCGGCGATCCGGGAGTACTGATGTTCGACGAGCCGGTGAACGGGCTCGACCCGGACGGAGTGCGCTGGATCCGCGAGCTGATGCGGTCGCTGGCCGCCGAGGGACGTACCGTCTTCGTCTCCAGCCACCTGATGAGCGAGGTGCAGCTCACCGCCGACCAGCTCGTGGTGATCGGCAGGGGCCGGCTCATCGCCGACGCGCCGATCGACGAGGTGATCGCGGGCAGTTCGCTGACCGCGGTCCGGGTCCGCAGCCCCGAACCGGGCGCGCTGGTCCGGCTGCGGGACCGACTGGCCGCCCGGCACCTCGCGATCGAGCCGGTCGGCGACGACGAACTGGTGGTCACCGGTACGACGGTGGCCGAGGTCGGCGACCTGGCCCACGAACTCGGCGTACGACTGCACGAGCTGAGCGCCCGGGAGGCGTCCCTGGAGCAGGCGTACCTCGAACTCACCAGCGGCAGCCTGGAGTTCGTCGGTACCACCGCCGCCCACCCCGCCGCTCACCCGGCCGCCCAGACCCGAATCGAGGCTCGATGAGCAGCACCGTCTCCCCCACCCCGGGCCGTACGACCGCAGGCCCGCACCCCGGTGGCGGGCTGCCCGGGGCGATCGCCAGCGAGTGGACCAAGCTGTGGTCGGTGCGCTCGGTCTGGTGGAGCCTCCTGGCCAGCGTGCTCCTGATGGCCGCCACCGCCGGGCAACTCGCCATCTACGTCCAGAACGGCAACACCAACACCGAGCCCGCCGACGACAGGGGCGTGGTGGCCATCGGCCGGATCGCGATCGACGCCGTCGAACTGACCCAGTTCGCCGTACTCGCGCTCGCCCTGCTCGTCATCACCGCCGAGTACAGCACCGGAACGATCCGGCCGACCCTGCAGTGGACCCCGTCCCGATGGCGACTGCTGCTGGCCAAGACCACCGTGGTCGCCGGAGTCACCTTCAGCCTCGGCACACTGCTCGGCGGGCTCGGCGCCGCCGTCGCGGCACCCGTACTCGGGACGTGGGGGCGGTTCGACGCCGCCGAGACCCTCGGCGACGCGATCGGGCTCGGCGCGTACCTGGCGTTGATCAGCGTCTTCACCCTCGGCCTCGGCGCCGCACTGCGTGGGCCGGTCGGCACCCTGGTCACGATCTTCCTGACCCTGGTGATCATCCCGACCACCCTCCGCCTGCCCGACCTGGCAGCCCTCAACACCATCGCCGACATCCTGCCCGGCAGCGCCGGCCTGCACTTCCTCCGCGCCGACACCGACACCTCCCCCTACCCGCCAGCCGTGGGCCTGCTGCTGCTCCTCGGCTGGGCGCTCGCGGCGCTGCTCGCCGGACACACCGTGCTCCGCCGCCGCGACGCCTGACAGACGTAAGGAAGGGCCCCTTCTTATCGTTTTCTGTAGAAGAAGGGGCCCCTCCTAACAGCTGTGTTAGGCCGTCAGGCCGTCAGGCCGGCTTCGTACGCGATGATCGCCGCCTGCACCCGGTTACGGACGCCGAGCCGGGTGAAGATGCTGCTCAGATAGCTCTTCACGGTGCCCTCCACCAGGAACAGGCGCCGAGCGATCTCGGCGTTGGAGAGTCCCGCACCAACCAGGGCGAGCACCTCCCGCTCCCGCTCGGTGAGCGCCTCGATCCGGTCCCGGGCGGCCGGACCCCGGGCCAGCAGGCCACCGCCGAGTTCGATCACCCGCCGGGCGACCTCCGGCGAGAGGTACGCCGCGCCGTCCGCCACCGCCCGCACCCCGGCGATCAACTCCCGCGGGTCGCCGGACTTGAGCAGGAAGCCGCTCATTCCCTCGCCGAGCGCCCGAGCGATGTAGTCGTCCTCGCCGAAGGTGGTCAGCATGATCACCGCTGTCTCCGGGACCAGTTGACGGATCTGTGCCCCGGCGGCGAGCCCGTCGAGCCGGGGCATCCGGATGTCCAGGAGTGCCACCCGTGGCCGATGCGTCCGGACCAGTTCCACCGCGCTGCGCCCGTCGGCGGCCTCGGCCACCACCTCGATCTCCGGGTCGGTCGCCAGGATGGCTCGGACCCCGGCCCGGATCATCGCCTCGTCGTCGGCCAGCAGGACGGGGATCACTCTGCACTCCTTGTCGTCACGGACAGATCGTCACTTGCGGGGAGATCGTCGCGGCGGGTACCGGCACGGGCCGGCGGTCGCAGCCGTGCGACGGTACCGGCACGGGGCCGGCGACTCAGCCGGCGAGGTGGTACTTGACGACGAGGTGCCCGTCCAGAAAGCAGAGCTGGTAGACCGTCTGCCCGGGCGGGAGACCGCCGTCGGAGTAGAACTCGCACGCGGCCCCGCTCGGCACCGGGCGACCGGCGGCATTCTCCGGTCTGGCGACCTGCCGCCGCGGCAGCAGGTCACGCAGTTCGGCGCGGTCCTGTCCCACCCGCATCCGGTCGTACCGCTCGGAGTCCAGCACCGCTCCGAAGGACGCGATCGGGTAGTACGCGAGCACCAGCAGCATCCCGATCGCGGCCGGTACGGCCACCGCCACCACCAGGCTGCGCCGGACCCGTCGCCGGGCGGAACGCAGCCGGTGGGCGGTACCGAGGCGTGCCGGTTCCGGGGTTGCCGGCCCGCCCGCGTCCGAGGGGGCGGGGAGCCCGGACACCGGCTCGGCGTACCCGGCCCAGTCCTGCTCCACGGGGTACGCCGATTCGACCCCGTACGCCGTCTCGGTGGTGTGTGGCAGCTCGGCAAGCACCTCGAAGCCCTGTCCCTTCGGGCCGGCGCGCAGGCTGCCACCGGCCAGCCGTACCCGCTCACGCAGCCCGACCAGGCCGGACCCGGTCGTCCGTGGCCCAGGAAGCGGCCCGGCCGGTGGTGGATCGTTCAGCACCCGTACCGAGGTCCGGTCCCGGGAGTGGGTCAGCGAGACCGTCACCGCGGCACCCGGCGCGTGCCGGGTCGCGTTGGTCAACGCCTCCTGTACCACCCGAACGATCGCCCGCCCGACCATCGGCGGCACGACGCCATCCACTTCCTCCGGCACCGACGCCGGCTCCTGCCCCACCGACACCGGGTACCGGCCCGGCAGCGCGGGCGGCGGTACCGGGTTCCGGTCGGTGAGCAGGCGTACCGACATTCCGGCGGCCCGAACGCGCTCGACCAGGTCGGCGACGCTCTCGCCCGCCGGCCGGATCGGCGCCGACTCGGCGTCGTCCCGGAGCACCCCGATGACCTGCCGCAGCCGGTCGGTCGCCAGGGCGACGCTGACCCGCAGTTCGCCGGCCGCCCGTCGGTGTCGCTCGTCGAGCTCGGGCGCCACCTCCAGTGCGCCCGCCCGCAGCGCGATCAGGCTCAGGTCGTGTCCCAGCGAATCATGCATGTCCTGGGCGATCCGGGCCCGCTCCCGCATTCGGACCCGCTCGGCAACGCCCTGCTGCTCGCGTTCCAGCAGCCCGGCCTGCTCCCAGCCGGCCAGCACCAGCGCCCGGTGCTGCCGGTGGTACCGGCCGACGAGCCAGGGGAACACCCCGCCGACCAGCAGCGTGCTGGCGAGGAGGAACCAGACCTCGGCGGCGGTGCCGAGCAGGCCGAGGTTCAGCACGGTACCGCCGAGCGCGATCACGGCGAAGGTGAACCCCGCGGGCCCGGCCCGACGTTCACGCAGCCCCAGCAGATAGCTGAAGACCGGAATGGCGAAGATGAAATTGCCGTCGAACGCGGTGGGAAGGACGACGAGCACGAGTGAGAGAAGCGGCGCCCGCCGGCACGCCAGCACCGCGACCGCGAGCAGTAGCACCGAACCGGCCAGCCGGATCCCGTACCACGGCGGGTGCGGTGGGGTTGCCAGCGCCAGGGCTACCGGCGCGGAGAGCACGACCCACAGCATCGTGTGGAGGATCCGGTCCCGATGGCTGAGCGCCGCGTCGAGAGGCCCGCCTCGCTGCCGCAACATCCCGAGCGCCCAGGCGATCACCTGGCCCAGGCTACAAGCCTCGCGACCTGCGCGTTACTGACGAAAGTCAGGGACCTCGGACCCTCGGGCGTCGGCGCCACGACGACGCGGCGACGACGCGGCCGGTGCCCCCCCAGACGACCGGCGAGGGAAGGGTGCCCGCGTCGTTCCCGGCGTTCGGGATCTTGCAGATCATCGCCACGGCCCTCCGGTCGGGCGACGATCCCGCGAAGGACTTCCGGCGGTGCACCGTCGGGAAGTCAGCTGACCTCTTCGGCCCAGGTACGCCAGTCGTCCAGGACGCCGTACAGGGCCGGGGTGAGCCAGCCCGGCGCGGAGCGGCGGAACACGCCCGGTTCCATCGTCCCGGCGCCGTCCGGTAGTGCGCCGACCATGTTCGGAACCAGCTCGGTGAGATTGGCCCAGTGCACCAGCTCTGGCTCGGCCGGCCAGGCACCGAGGACCACACCGGCCGGCACCGCCCGGCGGTCCAGCGCCTCCAGGGTCAGCGCGGTGTGGTTGAGCGTGCCCAACCCGGCCCGGGTGACCACCACGGCCGGCGCACCGATCGACACCGCCAGGTCGGCGAAGGTCCACGCCTCGCCGGACGGACGCAGCCCCATCGGGACCAGCAGTCCGCCGGCACCCTCGACCAACACCAGGTCGTGCTTTTCCGCCTCGGCCCGGATCTCGTCGACCACCGCGTACAGCTCCAGGGGCTCCGCCTCCGCCACCCGGGCCGCGGCGAGCGGGGCCAGCGGCTCGGGATAGCTGACCAGGGTACGAGCGGTCATCGGGGCGGCCAGCCGGTTCACGGTGTCGATGTCCGGAACGGCACCGGTCGCCGTACCGGTCTGGCCGGGTTTCAGCACGGCGACCCGCAGGCCGGCGGCCTGGGCGGCCGCCGTGATCGCGGCGGTGACGATCGTCTTGCCCACGTCGGTGTCGGTCCCGGTGACCAGGATCGGACCGCGCCACGCTCCGCCGGTCACGGCGCGCACTCCACGATCACGTCGAGCGCCCGGTCGAAGTCGCGCCGGTCGAGGCCGACGTTGATGGTCAGGCGGAGCCGGGAGCGGCTGTCCGGTGTCGATGGCGGCCGGAAGCAGCCCACCGCGACACCCCGGTCCCGGCAGTCGGCCGCCCAGGCCACCGCCGTCTCCGGTCCGGGTGCGGTCACCGACACCACACCGGCGCTCGGAGTGGAGGCCTCCAGTCCGGCCGCGCCGGTGTGGTGTCGGTGACCGCACCCGGACCGGAG
>NZ_JADPUN010000281.1 GCF_015690345.1 Plantactinospora alkalitolerans | reverse complement strand
GTGCGGAGGCGGCAGCACCATCGCGACCTCGTGGCCACAGGCCGCGGCGTTCGCGATGGTGCTGCCGCCTCCGCACGATCCGTCCCGGGGGTCCTGCACCGCGAGCCGCATCGGTGCGCAGATCCGGCTCGACTGCCTGATCCGGACCGCGGACACCACCCTCTGGGTCGCCTGCTCCGGCGGGTTCGTCGAGATCCGCCACCTTCCGGTGGGCGGGATCACGGCGCAGGGTACCTGTCCGCAGTACGGCGGGTACGCGCTCACCGCGACCTCCAACCGCTGATCCCAGGCCGGCGGCCCGGTACGCCGTGCGCGGATCCGCCGCACGGCGTACCGGCCGGGCCCTGGGCCGCTGTGACGGGAAGACTCCGCCGTCCCGGCCCGGGGGGAGCGTCAGGTGGTACTGGGCTCGGGCGCCAGGCAGCCGTCCGGGGCGCACCGACCCTCGGTGCCGCCGCCGACGACCGGCAGCGGCTGCGGTGTGGGGTGGCCTTCGGTCCAGGCCCTGGTGATCACCGCGAGCAGCTCGTCGGTGCCGATGGCGCCGGGCACGGCGAGCCGGCCGTCGAACACGAGGAACGGCGCGCCGTGGGCGCCGAGGCGCTGGGCCTCGCGCTGGTCGGCCGCCACGCGGGCTCGGTAACGACGGCTGTGCAGGGCCTCGGCGGCCCCGTCGGGGTCCAGGTCGACGTCGGCGGCGAAGCCGAGGACCTCCTCGGTGGTCCACAGCTTGCGGGCCTGCCCGAAGTGTGCGCGGAACATCGCCGTCCAGATCTCGTTGCCCCGGCCCTGCTCGGTGGCGTAGGCAAGCAGCTCGTGGGCCAGGTCGGTCGGGCCGAGCGTGCGGTCGACCGCACGGTACGGCGTCAGGCCCTCCGCCTCGGCGGCCCGTTCGATCGGCCGCAGGATCCGGTCCACGGTCGTGACCGGTGCCCCGGCCATCTCGATCAGCTTCCGCTGGCTGACGCCAGTACGGGGCAGGTCGGGGTGGAGCGGGAAGGACCGGTGGACCACCTGTATCTGGTCGCCGTGCCGGAACCGGCTCACGGCCAGGTGCAGCCGGTGGTCCATCAGTCCGCAGTACGGGCAGATGATGTCCGACCAGAACTCGATCTTCATTTCGTCCCCCATTTCTTACTCCCTGTTCGTAACCAAATCATGCATTAGAATCAGGGACCCACAAAAGGCACATTCATGTGCGTGGCGGACGGAGAACGGCGGGCATGGGAACAGAGGATCTCCGGCGGGCGCGAACCAACGTCCGGGCGAACGTCCGGCGGGTGCCGGGACCGTGCGCGCAATGGAAGGACGAAGACGCCGACTTCATCCGCGAGGTTCTGGACCTCGTCGGCGACAAGTGGAGCGTGCTGATCATCGGTACACTCGCCGACGGCCCCATCCGCTACTCCCACCTGGCCGACGCGATTCCCGGAATCTCCCAGCGCATGCTGACGCTGACCCTCAAACACCTCCAGCGCACCGGGCTCATCAACCGGACCTCCTATCCGGAAGTCCCGCCCCGGGTCGAGTACGCCCTCACCGAACTCGGCACCTCGCTGCTGTCCACCGTTCTGGCCCTGGCGGCCTGGTCCGCCGACCACCACGCGGAGATCCGCCGCCGCCAGGCCGCGTACGACAGGGACACCGGAGGGTAGGAACGCGGTCCGTCCGGATCACCGAACGACGCGGACAGGCGGTGGAAGCGCGGTCCACCAGCCGTAGCGAGACGACCGAGCCGTCGTCCCGGGAGTCGCCACCCGTGGTTCGGTGAATCCGGCTCAGGCGGTGCTGGCCCGGATCGCGGTGACCGCTGTCGTGGTGTAGCCCGCCGTGAAACCGCCACCTATCGCGTCGACGGCGGCACCGATCTCCGCCAGCACCTCCGCCAGCCTGGCCGGCGGGATCCGGGTGAGGCAGCCCTGCGTCGGCAACACGTCCAGCCACTCGTCGCGGGTGTAGCTCCGCTCCCAGTCGAATCGCCACCGCTCCGGTGTGCCGAACGCGCCCGCCTGCCGCATCCCGTCGGCCGCCCTGTCGGCCAGCACCGAATACCCGTCCGAACCGCTCGCCGCCCATTGGCGGGCAAGGGGCGAGTCGGGCATCATCCGGCGGTAGATCGCGGCGACGGCCGTCGCCAGTTCGGGTGGCGGTTGCTCGACGTTCCAGAACACCGCGACCCGGCCACCGGGCCGCAGCACCTCGGCCGCCTTCGCCGCGCCGATGACCGGATCCACCCAGTGCCAGGTCTGCCCGGAGACGACCGCGTCGAAGGTACGGCCGGCGGGCTCCCAGGCCTCGAACGTCGCCACCTCGACCTCCAACCCGCGCTGCCGCGCCCACTCGACCATCCGGCTGTCGGGTTCGACGCCGAGCACCGTGCAGCCGGCGGCGTGGAACTGCCGGGCCACTATGCCGGTGCCGAGGCCGACGTCGAGTACGTCGCGACCGGGGCTGCTGGCGGTGATCCGCTGCACCAGGGCGTCGGGGTAGCGGGGTCGGGTGCGGTCGTAGCGTTCGGGATCCGAGCCGAACGACTCTGCCACCTGTCGATGGTGATGAGGCTCGGGTTCGGGAAGCGGCGCTTCCGTCGACGGTATAGTGGGCATGCGCCCACCATAGTGGGCGAGCGCCCACTCATCAACCGGTTGGGCTGGACCGACGGGCTCGTCAGAGATGGCCTCGACCGAGACGGCCTCGACGAGCGGCAGGGGGAGACACGGTGCCGACAGGGGTGGCGATCCGCGACGTCCGCGAGCAACTCTTCGACGCCGCCGAACGGGTCCTGCTGCGGGACGGACCGAGCGGGCTGACCAGCCGGGCCGTCACCACGGAGGCGGGCTGTGCCAAGGGCGTCCTGCACCGGCACTTCGACGACTTCGACGCCTTCCTCGCCGAGTTCGTGCTCGACCGCATCGACCGGATGGACGCCCAGGCCGCCGCCCTGGTCGAGTCCGCCGGAACCGGCACCGTCGTCGACAACCTCGCCGACGCGCTGACGGCCCTGTTCGGCTCGGTCGCGGTGGCGATGGTCGCCCTGGTCACGTTCCGGGACGAGCTGCGCGCCCGGCTGCGTGAGGCCTGGCCGGCCGGCGTACCGGTTCTGACGGAAGCCGTGGGCATGATCGCCTCGTACCTCACCGCCGAGCGGAACCTGGGCCGGATCGCGGCGGACGCCGACGTCGACATGCTCGCGCCCACCCTGATCGGAGCCGGGCACCTGCTGTTCGCCGACCGGAACGGCACGCGGCCGGGGGCCGATGCCGTTCGGAAGATGGTCGCCGGCGTCATCGCCGGTGTCGTGCGAGAACCGCTGCCGTGAACGGTCCACCGGCAGCACCGCACCGCCGAGCCCGGTTGCCGGGCGTCGTCAGGTGGCGTCCCTGACGTACCGGCCGGGAGGAAGGCCGACGATGCGCTTGAAGTGCCGGGTCAGGTGCGCCTGGTCGTAGAACCCCGCCTCGGCGGCGACCTCGACGATCGGCAGCCCCGCCCGGAGCAGAGCCTTGGCACGCCGTACCCGGGCCTGGGTCTGGTACGCGTGGGGTGTCATCCCCACCGCCGCCCGGAAGACGCGACACAGGTGGAAGGCGCTGACCTCGGCGTTCCTGGCCAGCGCTGCCAGCGTCACGTTCTCGTCGAGGTGTTCCCGCAGGTACTCCTTGCTGAGCAGGACCGCCCGGCGTTCCCGGCCGGGCGGCCTGGGAGTCCGTGGGGGTACCGCGTGGCGCGCAACCAGTAGGACGAGCGCCTCGACGAGCTGCGTCTCCCGTTCGAGCATGCTCGACAAGGGTGGCTCCGACAGTCGGTGGAACCGGCGTAGCCGTGCGGCCAGCTCCCGGTCCCGCACGACATCGCCGCCGAACTCCGGCCCACGGGACCGGTAGCCGGGGAACTCCGCCGCAATCCTGCGCATGAGATCCGGCCCCGGATACAGGGCCCGGTACGTCCAGGACCTTTCCGCGGGCGAACCGCCGGCGTGCGCCTCCTCCGGGTTGAGCGCGATCAGGTCGCCGGGGCCGATGACGTGCGTGTCCCCCCGGTAGGTGGGCGTGGCGACGCCCTCCTCGGTGAGGGCGATGAAGAACTCCTCGTGCGCGTGCGGTCGGAAGGCGAATTCGCTGAGGGTGGCCCGGAGAAGCTCCAGGCCGCCGAGTTCCGCGACCCACCACATCCGGGCCCGGTCGGCGTCCGGTGGGTTCCCCGAGGGCTCCGAGGCGCTCGTCACGGATCAAGCGTAGTCCGGAGCGTTCAGGCGTGGTGGGGAGCAATCCCGTCCAAGACCGGCGCTCCGGGTCCGCCATAGGGTCCGGTGACACCGCCGACCAGTGTGGAGGAATCACAGATGGAAGCGCATACCAGCGGCGCATCCCGACCGCCGGGCGCCGTGCCTGCCGAACTGTTCGTCCGTACGGCGGAGATCGCGGTGAAGTGGCTCGACTCGCTCGACCACCGGCCGGTGGCCGCGTCGGCAACCCTCGACGAACTGCGCTCCAGACTCGGTGGCCCACTTCCGGTAGGCCCCGTCGATCCCATGATGGTGGTGGAGGATCTGGCTCGTGCGGCCGAGCCGGGGCTGGTCGCGATGCCCTCGGGTCGCTACTTCGGCTTTGTGATCGGCGGAGGCCTGCCGGCGGCCGTCGCGGCCGACTGGCTCACCTCCGTCTGGGACCAGTGTCCCGGATTCTACGCGTGCGGTCCGGCGGCCTCGGTCGTCGAAGAAGTGACCGGCACCTGGCTCGCCGTGCTGCTCGGGCTGCCGGTGGAGGCGTCGTTCGCCTTCGTCACCGGATGTCAGACGGCCCACCTCACCGGCCTGGCCGCGGCGCGGCACCACGTCCTGGACGCGGTTGGCTGGGACGTCGAAGAACTGGGCCTGAGCGGATCGCCGCCCATCCGAGTTCTCGTCGGGGCACGACGGCACGTGAGCGTCGACCGTGCCCTGCGGTTCCTGGGCATCGGGAGAGCGTCCCTGCGGGTCGTTCCGGTCGATGGTTCCGGCCGGATCCAGGTGCCCCGACTGCGGCAGGAACTCGCCGGCACCGGTACGCCGACGATCGTCTGTGCCCAGGCAGGTGAGGTCAACAGCGGTGCCTTCGACGACCTCGACGACGTTGCCGACGCCGTGGCCGGCACCGGAGCGTGGCTGCACGTCGACGGGGCCTACGGACTGTGGGTCGCCGCCAGCCCGGCACTGCGCCATCTCGTCAGGGGCGTCGAGCGCGCCGATTCGTGGGCCTTCGACGCGCACAAGTGGCTGAACGTCCCGTACGACTCGGGCCTGGCCTTCTGCGCCCACCCGGCGTCGCACCGGGCCGCGATGACCGCCACCGCCGAATACCTGGTACAGGGCGGTCCGGGGCAACCACGGGACGCCATGGACTGGACGCCGGCCTTCTCGCGGCGGGCCCGGGGGTTCGCCGTCTACGCGGCGCTGCGGTCCCTCGGCCAACAGGGCGTCGCGGACCTGGTGGAGCGGAGCTGTGCGCACGCCCGGACGTTCGCCGACGGGCTGGCCAGCGTACCCGGCTGCGCGGTGCTGAACGAGGTCGTGGTCAACCAGGTGCTGTTCCGGTTCGCCGACGACCGGACGACCGACGCGATCCTCCGCCGGGTGGTCGACAGCGGGGAGGCATGGCTGAGCGGAACGACGGTCGACGGTCGACGGGCCATCCGACTGTCGGTCACCAACTGGCAGACGAGCGACAACGACATCACCCGCGCTCTCGACGCCTTCCGCACCGCCGCCGCCGAGATGTAAGGAAGGGCCCCTTCTTATACAGAAAACGATAAGAAGGGGCCCTTCCTTACCGGGCCGTTGACGTCGGTGGAGCGTCCACCTAGGCTAGTTACGGCCGTGGCCGTAATTGGATCGGTGTCTTGTGATGGTTGGTCCTGCCGTCCCGGAGCGGAGGTTGGGCAAACCAGTCTGGGCACGGCTTCTTCGAGGAAGAGGTGGGACAGGTTGTCATCGATCTCTTTCGAGATAGGTTGATTACGGTTCGCTCCGTTACCCCCCAACCGACGGTGCTACCGGCGGCCCGTAGCCAGGAAAGTAGGCGCCCATGCGCAGCACTCGTAGAGTCACCGGCCTGCTCACCGCGCTGGCGGTGGCGCTGACCATGTCCGGCGTACCGGCGGCCGAGGCGGCGACGTCGGCGACGTCGGCGGCGCCGACCGTCACCGTCGACCCCCTCGGCGTTCCGCTGCGCGACGTCCTGCTGATCGGCGGGACCGTGGCACCGGGCCCGACCGGCCGGCCGGTCCTCTGGTCGGCGGTGTCCGGCGAGCCGGCCCGGCTGGTGGCGATCGACCCGGGTACCGGACAGACCGTGTCCACCCAGGACCTCATCGGCGCCCCCGGCTCGTACGCGGTCGCCGCCGCCCCGGACGGCACGGTGTACGTCGGCGCGTACAACACCGGAGACCTGTACCGGCGGAAGCCGGGCCCGAACAGTCCGATCGAGAACCTCGGGCGGCCGCTGCCGTCCGAGACGTACATCTGGCGGCTCGCCGTCGACGAGCGCGGCATCGTCTACGGTGGCACCTTTCCCGGTGCGATGGTCTTCGCCTACGATCCCGCCACCGGTCGCACCCGGAACTACGGCCAGGTGCTTCCCGGGGCGCAGTACGTCCGGAGCCTCGCGGTCGGCGGTGGCAAGATCTACGCCGGCACCCAGCCGGACGCGCACCTCTTCGAGATCGACAAGGCCACCGGCACGCGCCGGGAGCTGCCACTACCCGCCGACGTCGGCGACGGCGTCGGTACGACCGTGTACGACCTCAACGTCCACGACGGCCGGGTGTACGCCCGGTTCGGCTCGGCCATCAACGGCGACCTCGGGGTGTACGACATCAGGCGTCGCAAGTGGACCGACCTGATCCCCGACGTGGCGGGGTTGGACGTGGCCGAGCCCGGGCCCGGTGGTCTCGTCTACTTCACCCGGGCCGGACAACTCGTCGGGTACCAGCCCAGAACCCGCAAGTTCACCGAGACCGGGCTGGCCTTCCCCGGCCGGGTGGTCAACAACCGGGGCATCGGATGGGTCAACCTCGCCGACCGGAAGTGGCCGGGGCGTACCCTGGTCGGGCTGCTCTGGCGGGGCGACATGTTCCGGTACAACCCGCTGACCGGCCGGTCGGAGGTGTTGCGCACCGACGTGCCCGGTGAGCCGATTCCCCTCGCGGCACTGCACGTCGGCGCGTCCGGCACCGTCTACGCCGGTGGCTACCTCAACGGTGGTCTCGCCCGGGTCGACATCGACACCGGCGCGTCGAACTTCCAGCGGTTCGCCCAGGTGGAGAGCGTGCTGGAGACCGGCGGCCAGGTCTACCTGGGTGCCTACCCCGACTCGCGCCTGTACCGGTACGACCCGGGCCAGCCGTGGAACTCTCCGGAGTACTCGCCCGCGCTGCCCGGCACCGCAGAGAATCCGGTGAAGTTGGTCGACCTGAAGTCCTACGACCAGGTGCGGGCGCGGGCGCTGACCGACGCCGGGAACAAGGTCGCCTACGGGACGATGCCGAACACGACGCTCGGCGGCGCGCTCGCCATCGTGGACAAGGCGACCGGGGCGTCGACGGTGCACCGGCCGGTGGTCACCGACTCGTCGATCGTTGCCCTGGCGTACGCCGGCGGGCTGATCGTCGGCGGTACCTCGATCGACGGCGGGTACAGCGTGCCGGCGCCGACCCAGACCGAGGCGCGCCTGTTCGGCTGGGACGCCGCGGCCGACGCCAAGGCGTTCGAGTTCGTTCCGGTGCCGGGTGCGAAGGCCGTACCGGCGCTCGTCGTCGACCGGTCGGGGCTGCTGTGGGGTCTGGCCGGCGGGCAGCTCTTCGCCGTCGACGTGGCCACCCGGTCGGTGGTGCAGCGGGTCCAGCTCGCGCCGGGCGTCTCCGACAGCCGGGGTCGGCTCGGCTACGACGCCGACGCCAACGTGCTGTACGCGCTGGTCGGCAACCATCTGCTGTTCCGGGTGGACCTCGCTACCGGCACCTCGACGCAGTTGCTGGACCACTCGGCGGAGTTCCTCGCGGTGCATCCGGACGGGCGGCTGTTGCTCGGCGACGGGCCGCAGTTGTACCGGGTGACCGTCTCCGGCTGAGCGCGGTACGCAGCGCCGACGGCCGGTGGCCCCTGTACGGGGCCCACCGGCCGTCGGCCGTTCGCCGTCGGGGTCGCCGCCCCGGTGCGGCGGTGGGCGGGGACCGGAAGCAGCGGACACCCATGGTTTCGGTCCGGGCGAAATCCACCTCCCCGTCCGGGAGTGATCCACAAGCCGATGGTCGGTGGCAAGTTCGGAGCGATTCACCATCGCCTATGGAATTTCGGCTGCGTCCGTAATAGGGTCTCCGGGCACCCGCCGGAACGAGGGAGGCAACTCGTGTCGTTGTCGCGTCGAATCGTCCTGCCCGCCACCGTCGCCCTGGCGGTCGCCGCCGCCGTACTGCCCGCCGGGGGAGTTCACGCCGCCGGCGTCCCCGTCCGGGTCGCGCCGGTCGGCGTCGACCCCGGAACCGTCACGGACTTCGGGGTGCAGCAGAGCGCCCTGACCGTCTTCGAAACCCACTATGGCACCGGGGCCGACGACCGTCGGGTCGCCTACGGCGTCCAGATGGGCTCGCCGGGCGTGCTCAGCGTGACCGATCCGGTGACCCGTGAACTGCTCGACACCGCGTACCTCCACGAATCCTCGGGCGCCTGGGGCGTCACCCAGGCCAGCGACGGCACGGTGTACGCCGGTACCTACCCCAACGCGCACGTCTACTCCTACGATCCCCGTACCCGGGTCACCACGGACCTGGGCGCGCCGGTCGCCGGGCAGGGCCTGCTGTACGGCCTCCGGCCCGGTACGGACGGCCGGATCTACGGCGGCACCTATCCGGACGGGCACGTCTTCTCGTACTCGCCGACGGAGGGGTTCCACGACTACGGCGCGATGTATCCCGGAGAGCAGTACGTCGTCGACACCGCCGTCGACGCCGCCCGGAACGTGCTGTGGGCGGCGATCGGCAGCCACGGCCACCTCATCCGGCTCGACCTGACGACGGGCGAGAAGCGGGACATCTGGCCGGAGGCGCTGCGCGGCGACGCGAGCTATCCGTACGACATCAACCTTGTCGGCGGCAAGATCTTCGTCAAGCGGAGCCAACAGCAGGCCCTCGTGCTCGACCCCGACAGCGGGGCGGTGCTGGCCGACGGTTTCACCATGAACTCGCGCGGCACCTCCACGCTCGCCCCGGACGGTCGGTCGGTCTACTTCACCTCCGGCAACGAGCTCTGGCGCTACGACCTGCCGACCGACACCTATGGTCCGGCCCCCGACGGTGCCGGTGCTCCGGTGGTCGGCGGCGGCGCGGGGATCGGGTTCGGCTTCGTGGCGGGCCGGTTGTACGCCACGATCGGCAACTACTCGGGTCAGGCGCTCTGGTACGACCCGGCCACCGGGGCGAGCGAGCGGTACCGGCTGCCGTTCCCGCCGCAGGCCCTGGACATCAACAACATCACTGCCGGCCCGGACGGCCGGGTCTACACGAACCTGTACATCAACGGCAACATGGCCGTGCTCGATCCGGCGACCGGGGTGGCGACGAACGTCGGACGGATCGGGCAGACCGACGGCTTCGGCTGGCACGACGGGCTGATGTACCAGGGCGTGTACCCGTACGGCGGGGTGCTGCAGTACGACCCGGCGCGGCCGTACCAGCTCGGCACCAATCCCCGTGAGCTGTTCCGGATGCAGCCGGACGGGCAGAACCGGCCGATCGCGTTCGCCTCGGCCGGCTCGAAACTCTTCATCGGCAGCACCCCGGACTACGGGCTCTGGGGTGGCGCGCTCACCGTGTACGACATCGCGACCGGCATCCGGACCACCCACCGGGACATCATCCCCGACCAGGCCGTCATCGCCCTGGCCGTGATCGGTGACCGACTCTGGGCCGGCAGCACGATCGGTGGCGGTGGGGGCACCGAGCCGAGGGCGACGGAGGCGAAGGTCTTCACCGTCGACCTGGCGACCGGCGAGAAGATCGCGGAGTACACGCCGGTGCCGGGTGCGTTCGCGATCAGCTCGGTCGCCCTGGGACCGGACGGCATGGTCTGGGGTCTGGCCGACGGTGAACTGTTCGTGCTCGATCCGGCGACCGGCGCCACCGTGCATCGTCGGGACGTGCCGGGCAACTACACCGGTGCGCACGACGAACTGGTCGTCAACCCCGCGGACGAGCACGTCTACGCCTCGCTCGACGGCTATCTGCTCCGGATCGACCCGCTCTCCAGGGCGGTCACGGTGCTCCGGGACTCGCAGACGTACCGGCTCACCCAGGACGGGCAGGGCAACCTGTGGTTCCGCAACGGGGTGAAGGCACCCAACGGGGCGGTGCAGTACGGCTCGAACCTGCTGCGCTACGTACCGGAGACGGACGGTTGCCGGGGCTCGGACCTGCGGCCCACGGTGCTGACCGGTGCCGTGGACTCCCGGGTGCGCAACCGGTACGGCGCGGACGGCTGTACGGTCAACGACCTGATCCGGGACGAGGCGACCTGGAACAGTCGGGCCGCCTTCCTGGTCCACGTCGTCCAGGTCACCGGCCAACTCGTCCGCGAGAAGACGATCACGGCGGCCGAGATGGGCGCGATCCTGGTGGCGGCGGCACGGTCCGGCGTCGGCGGGTAGCGCGTCGCGAGGGGGGCACCGGGGCCGGGCCGGACGAGTCGCTGTCCGGTCCGGCCCCGGTGTACGGCGGTTACGGCACTGTCCGATAAGGAAAATGGGCGCGGAAAGCCTGACGATGCGATATTTGATCTTCGCGCATCTAGTATCGGCCCGGACCGTAAGTTAACCTACTCGAACCAAGCTCACCTGGGAGGATGCGGGATGCGTGTTCGGAAGAGCCTGTCAGCCGTTGCGGTGGCGCTCGCCGCCGTGCTCGCGGCAACCGCGTGTGGAGGGTCCGGCTCCGGGGACTCGGACAAGAAGACCGTCACGATGTGGATGTATCCGGTGATCGCCGACGAGGCGAAGCACCGGGCCTTCTGGGACGAGACCGTCGCCGCCTTCAAGGCGCAACACCCCGACATCGAGGTGAAGACGGAGATCTTCCCATGGGCTAACCGTGACCAGGCGCTGGCCACCGCGATCGCCGGCAACAAGGGACCCGACGTCGTCTACCTCATCCCCGACCAGCTTCCGAAGTACGCCCGCAACATCGAGCCGGTCGACGCGTACCTGGACGACGCCGCGCGCGGCGACTACCTGGACAACGTCGTCACCTCCGTCACCATCGACGGCAAGATGATGGGCGCACCCGTCCTCACCAGCGCCGTGACGACGATCTGCAACAAGAAGGTCTTCGACGCCGTCGGCCAGACCGCGTATCCCGGGACCTGGAACGACATGCTCGACATGGCGCCGGCCTTCAAGGCCAAGGGCTACGACATGACCGCGTACGCCGGGGACGTGAAGAACACCCTCAACCAGACCTTCTATCCGCTGCTCTGGCAGGCCGGCGGCGAGGTGTTCAGCCCCGACGGCAAGTCGGCGGCGTTCAACAGCGACGCCGGCCGCAAGGCGCTCACCTTCGTCAAGCAACTCGTCGACGGCGGCTACCTCGACAAGAGCCTGCTCACCACCCTGCCGCCGGTCGAGCAGACCCGGATCGCCCAGAACAAGGTGGCCTGCGTCTGGCACATGGCGCCGCAGGAGGTGGAGAGCTTCTGGGGCAAGGAGAACATCAAGGTCCTTCCGCCGATGTCCGAGGCGAAACAGATCGGGTACGGCACCGTCGGCTCGCTCGCCATGCTCAGGGGCGCGGCGGACAAGGAGGCCGCCGGCAAGTGGATCGCGTTCGTCTCCGGCGCCGACATCGCCAAGAAGTACGACACCAGCGCCGGCTTCTTCGCCGCGAAGAAGTCCGCCGGCACGCTGTACACCGGCGATCCCGTCCTCGGCGAGCAGGAGAAGTACGTCGGCATGACCACCGTCGGGCCGCTGCACGAGAAGGCCCGGGACGTGATGGGCGTACTCGCTCCGGAGATCCAGGCGGCCCTGCTCGGCAAGAAGTCGGTCGACCAGGCCCTCAGCGACGCGGCCAAGGCAGCCGACCCGCTGCTCGGCTAGTCGGCGGAAGACGGGCCCGAACCGCGAGAAAGGTGCTGGAGATGGTCGCGCTGCCCGACTCCCGTCGTCGTCGCCCGCGCCGTCCCTCGGCGCGGGAGGCGGGAACGGCGCTGCTCTTCATCCTGCCGTGCCTGGCGCTCTTCGTCGTGTTCCGGTTCGGGCCCGCGATCGCCGGGGTGGTGCTCGGGTTCACCGACTACACGATCGGCGGCGACACCGGGTGGGTCGGGCTGGAGAACTTCCGCCGGCTCGTCGACGATCCCACCTTCTGGTCGGCGGTCCGGGTCACGGTGGTCTTCACCCTGCTCTCCGTACCGCTGTCGATGCTCGCCTCGTTGGGCATGGCGCTGCTGACCCGGCGGGCGTTCCGGGGCGCGAAGATCTTCCGGTCGATCTTCTTCCTGCCCGTCGTGACCAGCCTCGTCCTCGCCGGAGTGGTCTTCACCTGGGTGTTCTCCGAGGGCGGGCCGTGGTCGGGCCTGATGGGCGGCCTCGGCCTGCCGGCGGGGTCGTGGCTGGCCGACAGCGTCCTGGTGATACCCGCGCTCGTGTTCGTCTCGGTGTGGTCCCGGTTCGGGTACGGGATGCTGATCCTGCTCGCCCGGTTACAGGAGATCCCGGCCGAGTTGGAGGAGGCGGCACTCACCGACGGCGCGTCCGCCTGGCAGCGGTTCCGGTACGTGACCCTGCCCCAGTTGCGACCCGCGCTGTTCTTCGTGGCCATCATCGAGACCACCGTCTCCTTCCAGGTCTTCGACACCATCTACGTGATGACCGGGGGCGGCCCGGTGCGGGCCAGCTACACCCTCGTCTACCTGCTCTACGACCAGGGCTTCCGGTACTTCGACCTCGGCTATGCCAGCGCGATCGGGGTCGCGTTGTTCGTGATGACCGTCGTCGTGGCGCTGATCCAGCGCCTGACCCTGGGGAGGGACAAGTGACCGAAACCCTGGTGCCACCGGCCGCCGCGCCCGCCCCGTCGACC
>NZ_JADPUN010000230.1 GCF_015690345.1 Plantactinospora alkalitolerans | reverse complement strand
GCGCTGATGGTACTGCACTCGGGAGGGTGTGGGAGAGTAAGACGCCGCCGGACATCTTCATAATGTGGGGCCACCCTTCGGGGTGGCCCCACATTGTTTATACCGCCCTGCAAACTCCCACTGCCCTGGCAATGTTTCTGCTTGCCCAACCTTCTGCCGTCCACGAATGGTCCTGCGGCTCAGTTCCGGCTCTGTACCGTGCCCCGGATGTCGCGCAGTAGCGCCGCGGACTCGTCGACGGTACGGCCCGGGAACATGGCCATCGCGACGCTGCCGTGGTCGGCCCAGCCGCAGACGGCGAGATCGCCCTCCGGACCGGTGCTCCTCCCACACTTCATGACACCACCGAGGGAACCGGCGTCCACCTCACGGAGCTCGTCGATCGTCCCCTCGCCCTCCGCGACGAGGTCGAAGAGCCGGTCCAGATCCCGCTCCGGCTGCCAGACCAGCGCCGTACCGCCGAACAGCAGCACACTGCGCTCGGGAGCGGCCGGATCGGCGTACACGGCGCCGATGCTCTCCTGCGCGTTGATGTCGGCGGTGAACCCCGTACGGAGATAGTCGGCGGTGGTCCTGGCGCGCTCGCTGTCGTCGAGGTTCAGGCCGGCGACCTGGGCCGGAGTCGTCAGGGTGGCGTCCTTCTCCTGGGCGATGCGCCAGCCGACGCTGCCGAGGCCAGCGGCACCGGCGAGCGCCACCGCCAGCACCGAGCCGAGCACGATCTTCCGGCGCCGGGACAGGCCACCGGCAGGTACCGGGCCGTCCGGGTCTGCCGTCGGCGTGATGTCGGTCGCCTCGGTGTGCGGGGCGTCCGGCGCGGCCAGTACGACCGGCTCCGAGGTGATCTCGATAGCGCCGGAATCGACAGAAGGACGCCGATCGGAGGGGTGGGCATCGGACATGACCGCCACCGTACGCGAGCCGGGAGGTGGCGCACGACGGACCTCGGGCGGCGGCTCGTAGACTTTGTGGGTGACCGAGACTCTGGATGCCAACCGCGCCCCGGCCCCGACCCTTTCCGCCCAGTACCAGCCGGGCGAGGTAGAGCGTCGGCGGTACGAGGAGTGGGTAGCGGCCGGGCGTTTCCGGGCCTCGGCCGACAGCGACAAGCCTCCGTTCACCATCGTCATCCCCCCGCCGAACGTGACCGGCTCGCTGCACATGGGCCACGCCTTCGAGCACACCCTGATGGACGCGCTGACCCGGCGGCGCCGGATGCAGGGCTACGAGGCCCTCTGGCTGCCCGGCATGGACCACGCCGGCATCGCCACCCAGAACCTCGTCGAGCGCCAGCTCGCCGGCGAGGGCCTGTCCCGGCACGACCTGGGGCGGGAGAAGTTCGTCGAGCGGGTCTGGCGGTGGAAGGCCGAGTCGGGCGGCAAGATCCTCGGCCAGATGCGCCGGCTCGGCGACTCGGTGGACTGGGACCGCGAGCGCTTCACCATGGACGAGGGACTGTCCCGGGCCGTACAGACGATCTTCAAGAAGCTGTACGACGACGGCCTGATCTACCGGGCGGAACGCATCATCAACTGGTGCCCCCGCTGCCTGACCGCGCTGTCGGACATCGAGGTCGAGCACACCGACGACGACGGTGAGCTGGTCTCGATCCGGTACAGCGACGAGGTGGTGGTGGCCACCACCCGGGCCGAGACGATGCTCGGCGACACCGCGGTCGCGGTGCATCCCGACGACGAGCGGTACAAGCACCTGATCGGCACCCTGGTCGACCTGCCGCTGACCGGGCGACAGATCCCGATCGTCGGCGACGAGCACGTCGATCCCAGTTTCGGGACCGGCATGGTCAAGGTGACCCCGGCGCACGACCCGAACGACTTCGAGATCGGGCAGCGGCACGACCTGCCGTCCCTGACGATCATGGACGAGCGGGGTGTCATCACCGCGCCCGGTCCGTTCGAGGGCCTGGACCGGTTCGAGGCCCGGCCCGCGATCGTGGCCGCGCTGCGCGAGCAGGGCCGGATCGTGGCGGAGAAGCGGCCGTACGTGCACGCGGTCGGGCACTGCTCGCGGTGCCGTACGACGGTCGAGCCGAGGCTGTCGCTGCAATGGTTCGTCAACACCGCCCCGCTGGCCCGCGCGGCCGGCGACGCGGTCCGGGACGGCCGAGTGAAGATCGAGCCCGCCGACATGGCCAAGCGCTACTTCGCCTGGGTCGACAACATGCACGACTGGTGCATCTCCCGCCAGCTCTGGTGGGGACACCGCATCCCGGTCTGGTACGGCCCGGACGGCGAGGTCGTCTGCGTCGGCCCGGACGAGGATCCGCCGAGCGGCCAGGGCTGGCACCAGGACGTCGACGTCCTCGACACCTGGTTCTCCAGCGCGCTGTGGCCGTTCTCCACGCTCGGCTGGCCGGAGTCCACGCCCGACCTCGCCAAGTTCTATCCGACCAGCGTGCTGGTGACCGGCTACGACATCCTGTTCTTCTGGGTCGCCCGGATGATGATGTTCGGCCTGTACGCGATGGACGGCCGGCAGCCGTTCGACGTGATCGCGCTGCACGGCATGGTCCGCGACCAGCACGGCAAGAAGATGTCCAAGTCGTTCGGCAACGTCGTCGACCCGCTGGACTGGATCGAGCGCTACGGCGCCGACGCCACCCGGTTCACCCTGGCCCGTGGCGCCAACCCGGGACAGGACGTACCGGTCAGTGACGAGTGGTGCCAGGGCTCGCGGAACTTCTGCAACAAGCTCTGGAACGCCACCAGGTTCGCCCTGATGAACGGCGCGCACGTGTCGGGGGACCTCCCCGAACCGTCCCGGCTCTCCACCGTCGACCGGTGGATCCTGTCCCGGTTGCAGCAGGTGACCGCCGAGGTCGACGAGCAGTTCGAGGCGTACGAGTTCGCCAAGGTCTGCGACACGCTGTACCACTTCGCCTGGGACGACGTCTGCGACTGGTACGTGGAGCTGGCCAAGCCGGTGCTGGCCGCCGGGGGCGAGCGGGCGGAGGCCACCCGACGGGTGCTCGGACACGTGCTCGACCACCTGCTGCGGCTGCTGCATCCGGTGGTGCCGTTCGTGACCGACGAGCTCTGGATCGCGTTGACCGGCACGGAGGCGGCGGGTGCCGGGTCGGAGGGTGGATCCGTGATGACGGCGACCTGGCCGGTCGCCGTTCCGGCCCTTCGCGACGAGCAGGCCGAGCGCGAGGTCACCGATCTGCAGCGGGTCGTCACCGAGATCCGGCGGTTCCGGTCCGATCAGGGGCTGCGTCCGGCGCAGCGGGTGGCCGCCCGACTCGACGGTCTGGCCGAGGCCGGAATCGCCCCGCACGAGTCCCTGATCCGCTCGCTGGTCCGGCTGGACGAGGCGGCGCCGGACTTCCGGGCCAGCGCCACGCTCGCCGTCTCCGGAGCGGTGACCGTGGCGCTGGACACCCGTGGCTCGATCGACGTCGCCGCCGAACGGGCCCGGCTGGAGAAGGACCGGACCGCGGCGGAGAAGGAGATCACCCAGGCCCGGGCGAAGCTCGACAATCCGGCGTTCCTCGGCAAGGCCCCGGCGCCCGTGGTCGACAAGATCAGGGATCGGCTGGCCGCGGCAGAGGCGGACCTGGAGCGGATCAGCACCGCCCTGGCGGCGCTGGGGTGACGGCGGCCGGCGCAGGGGCGTTCGTGGGCGAGTCGGAAGGCGGGCAGGGGCGTGCGCGGTGAGGCGGATGGGCGAGGATCGCGGTGAGTGAACGTACTGAGCGGCAGGCCGAGTTCGCGCGGGTCGAGGCGGAGCTGGCCGGACGGGGATTCACCCGGATGGTCTTCGACCTCGGACGGATCGAGGAACTGCTCGACGTACTCGGCAGTCCGCAACGCGCCTATCCGGCGATCCACCTGACCGGTACCAACGGCAAGACCTCGACCGCGCGGATGATCGACTCTCTGCTCCGGGCGTTCGGACTGCACACCGGCCGGTACACGAGCCCGCACCTGGAGACCGTCCGGGAGCGGATCAGCCTGGACGGTGAGCCGGTCGGCGAGGAACGGTTCGTCTCGGTCTACCGCGAGGTCGCACCGCTGGCCCGGCTGATCGACGAGCGTTCCGACGAGCCACTGACGTATTTCGACATGACGACGGCGCTGGCCTTCGCCACCTTCGCCGACGCTCCGGTGGACGTGGCGGTCGTCGAGGTGGGTCTCGGCGGGGCCGAGGACTCCACAAACGTGTTGGGTGCCGGCGTCTGCGTTCTCACCCCGATCGGACTCGACCACACCGAGTGGCTCGGAGACACCATCGGGGACATCGCGCTGGCGAAGTCGGGCATCATCCACAAGGGCGCCACCGTGATCTCGGCGACCCAGCCGGAGGAGGCCGCCGAGCCGATCCTGGAACGGTGCGCCGAGGTCGGTGCCACCATCGCGCGGGAGGGCGGGGAGTTCGGCGTACTCCGCCGGGCCGTCGCGGTCGGCGGACAGGTGCTCACGCTCCAGGGTCTCGGCGGGGTCTACGACAACGTGTTCATCCCGCTGCACGGCGCACACCAGGCCCAGAACGCCGCGCTGGCCCTCGCCGCCGTCGAAGCGTTCCTCGGCGCCGGTGCGGCCCGGCAGCTCGATGTCGAGACGGTCCGCGAGGGTTTCGCGGTGGCCGACTCGCCGGGCCGGCTGGAACGGGTCCGCTCGGCGCCGACGATCCTCCTGGACGGCGCGCACAACCCGCACGGCATGGCGGCGACCGTGAACGCCCTGCAGGAGGAGTTCGCGTTCAGCCGGCTGGTCGCGCTGGTCGGCGTGCTGGAGGACAAGGACGCGGCGAGCCTGCTGGAACTCCTGGAGCCGGTCGCCGACGTCGTGGTCGTCACCCAGAACACCTCACCCCGGGCGATGCCGGTCGCGGAACTCGCAGACCTCGCCACCGAGATCTTCGGACCGGACCGGGTCGAGGTGGCGCCCGAGCTGCCCGACGCGATCGAGGCTGCGGTGGCGCTGGCCGAGTCCGACGTCCAGGGCGAGCTGAGCGGGGTGGGGGTGCTGGTGACGGGCTCGGTGGTCACCGTCGCCGACGCCCGCCGGCTGCTGAAACGATGAGCGGCCCGGGTGGGGCGACCAGCCCCGGCGAGCTGAGCGGTACCGCCGGTGGGGCGACCGCCTCCGGCGAGCTGAGCGGTACCGCCGGTGGGGCGAGCGGCCCAGGCGAGGGAAGCGGTGCCGCCGGTCCGGCCGGGCCCGACGGCGGCGTCAGGCCGTCCGGGCTGCGCGATCCGGGTCGGGCGGTACGCAGCCTGGGCGCCCTGACGCTGAGCGTCGAGACGCTCGTCCTGCTGCTAGCGATCCAGCCGATCCGACTCCTCGGCGGCGACCTGGGAGGTACGGCCATCGGCGTGGTGGTCGGGCTCGCGGTGCTCGCCGCCGTACTCGCCGGAAGTCTGCGCCGGACCTGGGCCTGGCACGCCGGAACGGTGCTGCAGGGGCTGTTGATGCTCGCCGGTCTCCTGCACTGGTCGCTCGGTGCGCTGGGCCTCATCTTCGCGGCCGTCTGGCTGTACGTGCTGCACATCCGCCGGGTCATCCTCGGCTGACGCCGGATCATCCTCGGCTGACCGGCCGGACCGGAACCCCGGACCCGGAACCCCGGAACCCCGGACCGTCGGCGGTCAGCGGCGAGCCGGCGTGCTGGCGTACCCGTCGATGCTCAGCCGGTGGAGCGGCCGCGCCACTGGGTCAGCGCGATGCCGTGCCCGTCCGGGTCCCGGAACGCGGCGGCCCAGAGTTCGAGTTTCGCCCCCCGGTTGACCGCGCGCGGCGCGTAGGTGAACTTCACACCCTTGGCGAGCAGTTCCTCGTAGACGGCGTTGACGTCGTTCACCTCGAGGTTCAGGTGGACCAGCCGGCGGTTGATCGGGGCCACGTCACGGATGGCCCGGAGCACGAGCCGGGTCGCGCCGGAAGCGAGGATGGCGTTCCCGTCGCCACCGTCGATCTCGAAGAAGCCGAGCAGGTCCCGGTAGAACGTGATCGACCGGTCGAGATTGGTGACCAGCAGGGTGATTCCGACTCCGGCGATCGGTCCGGAGCCGCCGACCCGGGCCGATGGCTGGGTGGCGATCAGATCGGCGAGGATCGCCTCGTCGTCGGGGGAGGCCGGAGCGTCGTCGAGCGGGTCCGATGGGCCCTGCCGGCCGGTACCGGTCCCGGGATCGTCCAGGGGAATGTCGATCTCGTCCTGGGGCTGCTCGGCGGTCCGATCGGAGCCTCCGGGGGGCGTCTCCGGATCCAGATCCGGATCCGCCGGACCGGTGGTCCCGGACACGGCCGAAGGTGGCGGGTCCGAGGGCGGCGGGTCTGCGGGCGGCAGGTCCGAGGGCGGGGCGTCGAAGCCGGCGTCGCCGGAGACCCGTGCGTCCGGGGCTGGTGCGTCCGGGGCCGGTGCGTCGGTCACCGTCGTGGTGAACGGCACGTCGGTGGACCTTCCGGCCGGGCTGGGACTCGGCCGTCGGGTCCGGCCGCCCGGACCGGGACCCGGCCGCGACCGGCGCGGCAACGGGGCGGTGGAGGGCGGGTCCACCAACGTTCCCTCCAGCACGATCGTCCCGCCGGGAGTCTGCCGCATCACCACCGGATCCTCGCGTGGCGTACCCAGATCGTCCCGGAGCGTCTCCAGGTCGTCGCGGAGTGCGTCCAGGTCCTCGGCCAGGTCCTCGTTGCTGACCGGGGCCCCCGTCGGCCCGGCCGCGTACGGGTCGTCGCGCCCACCGCGGGCCCACGGCGGAGTCTCCTGTTCGATCAGGATGTCGTCACCGAGCGGGTCGAGGTCGTCGAACGGCGGCGGAAGATCGCCGGCCGCCGCCGCCTCGGCGTGGGTCAGCACCTCGTCCCAGAGGATCCGTACGTGCCGCTGGTCGTCGATGGCGACCATGATCGGCAAGGTGGCTCCCGGATCCGGCCACTTCGACACCGGAACCCGGGGATCACGGATCTTCACGGACCGGGCCGGCACCCCGGGCGCGTCGATCACGATCTGGAGTTCGCAGCGTCCGAAGGTCGACGACGCGGGCGGCTCGGTGACGCTGTGCACGTGTCCGATGCCGGTCACCCAGGCCCGGGGTCCGCTGCGTACGGCGGTGATCGCGACGAGTCCGATGGCCAGCGCGAGCAGGGCCACCCCGAGGACCGCGATAGCCCAACTGCGCATCCCGGCACCGAACAGGATGACGAAGGTGGCGAAGGTGGCCAGCACGGCGGCGACGAGCTTGCGCACCGGTGCGACCTGACGACGACGACCTTCTGCCACAGTGGACCTCCCTGGTTAAGGCCAGGCTAGGCCGGATCTGGCGGGAATGGAACGACCGGAGGCCGGTACGCGGCCTTCGCCGCCGTTCCCGCGCCGGTCGGACGCCGATCGCACGCCGAGCCCCCGCCGCTCGGACGCCGATCGCACGCCGAGCCCCCGCCGGTCGGACGCCGATCGCACGCCGGCACCGGCACCGATCGGTCCGGTACGGAGGGACCTGGCGTCGGCGCCCGCCGATCGACGGGCATCCGGTCGGTCGGTCGGACGGCCGCCGCCGGTAGGCTGACCGGAGCTCAACCCTCCGGCCCGCATCGAGGAACGTCCGTGATCAGCAGTGGTTCCGTCGAACGCACGCTCGTACTGGTAAAGCCCGACGGGGTCCGGCGGCGCCTGGTCAGCGAGATTCTCGGCCGGTTCGAGCGCAAGGGCCTCGGCATCGACGCGATGGTGCTGCGCCGGATGGACGACCGGCTCGCCGACCAGCACTACACCGAGCACCTGGCGGAGCCCTTCTACCCGGGCCTGCGGGCGTTCATGACCTCGGGACCACTGATCGCGCTGGTGCTCTCCGGAGACGGAGTCGTGCGGATGGTGCGGGAGATGGTCGGGGCGACCGACGGGCGGCGGGCGGCACCCGGAACGATCCGTGGCGACTTCGCCACCTCCGGGCGGGAGAACCTGGTGCACGCGTCGGACTCCGCCGAGAACGCCCGGCGCGAGATCGCGATCTGGTTCCCGGACCTGGACTGATCGTGGCGGGACCCCGGGACGGCCTGGGAGCCCGGGAGCCGGGCCCGGTGGCCGGGGCAGCGAGCCGGAGCCGGGGATATTGAGTGAGGTCCGCCCGGGGCGTCGAGTATCGTTGAGGGTCACAGGCGATGACCCGGCGATCACCGGCGAGCCTCCGGAAGAACAGGTGGAAACACCCCAGTAGAACCGGGCGGGTCCGGCCCGTCACAGCCGGCCAACGAGCGGGTGGTCGATTCCGACCACCAAGCGGGGTGGTACCGCGGGTCTCGCGGCACGCCGGACAACGGCGTACCGGGGGATTCGTCCTCGCAGTCCACCGGCAGTGAGCTGCGACGAGGAGATCGACCCGCGATGGCGTACCCGAAGAACGCCCCAGCCGGCACGGGCGTGCCGGCCAGTCCCGACCTCCCGGAGGTCGAGCGCCGCGTGCTCGACCACTGGGTGGCCGACAAGACCTTCGAGGCCAGCGTCGAGGCCCGCGACCCGGGACCGAACGGCGGGAACGAGTACGTCTTCTACGACGGCCCGCCCTTCGCCAACGGCCTGCCGCACTACGGCCACCTGCTGACCGGCTACGTCAAGGACGTGGTGCCGAGGTACCAGACGATGCGCGGCCGGCGGGTCGAGCGGCGCTTCGGCTGGGACTGCCACGGCCTGCCGGCCGAGGTGGAGGCGGAGAAGCAGCTCGGCATCACCACCAAGGCCGAGATCCTCGACCTCGGGGTGGCCCGGTTCAACGACGCCTGCCGGACCTCGGTGCTGGCCTACACCCGGGACTGGGAGCGGTACGTCAACCGCCAGGCCCGCTGGGTCGACTTCGGCAACGACTACAAGACGCTCGACCTGGACTACATGGAAAGCGTCATGTGGGCCTTCCGCCAACTGCACGACAAGGGCCTGGTCTACGAGGGCTTCAGCGTGCTGGCGTACTGCTGGCGGTGCGAGACGCCGCTGTCGAACACCGAGACCCGGATGGACGACGTCTACCGGGACCGGCACGACCCGACGCTGACCCTCTGGTTCGAGCTGACCCCGGACTCCGCCGCCCCCGAACTGCTGCGCGGGCCGGTCCGGGTCGGGGTCTGGACCACCACGCCGTGGACCCTGCCGTCCAACCTCGCGCTCGCCGTCGGCCCCGACATCGAGTACGCGGTGCTGGAGCGCGACGGGCAGCGGTACGTCGTCGGCGCCGCCCGGGTCGGCGCGTACGCCAAGGAGCTGGACGGGTACACCCAGGTCGGCACGGTGTACGGCCGGGACCTGGTCGGCCGCCGCTACACCCCGCTCTACGACTTCCTCGTCGGGCAGGCCGGGCCGAACGCGTACCAGGTGCTCGGCGCGGAGTTCGTCACCACGGAGGACGGCACCGGGGTCGTGCACCTGGCGCCGGCCTTCGGCGAGGACGACCAGAAGGCCTGCAACGCGGCCGGCATCCCGACCATCGTCACCGTGGACGACCACACCCGGTTCACCGCGCTCGTTCCGCCGTACCAGGGGGAGCAGGTCTTCGACGTCAACAAGTCGGTGATCCGGGAGCTGAAGGACCGGGGGGTGGTGCTCCGGCAGGACACCTACACCCACTCGTACCCGCACTGCTGGCGCTGCGACACCCCGCTGGTCTACAAGGCGGTCTCCTCCTGGTTCGTCGCCGTCACCAAGGTCAAGGACCGGATGGTCGAGCTGAATCAGCAGATCAACTGGACGCCGGGACACGTCCGGGACGGCTCGTTCGGCAAGTGGCTGGCGAACGCCCGGGACTGGTCGATCAGCCGGAACCGCTTCTGGGGCTCGCCGATCCCGGTGTGGAAGTCGGACGACCCGGCGTACCCGAGGGTCGACGTCTACGGCTCGCTCGCCGATCTGGAGGCGGACTTCGGGGTCAAGGTCACCGACCTGCACCGGCCGGTGATCGACGAGCTGACCCGGCCGAACCCGGACGACCCGACCGGTCGCTCCACCATGCGCCGGGTTCCGGAGGTGCTGGACTGCTGGTTCGAGTCCGGTTCGATGCCGTTCGCCCAGGTGCACTACCCGTTCGAGAACCGGGAGTGGTTCGAGGACCACTATCCGGGCGACTTCATCGTCGAGTACGTTCCCCAGGTCCGGGGCTGGTTCTACACCATGCACGTGCTGGCCACCGCGCTGTTCGACCGGCCGGCGTTCCGGCACGCCGTGGTGCACGGGATCGTGCTCGGCGAGGACAACCGCAAGATGTCCAAGAGCCTGCGCAACTATCCGGACGTCTACGAGATGTTCGACCGCTACGGCTCGGACGCGATGCGTTGGACCCTGATGTCGTCGCCGGTGCTGCGGGGCGGGGACGTGATCGTCAGCGAGACGACGATCCGCGACTCGGTACGCCAGGTGCTGCTGCCGTACTGGAACGTCTGGTACTTCTTCTCGCTGTACGCGAACGCGGAGGGATACGAGGCCAAACGGCGTACCGACGCCGGGTCGGCTGGCAGCGGCGAAGCCGCCGGCGACCTGCTCGACCGGTACGTGCTGGCCAAGACCGGTGAGCTGGTCGACGCGGTCCGGGCGCAGCTCGACACGTACGACATCTCCGGTGCCTGCGGCACCGTCCGGTCCTTCCTGGACGCGCTGACCAACTGGTACGTCCGGCGCTCCCGGGACCGGTTCTGGTCCGGGGACCGGGACGCCTTCGACACCCTCTACACGGTGCTGGAGACGGTGAGCCGGGTGCTCGCCCCGCTGGCCCCGCTGACCGCCGAGGAGGTCTGGCGCGGGCTGACCGGGGACCGGTCGGTGCACCTGACCGACTGGCCGGACGCCGCCGAGTTCCCGGCCGACCACGAGCTGGTGGCCGCGATGGACGCGACCCGGAACGTCGCCTCGGCGGCGCTGTCGCTGCGCAAGGCGAAGGGCCTGCGGGTTCGGCTGCCGCTGTCGTCGCTGACCGTGGCCACGCCGGCCGCGAGCACCCTGGAGCCGTTCGCCGCGCTGATCGCCGACGAGGTCAACGTCAAGGCGGTGACCTTCAGCGACGAGCTGACCAGCTACTGCGAGCAGGTGCTCACGGTGGTGCCCCGGGCGCTCGGGCCCCGGGTCGGGAAGCAGGTGCAGACCGTGATCAAGGCGGTCAAGGCCGGCGACTGGGTACTGGTCGACGGCGTACCGGAGGCGGCCGGGGTCCGGCTGCAACCCGGGGAGTACGAGCTGAAGCTGGTTCCCGCCGACGTCGAGCACTCCGCACCGCTGCCCGGTGGGGAGGGCGTGGTGGTACTGGACACCACCGTCACCGCCGAACTGGCCGCCGAAGGGCTGGCCCGGGACGTCGTACGGGTGGTGCAGCAGGCCCGCCGGGACGCCGGGTTCGACGTGTCGGACCGGATCGACGTACTGCTCGCCGGTCCGGCGGAGGCGGTCGAGGCGGTCGGCGCGTACCGGGACTTCGTGGCCCGGGAGGTGCTGGCGGACTCGGTCGACTTCGCCGACCAGGTGGACGGCTTCGTCGGCGAGGTCGGCGAGGGCGGCCGGGTGACCGTGGCGGTACGCCGCCGCTGATCCTCGAGGCACGGCTGCGCAGGTGACCGGGGGACGGTCACCTGCGCGGGCCGGTCGGGCGTCGGTTAACGTGACAGCGCCCGCCCACCCCGATCGCCGGAGGTCCCGTGCCGCTGCTCTACACCCTCGGCCAGTACACCGTCGGCACCGTCATGCGGGCCGCCTGGCGGCCCAAGGTCGAGGGCCTGGAGAACATCCCGCCGACCGGTGGCGCGATCTTCGCCGGCAATCACCTCTCGGTGGCCGACGAACTCTTCCTCGGCTCGGTGGTGTCCCGGCACCTCGCCTTCTGGGCGAAGGCCGAGTACTTCACCGGCACCGGCGTACGGGGCTGGCTGACCAGGTACGTGGTCACCGGGCTCGGCGCGATCCGGGTCGAGCGCGCCGGCGGCCGGGCGGCACTGTCCGCGTTCGACGGGGCGATTCCGGTGCTGCGGGGCGGCGACCTCGTCGCGATCTACCCCGAGGGCACCCGGTCGCCCGACGGGCGGCTCTACCGGGGTCGGACCGGCGCGGCCCGGTTGGCGCTGGCCGCAGAGGTGCCGGTGATCCCGGTCGGGATGATCGGCACCGAGCGGGTACAGCCGATCGGCGCCCGGCTGCCCCGGCTCGGTACCGGGGAGGTGGTCGTGCGGTTCGGCAAGCCGCTCGACTTCATCGGCCGACCGACGGACCGGACCTCGTTGCGCCGGATCACCGACGAGATCATGACGGAGATCCAGAAGCTGACCGGGCAGGAGTACGTCCCCCGGTACGCGCCGGCCCGGAACGCCGAGGAGAACGGAACGTAGCAGCAACCTGACGATAGGTGGCCACCGGTCGCCGGTCGCCGGTCGGTGGTCGGTGGCCGGCGCCGGGCGGCGGTGGCTATGCGATGGGCTTGCGCTGGATCACCTCGGTACGAAGCGTGCTGAGCAGGTCGGAGCTGTCCGGTATGGACAGCCTGGTGAACAGCGCGGTGGCGAGGCTGCCGTGGTCGGCCCAGGTACAGACGACGACCGCGTCCCCGTCGGCTTCACCGAGGCCGCAACTGCGGTACTCGCCCCGGGCGACTCCGTCCCGGATCGGCTGGATCGTGGTGATCCGGTACTCCTCCTGGATCCGGGCGAACTCCTTCTCGACGTCCGATTCGGGGCTGAGTCGGAATCCGGTGCTGCCGTAGATGACGACCCGCTTCCCGGCCCCGTCGCGGTAGACGGCGGCGAACGGCTCACCACCGAGCAGGTTCCGCGCCTGCACCTCCTGTTTCAACTGCTCGGCAGCCCGCTTGCCGTCCCGGTTGTCGAGCAGGCGGAGGTCCCGTACCTCGGTGGGCAGCGGGTCTCTCGGCGACGCCGGGTACTGGTCCCAGATCGGCTTCGCGAAGTACGCCGGCACGCCGCAGCAACAGGCGATGCTCAGCAGGGTCAGCGTGAGCATCACCCGGGGCCAGCGCCGGCGTCGCCGGGCCGGAGGCGGAGGGTTGCCGCGCGGTGGCTTGCGCGGCGGACCGTCCGGACGATCGCGTCGCTGCCGGGGCGGCCGGGGTGGAGCCACCGGAGGCGGTGGCGGCGGAGCCTTTCGTGCCGGTGGGGCCTTCTGCGGTGGCGGTGGCGGTGCGGGTGCCCGCCGCGCCGACGGCGGGGCCGGGGGTCGTGCTGACC
>NZ_JADPUN010000280.1 GCF_015690345.1 Plantactinospora alkalitolerans | reverse complement strand
CCTCGGCCCCGAGGGAGCAGATCGGCCCCAGCCCGCCGGATGGGCGGGTGCGCATCCGGGGCACGGGAACCCGGCCCGACTCGCGTACGGTTCCGGCGTACGGCGGGGGTGAGCGGGCGCCGGTTCCGGAGCCCGCGGATGGAACCGGCGGGACGGGGAGGGGAGCGACGTGAACCGGCGCGGTCTGCAGGTGGTGCTCGGACTCCTGGCCACCGTCGCGGTGGCCTCGGGCCTGGCCGGAATGCTGGTCGGGCCGGCGGCGCTCCCCGGAGCCGGGCCGGTGGACGCCACTGTGGACAGTGGGTTCCGGTACGCCAGCACGTTCTGGTTCGCCGCCGGTGTCCTGGCCTGGTGGGCGGTGCCACGGGTGGAACGCGCCGGCACGGTGTTGCGACTGACCCTCGGCGTGGTGATCCTCGGCGGATTCGCCAGGCTGCTGGCCGTGCTCGCCTCGGGGTGGCCGCACCCGGTCTATCTCGGCACGCTCGTCGTCGAACTCGTGGTGGTTCCGTTGGTGCTGCTGTGGCAGGCCGGTGTCGCCAGGGCCGCCCGCCGGACGCAGCCCGGGGGTCCGGACGACGGTCGCCCGTTGTGACCCTGGCGGATCGCCGGCCATCCTGGCAGCCTTCTGTGCAGATTCGGCGATGACCCCAGGAGGTAGCACCATCAGCGCCCTGAAGGTTCTCTACGTCGGCGGCAGCGGGATCATCAGCTCCGCCTGTTCCCAGCTCGCGGTCGAGCGCGGCATCGAACTCACCGTACTCAACCGGGGCACCACCATCCGGCGGCCGCTGCCGGCGGAGGCGACCGTGCTGCGGGCGGACATCCGCGACCCCGACTCGGTCCGCGCGGCGCTGGGCACCCGGGAGTTCGACGCGGTCGTCGACTGGATCGGGTTCACCCCGGGCCAGGTCCGGACCAGCATGGAACTGTTCCGGGAGCGCACCGGCCAGTACGTCTTCATCAGCTCGGCGTCGGCCTACCAGACGCCGCCCGCCCGGCTGCCGGTCGTGGAGTCGACGCCGCTGCGCAACCCCTTCTGGCAGTACTCCCGGGACAAGATCGCCTGTGAGGACCTACTCGTCCGGGCGTACCGGGACGAGGGGTTCCCGGCCACGATCATCCGACCGTCACACACGTACGACCGCACCCTGGTGCCGTTCGACGGTGGCTGGACGGTGCTGGACCGGATGCGGCGGGGCCGGGAGATCGTCGTGCACGGAGACGGCACGTCACTGTGGACCCTCACCCATCACACGGACTTCGCGAAGGGCCTGGTCCCACTGCTCGGCAACCCGGCCGCGGTCGGCGACGTCTTCCACATCACCTCCGACGAGGCGCTGACCTGGAACCAGATCGCCGAGACGCTGGCCGCGGCGGCGGGGGTGCCGGCCCGGATCGTGCACGTGCCGTCGGACGCCATCGCGGCGGCCGACCCCAACTGGGGTGCCGCGCTGCTCGGCGACAAGGCGCACTCGATGGTGTTCGACAACACCAAGCTGCGCGGCCTGGTACCCGACTACGTGGCGACCGTGCCGTTCGCGCACGGCGCGCGCGAGATCGTGGACTGGCACGACGCCGACCCGGCCCGGCGGCGGATCGACACCCGGCTGGACGCGGTGATGGACCGCCTCGTCGAGGAGTACCGGGTGCGGGACCTGATTCCGGCCGGCGGCGACGCCGGGTAACCGGGCGGGACCGGCGGAGGAGTCGCCGGCGGGAGCCCGGTCAGGACCGGGCTCCCGCCGGCAGACCACGGGCGCGTACCGATTGGAGCCAGGCGTCGACCCGGGCCGTGTCGGGCGCGGCGGGCAGCGGGGTACGGCTGATCGCCTCGTCCAGTTCGGCGTGCAGGGCCAGCCGCCAGCTCTCCACCGCCGACCAGGCGACCTCGCCCCGGCGTACGGCCAGCAGCCGGTCGCGGTGCGCGCCGACGTCGAGGGTCAGCCGGCCGTGCCGGAGCAGGTCGCCCGCCGAGAGGAGCAGCCGGAGCAGGTGCATCACGTGCTTCCACCGGGGTTGGCCGTACTGCCGCAGGTCGGCTTCGATCTTCTTGAACTGGCTGAGTACGTAGCCGGAGTAGGTCTGGTAGGCCAGTTGGGAGAGGAAGGCGGGCCGCAGCGCGAGGAGTTCCTCACCGATCGGGGTGAGGGTGAGCACGATGCCCGAGTGCAGCACCTCCAGCAGGTTCGGATTGGCCTTCAGCGCCAGCTCGCAGAAGCGCTCGACCTCCCAGGAGAACTGGTCCGGCCCCGGTCCCTCCAGGTGGCTCGGCGGCTTGGTCAGCGACCAGAACGCCGGTGTGGGCGCGACGTAGACGCCTCGGATGTCGGTGTCGGATCCCTCGGTGTCCAGGCCGAAGGCGCGGGAGCCGACGACAGCGGCGTAGACGGTGTGCCGGGCGAGCAGATCCGTTCCGTCCACGGCCGGCGGGCCGGTACCGACCGCCGCGGTCTGCTGGTGTGCCTTGCGCAGCGCGAGCTGTCCGCGGGTACTCCGTAACCGCCGGCCGTCGGCGAGCTGGACCAGGTAGTCGTCGTCCGTCTCGTCGTACCCGACGACCCGGCCGGTGGCGCCGCGTTGCACCCGTACGCCCTCGGTGTCGGCGGCGGTCTGCCGGAGCACCACCTGGGTGCCGGCCGGTAGCCGGGGCGCCGACGCTGGTTTCCTCGACATGGTCATGATGCTGCCGTACCAGCGGTCCCGCCCGGCACCGGGAGTCACACCCGTCCCGGCAGCCCCACCGGTCGGTCCTGTCGTACCCGGCGGCGACAATCGGGTGATGTTCCTCGCCACGCCGCCCGATCGGGCCGGACGGTCCGCAGCCCCGACCGGCGGAGTGGGTACGCTCGCTACCGGCGTGGGGCCCGGCCCGACGGCCAGTGCCCGACCACCGGTGCATACCGGCAATTCTGGGAGTTCACCTCGTTGACTGCACAGCCTGAAATCCTGTACGGAGCCGACGACCTCACCCATCTCGAGGGTCTGGACGCGGTCCGGAAGCGGCCCGGTATGTACATCGGGTCGACCGACAGCCGTGGTGTGGGTCACCTCTTCAACGAGATCGTGGACAATTCCACGGACGAGGGTGTCGCCGGTCACGCGACCCGGGTCGAGGTGACGCTGCACGCCGACGGGTCGGTGCAGGTCGACGACGACGGTCGGGGCATCCCGACGGACGTGCACGCCAAGTCCGGGCTCTCCGGTGTCGAGCTGGTCCTCACCCGGCTGCACGCGGGTGGCAAGTTCGGTGGCTCCGGCTACAAGACCTCCGGCGGCCTGCACGGCGTGGGCGCCTCGGCGGTCAACGCCCTGTCCCGGCGGTTCGACGTGACCGTCCGGCGCGGCGGGCAGATCCACCAGATGTCGTTCCAGCACGGCGTCCCCGGGGTCTTCGACGCCTCGGGTCCGGGTGCGGCCTTCACCGCGCGCCCGGGGCTGCGGCTGCTCGGCAAGTTGAAGCGTGGCGAGTCCACCGGCACCTCCATCCGCTACTGGTACGACGCCCGCTACTTCGAGACGGGTGCCGGGCTCGACGTCGAGGCCGTCCGGGCGAAGTTGCGGCACACCGCGTTCCTGGTGCCCGGCGTGACGTACGTGCTGCGGGACGCCACCGGCGGTGCGATCAGCGCGGAGACGTTCCACTTCCCGAACGGCCTCACCGACATGGTGGACTTCCTGGCCCCGTCGGCGGACAAGCCGGTCTCCGGCACGCTGCTGATCACCGGGACGGGCACCTACCGGGAGAACGCCGCCGACGCCAACGGGGTGATGCAGAGCAACGTCGAGCGCCGGGCCGAGGTCGAGGTCGCGTTCCGCTGGGGCACCGGCTACGACCGGACCGTCGAGTGCTTCACCAACACGATCCGGAACGTGCACGGCGGCACCCACCGCAAGGGCTTCGAGCGCGGCGCCGTACGGGCCCTGGTCGACGCCATCCGCAACGCCCGCGGCCTGCTCAAGCCGAAGGAGGATCCGCCGGTCCTCGACGACATCCTGGAGGGCATCACCGCGGTCGTGCACGTGCGGATTCCCGAGCCGCAGTTCACCTCGCAGACCAAGGACGAACTCTCCACCGCTCCGGTGACCAAGGTCGTCCAGGCGGTCGTCGAGCAGCACATCCGGGCCTGGCTGGAGGATCGGAAGACCAAGGCCGAGGCTCGTACGGTGCTGCAGAAGATCGTCGACGCGGCCCGGGTCCGGCTCACCCAGAAGCAGCAGAAGGACGCCGCCCGGCGGAAGACCGCGCTGGAGGGCGCGTCGATGCCGCCGAAGCTGGTGGACTGCCGCTCCACCGGGGTCGAGCGGAGCGAGTTGTTCATCGTCGAGGGAGACAGCGCCCTGGGTACCGCCCGGATGGCCCGCTCCTCGGAGTACCAGGCGCTGCTGCCCATCCGGGGAAAGATCCTCAACGTCCAGAAGGCCAGCCTGCAACAGGTGCTGGACAACGCGGAGTGCTCGGCGATCATCCAGGTGCTCGGCGCCGGCTCGGGACGTACCTTCGATCCCGCGTCGTTGCGGTACGGGCGCATCCTGATCATGGCGGACGCGGACGTCGACGGCTCGCACATCCGTACCCTGCTGATCACACTGTTCGCGAAGTACATGCGGCCGGTGATCGAGGCCGGCCGGTTGTACGCGGCGGTGCCTCCACTGCACAAGGTCAGCACCAGGGGCCGGAACCCGGAGACCTTCTACACCTACACCCAGGCGGAGATGGTCAGCACCGTGGGCCGGCTGGAGAAGGCCCGCAAGCAGGTCGTCACCCCGATTCCCCGGTTCAAGGGGCTCGGCGAGATGGACGCCGACGAACTCTGGGACACCACGATGAACCCGGCCAGCCGTTCGGTCCGGCGGATCACCATGGACGACGCCGAGGCGGCCGAGGAAGTCCTCGAACTGCTGATGGGTGAGCGGGTCGAGCCCCGGAGGAACTGGCTCATCGAGTCGGCGAACCGGGTCGACCAGGACGCGATCGACGCCTGAGGCGTCGCCCAGCGGGCAGGGTTCGAACGACAGCGGCCGGGCGTACCGGCCGAGCGACGGAAGAGAGCGCGAAGTCATGGCACGCCGCACGGGCAAGGGACCGAAGGTCGACCTGTCCGCCTTCGACCAGGCGGGGGCACGGATCCTCGACAACCCACTGGCCACCGAGGTCGAGGACTCCTACCTGGAGTACGCCTTCTCGGTGATCCACTCGCGGGCCCTGCCGGACGCCCGGGACGGGCTGAAGCCGGTGCACCGGCGCATCCTGTTCTCGATGAGCGAGCAGGGCTACCGGCCGGACCGGGCCCACGTGAAGTCTGCCCGAGTTGTCGGGGATGTGATGGGAAAGTACCATCCACACGGCGATACCGCGATTTACGACGCCATGGTCCGGTTGGCGCAGGACTTCTCGCTCAACGCCCCACTCATCGACGGGCATGGAAATTTTGGATCCCCGGACGATGGACCGGCCGCGGCGCGTTACACGGAAGCGCGGATGTCGCGGGAGGCGATGCTGCTGGTCGGCGAGCTCGGCGAGGGCACCGTCGACTTCCGGCCGAACTACGACGGCTCGCTGACCGAGCCGGCGGTGCTGCCGGCGGCGTTCCCGAACCTGCTGGTCAACGGCACCTCGGGGATCGCGGTCGGGATGGCCACGAACATGATCCCGCACAACCTCGGTGAGGTCGTCGCGGCGGCCCGCTGGCTGATCGACCACCCGGACGCGTCCCTGGACCGGCTGATGGAGTTCGTTCCCGGCCCGGACCTGCCGACCGGCGGAATGCTGCTCGGCCTGGACGAGGTGCGCAAGGCGTACGAGACCGGCCGGGGTGTGGTGCGGATGCGGGCCCGGGTCGAGACCGGACCGCTGGAGGGCAGCCGGGGCCGGCAGGCGATCACGGTGGTCGAACTGCCGTACGGGGTGGGCGCCGAGAAGATCATCGAGGCGATCACCGACGAGGTGCGCGGTAAGATGATCACGTCCGGCCCGCGCAAGGGGCAGCGGCAGGCGGCCCGGTTGCAGGGCATCGCCGACGTCAAGGACCTCACCGACCGGGAGAACGGCACCCGCCTGGTCATCGAGTGCAAGGTCGGGGTCAACCCGCAGGCACTGCTGGCCGACCTCTACCGGCTCACGCCGCTGGAGCAGTCGTTCGGGGTCAACAACCTCGTCCTGGTGGACGGGCAGCCGCAGACCCTCGGGCTCAAGCGCCTGCTCGAAGTCTTCCTGGCCCACCGGTACGAGGTGGTGACCCGGCGCAGCACGTTCCGGCGGCAGAAGCGGCGGGACCGGCTGCACCTGGTCGACGGCCTGCTGATGGCGCTGCTCGACATCGACGAGGTCGTCCGGCTGATCCGGGGCAGCGAGAACGCCCAGGCAGCCAAGGAGGGCCTGATGACCCAGTTCGGGCTCTCCGAGATCCAGGCCGGCTACATCCTGGACACCCCGCTGCGCCGGCTCACCAAGTTCGACCGGATCGAGTTGGAGGTCGAGCGGGAACGGCTGCGGGACGAGATCTCCGCCCTGTCGGCGATCCTGGACGACGACGCCGTGCTCCGCAAGGTGGTCTCCGACGAGTTGGCGGCCGTGGTCAAGGACTTCGCGGCGAAGCGGCGTACCACCCTGATCGACGGTGACCTCAAGGAGGTGCTGGCCGCCTCCGTACCGGCCGGTCCGCTGGAGGTCGCCGACGATCCGTGCCAGGTGATCCTCTCCGCGACCGGACTGGTCGCCCGGACCGCCGCCGAGTCCGAGGAGAGTTCCGAGGGGCGCCGCCGCAACGGCCGGACCAAGCACGACGCGGTACGCGCGGTCGTACACACCACCGCACGCGGTCAGGTGCTTCTGGTGACCAGCACGGGGCGGGCGTTCAAGACCGACGTACTCCCGCTCCCGGTGCTGCCGGAGCAGGCCGGCACGGTGTCGCTCAGCGGCGGCATGTCCACCTCGGAACTCGTGCCGCTGGAGCCGGGGGAGACGGTGGTCGGCCTGGCACCGCTCGGTGACCGTGACGCCGGCTCGCCCGGCCTGGCCCTCGGTACCCGCCAGGGCGTGGTCAAGGTCTGCGCCCCCGACTGGCCGGTCCGGTCGGACGAGTTCGAGGTGATCGGCCTGCGCGAGGACGACGAGGTGATCGGTGCCACCTGGCTCACCGACGGCGCGGAGACGCTGGTCTTCGTCACCTCGGACGCCTCGCTGCTCCGGTTCCCGGCCAAACTCGTCCGGCCGCAGGGCGCCAAGGGCGGCGGCATGGCCGGCATCAACCTCGGTGCCGACGCCGAGGTGGTCTTCTTCGGCGCGGTCCGCACCGACGAGGACGAGCACGGCGAGCCGATGGTGGTCACCTCCAGCGGCAGCGGGGTGAAGGTCACCCCGTTCGCCCTCTATCCGGCGAAGGGCCGGGCGACCGGCGGAGTCCGGGCGCAGCGCTTCCTCAAGGGCGAGTCCCGGCTGGTCGTCGCCTGGGTCGGTCCGCGCCCGGTGGGCATCAGCAAGCGCGGCGAGCCGATGTCGCTGCCCGAGATCGACCCCCGCCGCGACGGCTCCGGCGCGGCGATGTTCGGCCCCGACAAGGTAGGCCACCTCATCGAGCGCGGCTGACGGGTAAGGAAGGGCCCCTTCTTATCGTTTTCTGTGGCAGAAGGGCCCCTTGTTAACCGGGATGCCGGCGTACGGGCGGCTCGGCGTCGGTGACGTCGGCGACGGTGCTGGGAAGTGCGGCCAGCGCCTCGTCGGCGTCGAGTGCGACGGCGGCGCCGTGCTCGCCGGTGCCGAGTGTGATGGTCCGGCCACGGATCCGTTCGTCGGCCACCACCGGCCAGACCGTGTGGGCGCCGAACGGGGTGATCGTGCCGCGCTCGTAGCCGGTGGCCGCCTTGGCCTCGTCGGCGCCGGGCAGGGATAGCCGGTTGACGCCGAGCACCGCGCGCAGTTTCGGCCAGGAGATGACCCGGTCGCCGGGTACCAGGACGAAGACAAAGTCCTGCGCGCCCCGGCGTACGACGATGGTCTTCACGACGTCCGGGACCGCGACCCCGATCACCTCGGCGGCCTCGGCCACGCTGCGCACCGGGCCGTGCCGGATCACCCGGTGCGGGATTCCGGCCGAGGTGAGGGCGTCGAGGGCGGCACCGGACATGACTGCACCGTACCGCGCCGATCTGGCGGCTCCGGTCTGATCCAACACGGCGGAGTAGCGTGGCCCCGGCTGGACGTCCGGACATCGAGGCGAGGGCCGGAACCATTCGTGGGCGACGGGCCGGTCATGGCGGCGTGGGCACGAGTCGTACGGCCACGACCACGGTTCGCGCCGCGAAGCACCGAATCAAAGGTTAAGGAAGGAACGACGATGTTCAGTGACTCGACCACCAAGCCGCAAGCCCCGGTGCCCCCGTCCTCCGGCGAGGAGGGCGGGCCCATCGGCCGGGAGATCCGGCTCGCCGCCCGCCCAACCGGCGAGCCCGGTCCGGAGAACTTCGAACTGGTCCGCAGCACGGTGCCGGCGTTGCGACACAACCAGATCCTGGTCCGGAACACCTGGATGTCGGTCGACCCGTACATGCGGGGCCGGATGGACGACCGGAAGTCGTACATCTCGCCGTTCCGGCTCGGCGCCGTGCTGGAGGGCGGGGCGATCGGCGAGGTCGTCTCGTCCCAGGTGGAGGGCATCTCGGTCGGGGCGACCGTCTCCCACTTCCTCGGCTGGCGCGAGTACGCCGTACTGGACGGTGCGGACGCGACCGTCGTCGACACGACGATCGCGCCCGCCGAGGCGTACCTGGGGGTGCTCGGCACGCCCGGCCTGACCGCGTACGTCGCACTCACCGACACCGCCCCGGTACGTCCTGGCGACGTCGTCTTCGTCTCGGCGGCTGCGGGTGCGGTCGGCACCGTCGCCGGGCAACTCGCCCGCAAGTTGGGTGCCAGCAGGGTGATCGGTTCGGCCGGGGGGCCGGAGAAGGCGCGCCGCCTGGTCGATGACTTCGGGTTCGACGCGGGGATCGACTATCGGGCCGGCTCGGTCGCGAGCCAGTTGGCGGCGGTCGCGCCCGGTGGCATCGATGTCTACCTGGACAACGTCGGCGGCGACCATCTCGCGGCCGCCCTCGGCGCCCTGCACGTGGGTGGCCGGGTCGCGCTGGTCGGCGCGATCAGCACCTACAACGCCACCGCGCCGGTGCCCGGTCCGGCCAACCTCTCGCTGGCCGTGGGTAAGCGGCTCACCCTGCGGGGGATGCTCGTGACCGACCACCTCGAGCGGCTCACCGAGTACATCGCGCTGGCTGCCGGCTGGCTGACCGACGGCACGCTCTGCGCTGAGACGACCGTGTTGGAGGGCATCGAGCAGGCGCCCGCCGCCTTCCTGGGCATGCTTCGAGGCGCCAACACCGGCAAGATGCTCGTCCGGCTCGGCGACTGACCGCCGGGTCAGAGGAGGCGGTGAGACAGACGATCGACCGCCGGGGCGGGTGACGGCGCGAAACAAATCGGCAACCTTCTCTGATTCATTGTCGAAACACACCCCTTACAGACTCGGCGTCCCATGGATCTTCACACCGGGGGCGGCGTGAACGGGCGAATCAGGAAACTCGGTCTCCGCGGTCATGCCGGCGACGGGCGTTGCGAGGAGGCGGCATGAACGATCATGAGCAGTCCGCGGTGAGTCGTCGGGGTTTTCTGCGCGCGGTCGGGGTCAGCGGCGGGGCGGGCGCGATGCTCGCCACGATGGGCGCCCTGGGGCTCGCTCCGAGCGCCGCCGCCTCGCTGGTACCGGCCTTCCGCGCGCCGACCCGGTCGGACTTCCACCTGACCGGCCGGTCAGGAGCCCGGGTCGTGGTCCTCGGTGGCGGCGTCGCCGGCCTCGCGGTCGCGTACGAGCTCGGCAAGGCGGGGTACGACTGCACCGTGCTGGAGGCGCGAAGCCGGGCCGGCGGCCGGAACCTGACCATCCGGGGCGGATCGGTGGAGACCGATCTCGACGGTCACACCCAGCGGGCGAAGTTCTCCGACGGCGTCTACCTCAACGCCGGGCCGGGCCGGATAGCGCAGTGGATGGTCACCATGGACTACTGCCGCGAACTGGGCGTGCCGGTGGAGGTTTTCACGAACGCCAACGCGGACGCGTGGATCTACAACGAGTCGGCCGGCATGACGGCCCCGGTACGCTACCGCACCGCCAAGGCCGACGTGTACGGCTACGTCTCCGAGCTGCTGGCGAAGGCGACCGACCAGGGCGCGCTGGACGACCGGCTCAGCGGCGAGGACAAGCAGCGGCTGCTGTCGTTCCTCCAGAGCTACGGCGCGATCGGTGGTCGCGCCAACGGCTGGGCGTACACGGGCACCGGTCGGCGAGGGTACTTCGAGTATCCGGGTGCGGGGAACGACGAGGGCGTTCCGTTGGGTGCCCCACCGCCGCTGGCCGACGTCTTCGCCAGCAACGTCGGCCGGTACTTCTCCTTCGAGCTCGGCTACGACCAGGCGATGCTGATGTTCCAGCCGGTCGGCGGGATGGACCAGATCCCCAGGGCGCTGGGCAAGGCCGTCGGCACGCGTCGCATCCGGCTCGGCGCCGAGGTGACCGGGGTGACGGACCGGGGTGGCAAGGTCGAGGTGACGTATCGGCAGGGTGGCCGGGACCGGATGGTCGAGGCGGACTTCTGCGTGGCGACGATGCCGCCGCACCTGATGGCCCGGGTGCCGCACAACCTCGGCACCGACGTGACCGCCGCGCTCGCCAGCTTCCCGACCACTGCCTCCGGGAAGATCGGGCTGGAGTACCGCAGCCGCTGGTGGGAGTTGGACCAGCGCATCTACGGGGGGATCACGGAGACCGATCTCGACCTGTCGCACATCTGGTACCCGTCGTCCGGCTTCCACGGCCGGCGCGGGCTGATCGTCGGCTACTACAACACCGGGGCGAACGCGCGGGCGTACAGCGCCCTGACCCCGGCCCAGCGGCAGGAGCGGGCGGTCGCCCAGGGAGTGAAGATCCACGGCGCCAAGTACCGCACCGAGCTGGCGACCTCGTACTCGCACGCCTGGGACCGCACCCGCTACCTGGAGGGGGCCTGGACCTCTCCGCCACACGGCACCGCCGGATACAACCTGCTGCTCCGGCCGGCTGGCCGGGTCTACTTCGCCGGGGACTGGCTCAGCCACGAGACGGCCTGGCAGCACGGCTCGTTCGTCTCCGCCCGGACGGTGGTCACCGCGCTGCACGGACGGGTGATGGCGAACTGAACGCGCCGCCGGGCGGCGGCTCGTCGTGGGCGCCGCTGCCCGGCGGTGGAAGGCGAGGAAGGCCGGGTTCGGCGCGGCGGGCCGGTACCCGGCGCGGCGCGGGGCGGGTTCAGAGCAGCGGTGCGACGTCCCGGGTGATCGGCACGGCCAGTACGGTCGGGCCGTCCGTGCCGAGCGCGGTCCGGAAGGCTGCCCGGAACTCGTCGACCGTCCCCACCTGGTCGGCCGTGCAGCCGTAGCCGCGGGCAATGCCGGGGATGTCGAGCCCCGGCAGTTCCAGGCCGGGCACCCCCGGCGCGCGCTCCAACTCGGCAAAGGCCTTCAGGACGCCGTACTCCCGGTTGACCGGCACCACGAACACCACCGGCAGCCGTTGTTGGGCCGCCGTCCAGAGCGCCTGCGGGGAGTACTGGAACGAACCGTCCCCGATCACCCCGATCACCGGCCGGTGCCGCCCGGTGTCCCGCTCGGCCAGCGCGATGCCGACCGCCGCCGGCAGGGCGAAGCCCAGACCGCCGCTGGACATCTTGAAGTACGACGCGGGCCGGGTGATGGTCAGTTGCCGGTGCAGCGCGCTGAGGTTGGACGGGGACTCCGGTACGACGATGCCGTCCGTCGGCCACTCGTCGGCGAGAGCGGCGAAGAGCGCCTCCGGGGCGAGCGGGACGCCGGGCTCGGTGGCCGGCGGGCCGGGCCGGGCCGGCGGCATCGGCCGGTCCATCGGAGGCAGCTGCGCGGCCAGCGCGGCGCAGGCGAGCGTGACGTCCCCGACCAGGCTGTCCCCGACCGGTGCCCGGGCCGCCTCGGCGGGATCGTCGGTGATGTGCAGCAGCCGGGTGCCCCCGGGGAGGTAGCCCTGGGCACCCGGGACGTACGGGTAGTAGCGGAACACCGGTGCCCCGATCACCAGCACCGTGTCGTGGCCGGCCAGTTTCTCGGCGAGCGGCCCGATGGCCGGCGGGAGCAGGCCCTGGAACTGCGGGTGGTCCTGTGGAAAGCCGATGCGGTCCGCGAACGGCGGCTGCCAGACCGGCGCCCTCAGCCGCTCGGCCAGGGCGACGGCCTCGGCCCAGCCGCCGCTGCGGTCGATGCCGGAGCCGATCACCAGCATCGGGTTCCGGCTTTGCGCGAGGATCTCGGCGAACTGGGCCAGTACCTCCGGATCGGGTGCGACCCTGGTGCTCACCCGGCGTACCACCGGGGGGCCGGAAGCCGGTTCGTCCCAGTCGTCGAGCGGCAGCGACAGGTAGACCGGGCCGGCCGGCGCCTGCACGGCGGTGGCGTACGCCCGCATGAACGCCTCCGGAATGTCCTGGGCACGCAGTGGTTCATGGCTCCATTTGACGTACGGCTCGGGTAACTGGGTCGGGCGCACATTCGTCAGCATCGGTTCGAACAAAGCCATCGTCCGCGTCTGCTGACCAGCGCTGATGATCATCGGTGTCCTGTTGTGCCAGGCGGTGACGAGGCTGCCCATTCCATTTCCGGTGCCGGGTGCGGTGTGCAGGTTGACGTGTACGGGCCTTCCGCTCGCCTGGGCGTAGCCGTCCGCCATCGCGACCGCGGAGGCCTCCTGGAGGGCCAGTACGTAGGTGAAGTCGGCCGGAAAGTTCTTCAGGAATGGCTCCTCGGTTGACCCGGGGTTGCCGAACACGGTGGTCAGGCCGAGGGAACGGAGCAGGTCGTAGGTCGCTTCGTGCACCGTTGTCATCGGAAGGAGCCTCCTGGAGTCCTCGTCCCACGGGCGGACCACCGGGCTAACCCGCTCATTTCCGTCATACCGTACGCAGACATGATCATGCCGCTTTATCCGTACGGCCCGTCGGGGCGCCGGGGCGTGGAGAGATCGGGCGAAATCACGCCGCCAATCACTGTTTCCGCTGCTGAGAGGGGTTGGCATTGACCGAACCGGGCCAGTAATCTCGGCGAGTCTGGTCCGGCCCTGCCGTTGCCATCGGGTGACACCGGAGCAGACCCGTCGAGTCGTTAAGTAACGAACCGGGGACCCATAGTTATCTGGGGTGAATCCGCGAGCCACGGCCCGCGGTAGGGCGGCCTTCCCGCCCGAATCCGTCAGCTAACCCGGTAGGCGGAGTCGGAAGGAGAACCTGTACGT
>NZ_JADPUN010000428.1 GCF_015690345.1 Plantactinospora alkalitolerans | reverse complement strand
TGGCGAACCCCAAGATCGGCGAACGCGAGGTACTGGCCGCGATGCTGGAAGCCGACGCCGGGGTGATCGCCGAACACGACGGCATCCTGCTCATCTCGGACAAGGGCTTCGCCTCCAAACCGTTCGAGCGGCAACTCGCTGCCCAGGGCATCGAGCTGCTGCGACCGTCCCGCAAGCGGGAGAAGGCCCACTACGGCGAACCGATGCTCAAGAAGGTCCGCCAACTCATCGAGTCGGTCAACGACACCCTCAAAGGCCAACTCGACCTGGAAGAACACGGCGGACGGACCTTCGAGGGCGTCGCGGTCCGAGTCGCCCAACGCCTGCTGGCCATGGCCGCCGCGATCTGGCACAACAACAAGACCGGCGCACCCGTCACCCGGTCACTGATCGCCTACGACCACTGATCCATTCGGAACTACTCGTCTAGAGGTCCAGCCGGTCGGCTTTGTTCGCCTCGGCGGCGTCGCATAGGGCACCGGCCAGGCCGCTTCGCGCGAAGAACGTGGCTGGCTCACCCGAGGGGAGGGCAATGGTGAGGACGCGGGTGGTTGCGCGGTCATCCCTCCTGTCGTCTGTTGTCCGGACGGACCGTTAGCCGAGCTGCTCGGCCAGGGCGACGATGATGCCCTCCGGGCCACGGACGTTGCAGAGCCGATAGCTGTTCTCGTACTGGACCAGCTCGCCGACGAGTTCGGCGCCGTGGGTGCGCAGCCGGGCAACGACGTCCTCGATGTCGTCGACGGCGAACATGATGCGCCGTATGCCCAGCGTGTTCGCCGGTGCGTCCTTCGGCTCGGCGCTGATCGCCTTCGGCGTGTGGAACTTCGTCAGCTCGACCCGGCCATGGCCGTCCGGGGTCCGTACGACGGCGATGTCCGCTCGGACGCCGGCCAGCCCGACGAGCCGGTCAACCGATTCACCCTCGACTGCCGTCTCGCCCTCCAGTTCCATACCGAGTTCGACGAAGAACGCGATGGCAGCCGCAAGGTCGTCGACAACGATGAGGACGTTGTCCATCCGCTTGATCATGGTGGTTCTCCTGTTTCGTCACACGGCCTGTCATGGCCGAGGTTGTTCCGGGGACGCGGCCAGCGCCAGATTCTCGACACCGCAAGTGTGCTGAGTTCCAGGACCGGCGGGCGGCTTTCGGGTCAGTTGTAGTAGCGGCGGGCGCTGGATCCGATCCGGGTGATGTCGGTGCCGTAGATGTGCAGGCTGATGGCGGTGCGGGTGCCGGTGTTGCGAATCCGGTGGATGTCACCCGGTGGAGCGAAGCCGCTGACTTCGCCCACGTGGTTCTCCCGGGTGCCGATGAGGTTGAGATCGACGTCATAGAGGTCCTCGTGCTCGACGCCCTGCAGGACGCCCACGACGCACCAGGTGATGTGGTCGTGAATCCTGGTGCTCTGACCGGGTCGCCAGACCAGGCCGAGGATGGAGAAGGTGCCGTCCGGCTCGGCGTGCAGGACGTGACCGGCGGGTCGGTCGGGGTGACCGAGTTGCTGCTCGGGGGTCAGGAGGTCGGGGTCGGGCAGGTACGCGCGGAGCTGACCGGCGACGAGTTCCGCGGTCCGCGCCCAGCCGGCCCGCGTGCCGATCGCTTGGCGCACCCCGGCGACGAGATCGTCGGTGGAGCCGGCGACGGAGCCGCCGCCCGGGGGCGTGATCACGTGCTGGAGAACCGTGCCCGCCATGTCGTCGTCCTCCTCGTTCGCGAACTGCGTGGTCCCGTTCAGCGTCCACCGAGCAAGACTCATTCGTCCAATGCCAACTTTTGCGGCTACTCATAACTATCATGGATGAATGCTGGACATCGTGCGGCTACGTATCCTCGCGGCTGTCGCCGCGCACGGCTCGGTCACCAAGGCCGCCAAGCACCTGAAGTACTCCCAGCCAGCGGTCAGCCACCATCTGGCCCGGCTGGAAGCCGAGACCGGCGCCCGGCTCATCCAGCGCGTCGGCCGGGGCATCCGACTCACGCCGGAGGGTGAGCACCTGGCCCGCCGCGCCGCGGAGATCGTCGGACGGGTCGACACCGCTGCCGCAGAACTGTCCGCGATGGTGGGCCTGCGAACCGGCCGGGTCCGGGTCGCCGGCTTCCAGTCCGCGCTCGCCGCCCTGGTGCCGCACGCCGCCGCCACCCTGCGCCGCGACCACCCCGGCATCGAACTGCACCTGGTCGACGCCCACCCGCAGGTGGCACTGAACCTGCTGCGCGACGGGCAGGTCGACGCCGCCCTCATCTTCCGCTACGACGACACCACACCGGACGACGTCCGTACCGCGCACCTGTTCGACGACCCGATGCACCTGCTCAGCCTGCAACCCGGACAGACGCTGCGGGACCATCGCGACTCGGCCTGGATCGCCGGCTGCGAGAACTGCCGCCGCGAGTTCGTCGACGCGTGCGAGCGGGCCGGCTTCACCCCGCGCGTCGTCTACACCAGCGACGACGTGATCGTCGAACAGGCCCTCGTCGCCGCTGGCATGGGCGTAACCACCATGCCCGGTCTGACGTTACGCACGCACCGGGCACCCGGAATCGAAGCCACCCCGCTGCCCGACTTTCGCCGACGCGTCTACCTCGCCACCTATGGCGACCCACCGGATCCCCCCGCCACCACAGCCTTCGTCACCGCGCTGCGGCACGCCGTCCAGCAGGCCCGCCCCGGCGAGCCAACACCACCCGACAAGCCCTCGAACCGACGATCATCAAAGAAGAACGGAAGATCCATCGAACCCGCCAACTGAATCTGGACATCCGCGGGGCCTGCGGCCCGTTGGAGAGGTACGACCGCGGTCGTAGTGTGCGGCGCTGGATCAGACCGTACGCAGACGCGACGGAGCGGCCGGGCGACGAGCCTGATCAGCATGACATCCGTGTTGCGGGCCAGGCGGCTCACCAAGATATACGGGCGGCGGCCCGGACTCACCGACGCTGACCTGGACATCCCGGCCGGCCGGGTGGTGGGACTCGTCGGCCCCAACGGTGCCGGCAAGTCGACGTTGCTCGGGCTCAGCTGCGGGCTGATCGAACCCTCGGCCGGCAGCATCGAAGTGCTCGGCGAGCGTCCCGGTACGAGGGCCGCTCAGCTGGCCAGGGTCGGTTTCGTGGCCCAGGATACGCCCCTGTACCCGGGGCTGACCGTCGCGGAGCACCTGCGGCTCGGCGCCCGGTTGAATCCCGGGTGGGACGACAAGCTGGCCCGCCGCCGGGTACAGCAGATCGGCCTGGACCTGGCGCAGCGGGCGGGTCGGCTCTCCGGCGGCCAGCGGGCCCAGCTTGCCCTGACCATCGCCGTGGCCAAGCGGCCGGAGCTGCTCATCTTCGATGAACCGGTGGCGGCGCTGGACCCGTTGGCCCGGTGGCAGTTCCTGCAGAACCTCATGGAGTTCGTCAGCGAACTGGCGGTCACTGTCGTGCTCTCCTCCCACCTGCTCGGCGACGTGGAACGGGTCTGCGATCACCTGGTGCTGCTCTCCGCTTCCCGGGTACGCCTGTCCGGCGCCGTCGACGACCTTGTGGACGAGCATTTCCGGGTGGTGGTCGGCCGTGAGGATCTCGACCGGCTGCCGTCGGGTGCCGAGGTGGTTCATGCCGAGCACAAGGGCGGGCAGAGCACGCTCGTCGTCCGGCGTACCGGGCCGGCGTTCCTCCCGCACGCCGAGCGCATCAACCTCGAGGACATGGTGCTCGCCTACATGACGGGGGTCCAGCGATGACCTGGCTCACCTGGCGGCAGTTCCGGGGCCAATTCCTCGTAGGGCTCGCCGTGCTGGCGGTCGTGGCCGCGTTCCTGCTGTATCTCGGGTTCCGGATGCGGCACGTGTACGACACCGACGTCGCCGGTTGCGTGGCGGCCGACGGCTGCGACGTCACCCTGGCCAGGAACACGTTCGCCAACGAGTATGGCGAACTCGTGACGATGCCGGCGATCCTGCTGATGGTTCTGCCTCTGCTGGTCGGCCTGTTCTGGGGTACGCCGCTTGTCACGCGCGAATTCGAGAACCACACCCACCGGCTCGTCTGGAACCAGAGCGTGACCCGGCGGCGCTGGCTCGCGGTCAAACTGGCGATGGTCGGCTCGGCCGCCGTACTGGTCACCGGGGCGGTGAGCGGGTTGCTCACCTGGGCCGCCAGCCGGTACGACGCGGTGCTGGGCAGCCGGTTCGGTGAGCTGAGCTTCGCCACCCGCAACATCGTTCCGTTGGGCTACGCGGCGTTCGCGTTCGCCCTCGCTGTCACCATCGGCCTGGTGGTACGCCGTACCGTGCGGGCGATGGCGGTGACGCTGCTGGCGGTGGCCGTACTGCAGATCCTGATCCCGGGTCTCGCCCGCGGCCATGTCCTGCCACCGGTCACCAGATCGGTCGCGTACGACGCCGGTGTTCCGGACAACGGCGGCCGGCTCGCGATCAGGCGGGAAGGTCCGGTGCTCGTGACCGGATACGTCATTCCGGGTGCGTTGAAGCTCAGCACGAACGAGAAACTGCTGACCGCCACCGGCGGCGAAACCGACACCGCGACCATCCGGCCGTGCCTGGGCGCCACCTCCTCGGTGCAGAGGGAGGCGGACCCCAACGGCGGGCAGGATCCGATCGAGGCGTGCGTCGCCGGGCTCAACCTCCACTTCGACGTGACGTACCAGCCGGCCGACCGGTACTGGTCGTTTCAGCGGTTGGAGTTCGGTGGTTTTCTCGTGCTCGCCGGGTTGTCGTGTGCGGTCGCGTTGTGGCGGGTACGCCGGCTCACCGGCTGATTCGCCGCCTCACCGGCTGGTTCACGGTGAGACCAGGCCGGACTCGTAGCCGAGGATGACGGCCTGTACCCGGTCGCGCAGGCCGAGTTTGCTCAGGATCCGGCCGATGTGGGTCTTCACGGTACCTTCCGACAGGCAGAGTTCCCGTGCGATTTCGGCGTTGGACAGCCCGCGGGCGATGAGGGTCAGTACCTCCCGTTCGCGGGTGGTCAGCGCGTCGAGCCGGCCGCCCGGGTGGCCGGCCGCCCGTGGTCCGGGCGCGGACACGTAGTGCGCGATCAACCGGCGGGTGGCGCTGGGCGCGGTCACCGCCTCGCCGGAGACCACCACCCGCACGGCGGCGACGAGGTCGGCGGCGAGGGTGTCCTTGAGTAGGAACCCGCTCGCGCCGGCGCGCAGTCCGCGAAAGAGATACTCGTCGAGGTCGAAGGTGGTCAGGATGATGACCTTCGGCGACGGGGACAGCGTACGGATCCGTTCGGTGGCGGCGATCCCGTCCATCCCGGGCATCTGCACGTCCATGAGGACGACGTCCGGTCTGGTGCGGCTGATCACCGACAGCGCCGCGGTGCCGTCACCCGCCTCGCCGACCACGTCGATGTCGTCCGTCTCGTCGAGGATCATCCGGAATCCGGTACGCACAAGGACCTGGTCGTCGACGACTACCACGCGGATGTTCACCCATCCTCCCGTAGGGGCAGCCGCGCCCAGACCCGGAAGCCGCCCGGCTCGCGCGGGCCGACGATCAGCTGGCCGCCGAGCATGGTGACCCGTTCACCGATGCCGCGCAGCCCGTTGCCGTCGGTTCCGGTCCGCGTACCGGTGCCGTCGTCCCGTACCTCGATCGCCAGGCTCTCCGGATGGAACTCCAGCCGTACGGCGGCGCTCGCGCCATCGCCCGCGTGCTTGAGCACGTTGGTGAGTGCCTCCTGTACGAGCCGGTAGGCGCAGAGATCCACCGCGGACGGCAACGGCACCGGATCCCCCTCGATGGTGAACGTGATCCGCGAGCCGGCGGCCTGGACCCGGTGAACCAGGTCGGGCAGCGCTCGCACTCCCGGCGACGGCGCCAGCTCCGCCTCCTCGACGGGATCCTGCCGCACCACGGCCAGCAACCGGCGCATCTCCGCGAGCGAGGCCCGGCCGGTGGCGATGACCTGCTGCAGCGCGGCTTCGGCACGCTCCGGGTGCCGGCGTAGCGCCGCCGCCCCGCCCTGTGCCTGCACCACCATGACCGACAGCCCGTGCGCCACCACGTCGTGCAGCTCACGGGTGATCCTGGCCCGTTCGGCAGCGGTGGCGAGAGCCATCCGCTGACGTTGCTCGCGTTCCAGGTCCGCCGCCCGGCGCTCCAGGGTGTGCAGGTGGATCCGGCGGCCGCGCAGGTTCGCACCCAGCAGGTAGGCCAGAGCCAGCACGAGCAGGACGCCGACGCTCTGCCAGAGCGCCGCGACCATCAACTGGCTGAGGCTGGCTTTCGGGAAGGGCACCGGTTTTGCGATGGGACCCGTGGCCGTGACGGGTATCGAACCGGCCGGCGCGAGCGACTGCGGCGTACGGGTGGGCAGCACCGGCTGCAGCACACTCAACGCCAGCGCACCGCACAGCGCGGTGGCGAACGCGGCGGTGACGGTCCGGCGCGGCCGGTCACCGTAGGCCACCGTGAAGAGGCTGAGCGGCACGGCCAGATCGAGCGGCTCGGCGGCCATCGCGTACGGCAGGTGGTGCCCGAGTACGCCGACGCCAGCGAGGATCGCGGCAGGCACCGGCCACCGGCGGCCAACCAGCAGACCGGCCACCATCGGCACGGTGAACAGCCACCACTGCAAGCCCTTGTTGTCGCCCTGCTCGACGCTCACCACGACCAGCCCGACGGCCAGCACGGCGTCGAAGGCGAGCCATCGCCGGGACGCCAACCAGGACATTCGCACAGTCTACGAAGGGTGAACCCGCTCGCCATCTGACCACGGTCGTATATTCGGGGCTCCCGCTTCCAGCAGCCCTCAATGCTTATCGTCTCCTTGACGATAAGCGCGGTTCTTGATTATCGTCAAGGAGACGATAAGGGGAGGACATGAACATGGATCTGGGCGCGATCGCCGGCCCCACCCCCGACGCGAGCGTCGTGCTCTGTGGCAGTGGCGTGTCGGCGGTCGCTCCCTCCAACGTCCCATCGTGGTGGGGGCTGAACGACGCGGTGCTCGACGAGATCCGGCAGATCGCGCTGCGGGCCCTCACGTCCCCGGATGTCCGGGCCCTGGCCGCCACGGCCCGGCTGGAGGACGTGCCACTTCCCGCGTTCAGCCAGCTGATCGCGGACGCGTTCGCCGGGCGGAGCTGGCTCGACGTGCTTACCGTGCTGAACGGCGCCGAGCCCAACGGGGTGCACCGCGCCGTCATGCGGTTGGTGGCCGACGGGCACGGTCACACCGTGATCACCACCAATTTCGACACGCTTCTCGAGCGCGCCGGTCAAGAGCTCGGCCTTGCCGTCCCGGTGGTGCTGCGCGGGCAGCAGGGGCCGGCGACGGGCGCGGCGCTGCACAAGATCCATGGATCGGTGGACCAGCCGGACAGCATGGTGGACCTGTGGCTGGACAAGGGACGGGGGCTGGGCCCTGTCACCCGTACTCAGCTCGCCGCCGCCTGCCGTGGCCGGCACCTGGTGGTGCTGGGCTTCTCGGGCGAGGACCTCGTGACGGACGAGGACTACCTGGGCCTGCTCGCCGGGGATGGCCTGCCATCCCGGGTGACCTGGGTCTGCCGTCCCGCGACGTCGCCGGGGGAGGGAGCGAGGTCGTTCCTCGATCGGCTCGCCGCAGCCGGGGTCCCGGTGGTGACGCCGGAGTACGACCTGGCTGGTGGGGCAGGCGTTGCGGGCAGTGGAGGGACGGACCTCCCGCGCCGGGTGCGGAACTGGCTCGGCGAGGCCCTGATGTTGCCGCCCAACGCCGCGTTGATCCTGGCCCAGATGCTGCGACTGCGCGGCGCGACCGGGGAGGCGGCGACAATGCGAGCCGAGATCCGGCGGGTGCTGTCCCGAATCGGGCGGGACACGCTGCACCCCGGGGTGGCTGCGGCCTGGGCGCTGCTGGGGAAGGAGGAGCTTGCCGGAAAGCTGGCGAAAGCCGACCTTCTGCGGGCGGAACAGGCGTGGGTTCACTTCGAACGCTCCATCGCCCGGCACCGGCTCACATTCCACGGCCAGGCGGTCGTCGAACAGCGGTTGTTGCGGGCCGCCATCCGGCAGAACACAGCGATCGTCGCGTTACGGGATGCCGACGTGGACGGGGCTGACCAGTTCCTGCGCGAGGCGATCGAGATCCTCAACGAGGTACCGGATCCGGAACACAGCCGACGGATGGCCGGGGTCCGCTACCAACAGGCCTTGCTCCGGCTGGTGCATGGCGAGGCCCACGTCGCGATGATCGCCCTGGAGCGGAGCCTCGAATACGCTCGTCGCTGCGGAGATCTCGCCATGGAGGGCAACGCGACACTGGTCCTCGCGATGTGTCTGCGGGCCACGAGCGACGACGAACTGGCCGCCGAACTCGACCGCAGGGCGACCCGACTGGGCCGGGCGACGAATGACAAGGGGTGGGCGAAGCAACTGCACGATCTTGTCGCCGCCGATTCCTCGATCCTGGCGTCCGGCCGGTTCGCCGACATCGTCACCGCCATCTCCCCCGATCCGCTGCTGGACGACCTGGCGGCGGCTCGCGCCGCCGAAGACCCGATTCTGCTGGCCGCCGAGTTGCGTAAGGTCGTCAAGCGCGACACCGACCGGTGCAACCGAGATCGTCTCGGCCAGCTGCTCCACTCGCTGGACCTGGCCGGAGACCGGTCACCGAACTCGCTCTACCAGCGGACGGTCCGGGCGCTCGACGCCGACCGGCCGCCGCTGCCCGACCCGGCCCGCTTCCTCGTCGAGGTCACGGCTCTGGGACTGTCCGGGGCTAGGATCTCTCGCATCACGTTGGACCGGCTGCTGCGTCTCGGGCGCCCCTTCGGCTTCCGGCCCTACACGTTCGTTCCACATGGCTTCGAGGACGGACTGACCGCGCTCGAGCGGACCGCCAGGCAGGGCGGTTTTACGTGGTCGAGCACCGGATGAGTACAGCCGGGTGCGCACGACCTCGTCCGGGACGCTTCCCGGTGTCCGACAGCCCCTACGTCGGTCACGCGATCGCGAGCGCCGGCGCGACCAGCAGCCACGAACGGTCCATCGACATCGACATCGACATCGACATCGACATCGAGAAAGAAGAGCGGATTCTATCCACTCTTCCCCGAGCAGGGGGTTTTCCTTGGAAGCACCTGTCCCTGGCGGCTCTGGCGGACTCCTTGGTGGCTGGCAACGTCTGACGAAGGCAATACCGCCGCCGCCAGACGCGGTGTTGGTGCAAACCGACTGGTTACGGTTCGAATCAACCATCGGATTCGCTCTGCCAGCCGATTACAAATTGCTGGTGGAGACATATGGACTCGGAACATTCGGTAGGTTCTTGATGGTCTATCAACCAAGGTCCGACTACGAGTTCACCGAGCTGAGAACTCAGATACGGATGAACGCCGACAAACTCGAATTTCTTGCCGAGTTCGAGCCGCTCCCGTACGCTCCGGAGGAACTTGTCCCGGTTGCGGGAACAGACAACGGAAATTCTGTGTACTGGCTGCGGAGCCCACTGGATTCCCCCGATTCCTGGCGCATCGTGGTGGACCAGAGCCGAGGTGACACGTGGTCCGAGTTCAGCGGTGGAATCGTCGACTTCCTGGTGGCTGCTTTCGTCGACGGCGTTCGATTCGACGCTCTCGCTGAGAATATAGGACCCGATCCCGTTTTTACGCCCAGCGGCAGGGGTGAGGCCTGACGCCAGTAATGGGGGCAGACTTCACAAGCGGCAGGTCGAGGGCCGCGGCTCGAAGCGGAAATGTGTGCCGCCGGCACACCGGGAAGCCGCTCGCCGGTTCCTTCTCTGCTTAGATCGGTGTGACGATCGAGGAAGGGAGCTGTACGCCGTGATGCCAGAGCTTCAGGAGCAGGAGGAACGCCTCCAGTTCGACCGCTTTGACCATGACGACGCCTGGCATCTGGGAAGTCAGCTGGTCGGGCTGGCCAGAGAGCGAGGCCACGCTGTCACCGTCGACATCCGTCTCGGCGACCAGCAACTCTTCCACTACGCGCTGCCCGGCACCTCTGCCGACAACGACGACTGGATCGAACGCAAGATTCGCGTCGTCCGCCGGTTCGGGCACAGCTCCTACCTCGTCGGCCAGTCGTACCGCGACCGCGGCACGACCTTCGAGGAACAATCCCACCTCGAACCGGCCCGGTACGCCGCGCACGGCGGCTGCTTCCCGATCATCGTCAGGGGCACCGGCCCGGTCGGCACCGTCAGTGTCTCGGGCCTGCCCCAACTCGACGACCATCGCCTCGTCGTCGAGGCCCTCGGACTCTTCCTGGATTCCGGGGGCTCCGAGAAGGGGCCCGCCGCCTGAACAGCTCCGCCCACCCGGGCGCCGCGTGTTCCGCGCGCAGTGCGGAGGGAATCCCCGTCCCTTGGGGCAGGCGCGGGATCGGTAGACCCTCCGGCGAGGGAACAGCCGGTCCCTCGCCGGCCCCGGGGACGAGGAACGCCAGCATCTGCGACCTGTGGGTGCGAGGGGTGTGCGGGGCGGGTTCCGGTCAGGTCAGGCGGCGGCGGATCCACCAGAACGAGAAGCCCGCAAGGGCGAGGGCGAGGGTCAGCAGGACGGTCGCTTCGTACCACTGGAGTGCCCAGAAGCGGTTGGCGGGCTGGTAGGACGCCTCCTGGCGGAGGTTCAGCGTGTCGAGCCAGGCCATGCACTTCGGCTGGGAGAAGCTCGTCCGGCCGCAGGCCTCGGCGTCGACGGGTCCGGTGAACGTGACGCCGGACGGAGTGACCGTCCGGTTGGACACGACCCAGGCGCCCGGTTGTGACACCCTGCCGGTCACGGTGATGCCTCCGCCGTCCTTGATATGGAGCGACTTCACCGCCGTGGTCTGGAACGGTGCCGTGACCTCGACGGGCTGGATGAGCTGTCCCCGGACCAGGAACGGCATGACGAGCTGCACGGCGGCGACGACCACGAGGGTGACGGCCATGGCCGGAACCGTGCGACGCAGGACCATTCCGACGGTTACTCCGACGACGAACGCGAACGCCGCGTAGCCGATCGGGACGATTCCGCGCGCGGCGAAGATCTCCGGGAACATCCGGTTCAGATAGGCGCTGTCGATGGGGTCGGCCCACCAGGTCACGGCGAGGCTGAACAGCCCGACCGTCGCCATGCTGACCAGGCTGCCACCGAGGAGCTTGGCCACCAGCCACCGGCTCCGGGGGACGCTCTGGCTCCAGACCAGCCGGTGGGTACCGGCCTCCAGTTCCCGGGCAACGAGCGGCGCTCCCCAGAACACCCCGATGAGGGCGGGCGTCACGAACATCACGGCGATGCCGAGCCAGTACAGGGGACCGGTCGTACCGTTGATCACCTGGTTGAGGAACCCGCTGCTGAGCGCGGCACAGTCCGTACGGCAGCCGGCGAACCCGCTGCTGTGGTAGAGCCTGGTCACCTCGGGGCCGGTGATCACCAGCGCGACGGCCAGCGCCGTCAGGGTGGCCAGGGCGGTCCAGGCCTGGATGCGGAATTGGCGCCAGGTCAACCAGATCATCGCTGTGCCTCCGGTACGGGGATGGAACCGATGGTCGCGGAGTTCGACATGTACGCGAGGACCAGATCCTCCAGATCGAGCCGCTGTGTCGTCCACGATGGATTGTCGATGGGGGCGGTGCTGCGCACGATCAGTGAGGACTGCCGTTCGGTGTGGCTGCTGTGGATGACCTCCTGGCCGGCGGGGAGGGTGGCCGGCTCGCGGTAGGCGCCGGTGAGGCGGTGATGGCTGGCCAGCAGTTCGTCGACGTCTCCGACGAGGCGGACCCGTGACCGGGCGAGCACGATCAGGTAGTCGCAGACCCGTTCCAGGTCGGCGACCAGATGTGAGGAGAGCACGACGCTGGCGCCCTGCTCGGCGGCGAATTCCATCAGCACCTGCATGAATTCCCGGCGGGCGAGCGGATCCAGGCTGGCCACGGGCTCGTCGAGGAGCAGTAGTTCGGGTCGTTTGGCGATGGCGAGCGTCAGGGCGAGCTGGGCGCGTTGGCCGCCGGAGAGCCGGCCGGCCCGCTGGCCGGGGTCCAGGTCGAGCTGCCTGATCCGGCGTGCCGCGAACTCCGCGTCCCAGGTGGGATTGAGCCGGGCACCGAGGTGCAGGTGCTCGCGGATGGACAGCCCGGCGTAGGTGGGGGTGTCCTGGGCGACGAATCCGACCTTGGCCATCTGGGCCGGTGTGCTCGCCGGGCTGGCGCCGAGGACCTCGATCGTGCCCGAGGTGGGCGACAGCAGTCCGCTCGCCAGTTGCAGCAGGGTCGACTTGCCGGCGCCGTTCGGGCCGACGAGCCCGACGACACGTCCCGCCGGAATATCCAGGGTGCAGTCGGCGAGTGCCTGGCGGCGGCCGTACCGTTTGCCCAGACCGTCGGCCCCGATCACGGTGGTCGTGGTCATGCCTTCCCCTCGGCGGGCGCGCGGAACGTGCTCAGGAGGAGGGCTTCGATGCTCTCCTCGTCGAGTCCGGCCTCCCGGGCTTCGGCGAGCCACTGTTGCAGCTTCAGGCGTAGGGGTCCGTGTGCGCCCAACGACTCGTCGCTGAGGGTCCGGGTGACGAAGGTGCCGACCCCGGTCCGGAGCGTCACCAGACCCTCGTATTCAAGCTCCCGGTACGCCTTGAGCACGGTGTTCGGATTGATCGCCACCTTCGCCACGACCTCCTTGACGGTGGGCAGCCGATCGCCCTCGTTCAGCAGGCCGAGTCGCATGGCGTGGCGGACCTGATGGATCAGCTGCATGTAGTTCGCGACGCCGGAGCGGGCGTCCAGATGGAACTCGATCATCGGGATCTCACTTCTGCTAGAGTGCTAGCACAATAGCAAACCAGCAGATCGATCCGTCAAGAGCGCTTCGGCGAGCTTCCGACGAGCCGGATCCGACCCGAATGCGCGCTGTGCGGGCTGGCCGAGACCGGACCGACGCGGTGGACAGCGTCGAGCCGCCGGGGAGTACGTCGCGCGTCCGACCAGCGGTCAGGGCGAGTCGGCCGGCCGGCGGCAGACGTCGGCCGGCCGAATCCCACCGGTCCGATCGGGCGGCGGACTACCTCCGCTGACTCGTCCGGCGACGGTCGGCATCCTCGATCGCATGCCGGACCGCCAGCCGGATCACCCAGTAGAGCACCCCGAGCGTCATCGCAGCCAGGGCCACCGAGAGGGCAAGGGTGAACACCAGTTCAGGAAGCTGGCCGGTGGAAATCATGGTGCTCAACGCACCCGGACCCATTCGCTGGAGCCGCCGTCGCCGAAGAACCGCATCTTGTCTCCTGTGCAGATGTACTCGGACGGCTCCAGGATCAGCGTCAGTGGATCACTGTTGTTGCGGCTGCTGCCCCGGTAGAGCGTTATCGATCCCTTGGCCCGTACGTTGCTGACGTACTCGATGCCGTTGCGGTGGTACACGTTGGCCGACGCGGTGCCGCGGGTCCGCTGTCGCCACTTGACGCCGCCGACGGTTGTGGTCAGGTCCTTGCTGCGGTTGAAGTCCAGCGTCACCCTGCCGTCGGCGGTGTAGGTCTGCAGGGTGCCGCCGGGCCCGGTGTACTGCACGTTCCGATTGTTGATCTTTCCGGTCTTCTGGTCGCTCACCTCGCGCCAGACGCCGACCATGCAACTGTCCACCCCGCTCGCCGTCACCGTGGGGGTGACCGACGGAGTCGGGGTGGAAGTGGGGGTCGAGGAGACGTTCGCCGCCAGATTGCCCGCGCCGCTTCCGGATCGGTCCGGTCCGTCGCCGCTGGCGATGGCGGTGATGGTGGCGACCGCGCCGAGGATCCCGACGACCGCCGCGGCCACCCCGGCGACCCGGACTCGCCGGGACCGCCATCTCGACGTCCACGATCCGGCCGGTACGGCGGGGACCGCCGCCGTCGACTCGGCGGCGGCGGTGGCCGACCCGGCAGACGTCGCGGGGATCCGCAGACTGCCCTCGGCCACGACCAGTTCCGGCTGCTCCACCACGCTCGGAGTGATGTCCAGCGCCCGGTGCAGCGCCGAGCTGACCGCCGGCATCCGGCTGGAGCCGCCGGAGAGGAAGATCGCGGCGAGAGTCTCCTCCGCATCCTCGGTCCGGCCGAGCACCCGCCGGGTGGTCGCGACGGTCCGCGCGATGATCGGTTCGGCCAGTTCCTCCAGCTCCTCGCGGCCCAGCGGCAGCTCCACATCGAACAGCGGCACGTGGATCACGGTCGTGGTGGTACGGGCCAGCATCTCCTTGCCGGCCCGCGCGTTGGCCCACAGTTGCTGGCTCGCCCGGCGATCGGAGGCGGTGACCGGACTGGTCAACCGGTTCCACGTCGACTCGTCGCCGGCCCCGATGGCGGCGCCGAGCCGCTCCACGATGGCGGCGTCGATATCGAGCCCGCCACAGTCGGCGAGTCCCTCGGTCGCGAGGATCTCGAACCCGTCGCCGGTACGACGTACGACGGTGACGTCGAAGGTGCCGGCACCGAAGTCGTACACGACCGCGCACTGTCCGACCGGCAGTTGGCTCCCGGCCACCTCGACGAAGAAGTTGGCGGCGGCGACCGGCTCGGCGACGAGTCGTACGGTCGGCAGTATCTTGTTCGCCGCGGCCAACAGGGTGGCCCGGCGTTGGGTTCCCCAGGCGGCGGGGAAGGTCAGCACCGCCTCGGTGATCGGCTCGCCGGTGCTCAACCGGGCCTCGGTCGCGACCCGACGCAGCGGCACGGCGAACAGGTCCTCGACGGTTATCTCCCGCTCGCCGAGCAGCACGGTGCCGTCGTCGACGCACCGCTTCGGGTACGGCTCGAACGACTGCGGGAAGGATATCGAGGTGTGCAGGGCATCCTGCCCGACCAGCATCCGTTCCCCGGTGTCGGCCCAGACGGCCGAGCGCAACAGCGGAGACCCGTCGAACAGCATCGGTCGGGGTTCCCGGCCCGGTAGGGCCAGCACCGCGACCGTGTTGAACGTGCCGAAGTCGATGCCGAGTCTCGCGCCTGCGCCACCCACGGATATCACCGTACGGGAGCCGCGCCGCACCGAGAATCGAGCGGTTCCCAATAAACTGCGTGGATGCTTCCCCACCTCGGAACCGAGGCAGGTATCCGCGCCGAGCAACGACTTCGGGACGAGACGGTCATCTGGCTGACCACCGTCAACCCCGACGGGCAGCCCCAGACGTCACCGGTGGGCTACGTGTGGGACGGTGCGAGGTTTCTGATTATCAGCAAGCCCGGGATAGCGAAGGTCCGCAACCTGCGGGACAACCCCAGAGTGGCGCTGCACCTGGATCTCGACGGCGACGCGGAGGAATTCAGCGTCCTCACCATCGAGGGCGTCGCCGAGCTGGATCCCGCGCCGCCGGGTGAGCCCGCGCCGCTCCGCGAGGACGAGATCTCCGGCTACGTGCAGAAGCACCTGGAGTCGATGCGGTGGGCGGGCGTGACGCCCGAGGAGACCTTCGCGGACTTCTCCACAGTGATCCGGGTGACGCCCACCCGCGCCCGCTCCTACTGAGCGATGGGCTGGGCCGGCTCGCCCGCGAGGGGGGCCCTGACGTTCTACAGCCACCCGTTGTCGAGGGCGGTCCGATGTGCCTCCGCGCGGGTGGCCACGCCGAGCTTGCCGACCACCGCCGCCAGGTGGTTGCGGACGGTCCCCTGGGAGAGTTGCGCGCGCCGAGCCACCACCGCGACGGGCGTGTCGGTGCCGGCCAGCCGCAGCACCTCCAGCTCGCGCGGGGTCAGTGGGCACTCGGGGGCGACGAGGGCCTCCGCCGCCAGCGTCGGGTCGACGTACCGGGCACCTGCGTGCACCCGCCGGATGACGTCGGCGAGCGCGCCGCCGGGCGCGCCCTTGGCCAGGAAGCCCCAGGCCCCCGTGGTGAGGGCCCGGCGCAGGTGCGCCGGCCGTCCCCGGCCGGTCAGGATCACCACCGCGCAGGAGGGAAGTGCCCTTGCGAGTTCGGCGGTGACCGCCAGGCCGTCCAGCGTCGGCATCTCCAGGTCGACGACCGCCACGTCCGGTCGGTGCGCCAGAGCCGCCCGCACCGCGGCCCGACCGTCGGCCGCCTGCGCCACCACCTCGAGGTCGGCCTCCAGATCGAGCAGGGCGGCCACCGCGACCCGGATCAGTTCCTCGTCGTCGGCGAGCAGGACCCGGATCATCGCGCGGTCGGTACGGTGGCCTCGACCGTGAACACGCCGTCGTCGTGGGTGGTCCGGAGCGTCCCGTCGGCGTCGGTCAGCCGCTCGGCGAGCCCGCGCAGCCCGAAGCTGTGCCGGTCCGGTTCGGCCGGTCCCACCCCGTCGTTCGACACCGTCATCCGGATCCTTCCGCCGTCCCGTCGCAGCTCGATCCTGCACCAGTTGGCCCGGCTGTGCCGCAACAGGTTGGTGCTGGCCTCCCGCAGGACGGGAACCAGTTGGCTCGCGGCCTCCAGCGGCACCTCCTCGTCCGGCTGGTCGACCGTGCACCGTACGCCGGAGGAGCGCAGCACCTGCGCGGTCGCGGTGAGCTGGTCCCGCAGGTCGACGGTCCGGCACCCGTGCACCGCCTCGCGTACCTCGGTGAGGGCCGAGAGGGCCAGCCGTTGTACCTCGGCGGCCTCCCGGCCGGCACGTGCGGCGTCCACCGGCGCGAGCAGCGTCCGGTCCGGATCGGACTCCCGGTGCAGGCCGATCGCCGGCATGGCCAGACCGGTCAGCAGGGTGCCGACCAGCGCGGCCAGGGTGACGATCCGGGGCCGGTGCAGCCGGGGATCGGGTTCGCCGGGAACGGGGTCGCTGGCCACCCGCCCGATGCTATGCCGTCGGGCCACTCCGGCCGGGAGTGCGGCGGTCGGGTCCGGGGCGGGACGGCATGCCGATTTTCCGAATGGCGTCGTCGTTCACTTGTAGAGAAAGGGGTCGCGCGGGTGGCCCCGTCGACGACGCCGGATCAGGCGGCGTACGAGCGATAGGACAGACCTCAACGTGCTGGACCAAACCATTTTTCGCCCCGTGACTCCTGGGTTGGGACCGGTGGGTGGGAGCGCTAACATCCCACAGTAAAATATCGTCCTTCATCAGTGGGGGCAACAGCGGACCTGTTGACCTCGCTGAGCTTGAGCGCCTTGCCAGGACGGCCGACAGGCTCGTACGGTACGTCATGGGAGCGCGTCCATCTGATCTTGGTCCACCTCTTGACGATTGTCGTTAAATCGTATTGAGTCAATATCGATCCGAACGGGCAATGCACCCGACGAGGGGAAAGGCAGGGGGTGGCATGTCCGTGTCCCGGTTTGTTTTGGCATGCCCCGGGGGGTTTCTCCGGACCAATGGCGATCAAATAGTTGACGACGGCGGACGCCCGGTTATCCGGCACGGGATTGAGATGGTTCGCTCGTTCCGGTTCGCCCAGTGTCGACCATCTGAGGTGCCGGTCGACCTGCTGCGGCGCTCCCGCTCCCGGCCGACACCGGCCTGAGTCGATGCCGACGACAACCCCGGTCACGGTTCCGGGCCCCAGCCACGACGTTCCCCGCCCCGCCGCCCGATCCGGGCCCGGGCTCAAGGACTCGTTCCGGGCCGAACTGATCGACATCTTCGAACTGCGGATGCGGCGGAACCTGTTCAGTCCGGGCAACCCCACCCTGCTGCGGGCGTTCGGCGGGGCCCGGCGGATCCTCGCCGTCTGCGACCGTCCGGAGCAGGGGCGGCGACTCGCCACCTACCTCGACCACTGGCGGGACCGGGGTGCGCTCGACCATCACCGGACGGTCGACGGCCGGACGTTGACCGGGCTGTCCGGCGCCGACCCGATCCGGGCGGTGGTCCGGGCCGCCGTGACGGACCGGCTCGGCCGCCGTGACGCGTTCCTGTCCATCGCCGGGACCGAGTCGACCGCCACGACCGCGCTCGCCGCCGCCATGTACCGCCGCTACGCCCACGCGGTGCGGGTGCACGACGACCTGCCTGCGCTGCTCGCGTCCCTGCACTGGGACGCCCGTACGGTGGCCGGTGATCCCGCGATCGCCGCCGCCGGGCGGGACCCGTTCGTGGTGGTCGACGTGGACAGGCTGCTCGGCGACAGCGGCCCGGTACGCCCCGACGAGGAATGGGCGCTGCGCCACCTCGCCAGCTTCGACGACGTACTCGCCGATCAGCTGGACCGGGGTCCGGACCGGCTGCGGCCGTCCGTGCTCCGGCGCGCGGCGCTGGGCGCGGTGACCCGGCTGCTGCGCCGGTACGGCCCCGGCGACCACCGGGTCTGGCAACCGCCGCCGACGACGGCGCCGGAGCCGGAGCCGGTCCGGACACCGGCCTCGATCCCGGCCCCGATGCGGGTGTCGTTCCCGGCCCCGGCGCGGGCGTCGATCCTGACATCGGTCCGGGCGTACCAGATCCGTGAGGTGTCCTACCAGGTCACGTTCGCCAGCGGAGTTCTCGACCCCGACAACCCCGCACTCTCGGCGTACCTGCCGGCCGGTGCCCGGGTGCTGGCGGTGGTGGACGACTACTCCGCCGAGGTCACCGGCGCCACCCGGCGCACCCTGGCCGCGCGGTCCCGCCGGGGCCGGCTCGGCGGCTTCACGGTGCTGCCGGTACGCAGCTCGCCCCGGGGGAAGACCCTCGACGCGGCCGAGGAACTGCTCCGGACCGCCCAGCGGATGCGGTTGGGCCCGGACGACCGGATCCTCGCCGTCGGCGGCGGCACCGTGCTCGACCTGGTCGGGTACGTCGCCGCCTGCCATCCCGGCGGCACGCCCTACCTGCGGATCCCGACCACCCTGGTCGGACTCGTCGACGCGGGCGTGGGACTGAAGGTGGGCGTCGACCTGGACGGGCGGAAGAACCTGCTCGGCGCGTACCACGCACCGATGGCCTGCCTCTGCGACCCCGGATTCCTCGCCACCCTGCCCGACGCCGAGTTCCGGTGCGGGCTGGCCGAGATAGTCAAGATCGCGCTGGTCCGGGACGCCCGGCTGTACACCCTGGTCGAGGAGCACCATCACGCACTGCGGACCCCGGACGGCGCCCCGGTGCTCGACGAGGTGCTCCGACGCGCCGTCGCGGCGATGCTGGTCGAGCTGGAGGAGAACCCCTGGGAGCGGCGGCTGCGCCGGCTGGCGGACTTCGGCCACGAGTTCGGCCACGTCCTGGAGGAGCGGTCCGACTACCGGCTCCGGCACGGCGAGGCGGTCGCGATCGGGATGGCGCTCTCCTGCCGGCTCGGGGTCAGCGCCGGCCGGCTGCCCCTGGCCGTCGCCGAGCGGGCCGAGACGCTGCTCCGCCGGATCGGACTGCCGACGTACGACGACTGTTGTGCGGCCGACGAGCTGTGGCGGGCGCTGCGGACCCACGTACTGCCGCACAAGGGCGGTGAACTGCACCTGGCCGTACCGATCGGAATCGGGCTGGGCGGGTTCGTCGACTCGATCGACGAGATCGGCGCGGCCGACCTGCACCGGGCCTGGGCGGCCCTGCGTGCCCTGGCGACCGGGACGCCGCCCGCGCCGGCAGGCCCGGAAGCGGACTCGGGGTCGCGCTCGGGGTCGGACTCGGACTCGGAGTCGGACTCGCGCTCGGGGTCGGCGGAGTGGGCCGTACCGGCGTGGACGTGGGACCGAGGTTCGCCGTGACCGGCGTACGACGGTCGGAGCCGAGCGGAGCCGAAGTCTGGGCGTACGTCCGCGCGGCGGCCCGTGGTGAACGGCACGGACCGGCGGGAACCGTCGCCGCACTGGCCAGCCTGGCCGGGGTGCCCCGGCTCGGCTGGGTGCACGCCCCGTCCTGGCCGGTCGTGTCCCGCCTGGTCGGGGCCCGCACCGGTGGGGCGCCGCTGCGGGGCTGCCGCCGGGCGGTGTTCGTCGGCACCGGCGGCTGGGCCTTCGGCCTGCGGGCCGTCTGCGAGGCGCTGCCGGGCCAGTCCACGGTCTGGGTGCTGGACACCCTCGATCCGAGCGCCGCCCAACGGGTGCTGGCCCAGATGGGTACGACGGGATCCACCACCGGCTTCGCGATCAGCGCGTCGGGGCGTACCCGGGAGACCCGGTTGCTCGCCGCCACGCTCGCGGTGGCCTGGCACCGGGTCGGCGGTGCGGCACCGGTCTGGCTGTCCGAACGCGACGGAGCGCTGTCCCTGACCGGCGCCCGTGACCAGGTGGCCCTCTACGGCACTCCGCTCTCCCGACCGGCGCTGCTCGCCGCCCGGATGCTCTGCTGGCCAGGGTTCTCCGACGCGTACCGGGAGTTCGCGACGGCGACCCGGGCGATCGGGGAGTGGGCCGGCGAGGAGTCCCGCCGCTTCCCGGCGACCGGAGGACCGCGGGTGGTCTTCCGGTTGCCGCGCGGATCCGGCCCCGGCCTGCGACTCTGGACCCTCCAGGCCGCCCGGCAGGGCTGGGGCGGCAAGTCCGAGCGGTTCCGGCCGTGGCCGGACGTGGCCATGGCGGAACTTCCCGGCCCGGCCGCCGCTGCCGGAGAGGTGGTCGTCGACGTCGCCGAGGGCATTTCGGGGCTGCGTCCGGCCGGCGGACCCGCCGGAGCGGTCGCCGCCGCCATGGCCGCGAGCTACGCCGTCGCCGCCCTGGTCGCCTGCGTGGCGGTCCGGCACGGACTCCGCTTCGCCACCCACGACGCGGTGAACCGCTACAAGCGGCTGATGCCCCTGGCGCCGACCGCCGCCGACCGCCCCGGCGGAGGCCGGGTGGTGGGCAGCGTCGACGAACTGGTCGGCGTGCTCGCGGGATGGCTGGCGGAACGACCGGACCTGACCGCCGTACACGTCGTCGGGTACGGCGGCGGCCTGTCGACGGCGGTGCCCGCCGGTCGGCTGGCCGAGCGGCTCGACCGGTCCGTCGAGGTGCACGAGGGCAGCACCTGGAACCACCACTCGTACCAACTCGTCTGGCACACCCCGTCGGTCGGCGTGGCGGTGCTGCTCGCTCCGGTCCGCCCGGCGGTCACCGGCGATCCGGCGCTGGACGGCGCGCTGACCGCGCAACGGCACACCCTGGACGCCATAGCCGGCGCCACCCACGCCTCGCTCGCCCCCCGCAGCCTGTTGCTGGACTGGTGCCCGGACACGTCCGGTGCCGCCCGGACCCGTGGCGTCGGCTCCGGTGGAACGGGAGATGCCCGATGACGTTCCGGATCGGCATCGTGGGCGCCGGGTGCCTGACCCGCGAGTCGCTGCTGCCCGCGATCGCGGAAGCCGACGACCTGCGGCTGGCCGCCGTACTGGACCAGGACCCCGAGGCGCTCCGCGTGGTGGCGACCCGATTTCCGGAGGCCTGGTGCGGCACCGACGCCCGCGAGTTCCTGCGTACCCCGTTGGACGGGGTGCACGTGGCCACCCCCAACCGGCGGCACGCCGAGTTCGCCTGCCGAGCCCTGGCCCGAGGCCTCCCCACCCTGGTCGAGAAGCCACTGGCCGACACCGTCGACGGCGGGCAGTGGATCCTCCGGGCCGCGATGGCCTCCGGGGCGCCGGCGATGGTCGGCTACATGTCCCGGTACAACGCCTACAACCGGGCCGTCGTCGAACTGGTCCGGTCCGGACGACTCGGCATACCCCGGTCGATCACCGCCAGCCATCTCGGACACCGCCAGGGCGACTGGCGCAACCGTCGCGCCGACAGCGGACTCGGCTGCCTCGGCGACCTCGCCATCTATCCGCTGCTGACCGCGGTGGACGTGTTCGGCGTGCCGCCGACGGCCTGCCGCGCCACCGGTTATCCGGGCGGCGACCCGGTGCGGACCGACATCTACGTGGAGGCGACCCTGTGGTTCGGCGACGGGCTACGGCTCCAACTGGAGTCGTCGTTCGCCGAGTCGCCCGGCGGCGGTGTCTCGCGGTACACGGTCGTCTGCGAGCGAGGCCTGGCGGTGGTCCGGGACTCGTGGGCGATGAACTCCGGCGGCTCGGTACTGGTCTGCGACGAGCAGGGACGGCGTTGGCTGCGGCCGGAGCCGGTGGACCCGTACGTCGCCCAGTACCGGACCTTCGCCGCCAGCGCAGCCGGGGCTCCGGTGCCGGCCGAGGTGAGCATCCCCCGCGCGTTGCGGGACCTGCGGGTGCTGCACGCGCTTGAACGCAGCGTCGCCAACGGCGGAGTGCGGTTGGCGTTGAGCGGAGGGCAGAACACATGAAGCTCGTCCTGCACAGCTACACGTTCCGCCGGTACCCCCTACGGCACGTCTTCGCGGTCGCCAGGCGGTACGGCTGGGACGGCGTCGAACTGGTCCACTTCCACTTCGATCCGGCCCGGGTGGAAGACGAGGTCGCGGCGGCGGTGGCGCTCGGCCGGCGGTACGGGGTGGCGATCCACTGCGTCGGCTACACCGGTGGCTTCGTCGGCGACGACCCGGTGGACCGGGCCGCGTCGCTGGCGCTGGCACGGCGGACCATCGACGCCTGCGCCCGGCACGGCATCGAACTGGTCAACGGCTGGTCCGGAACCCTGGAGCGGGATCCGGACGACTGGCGGCGCAACGGCAGCGCCATCGCCGAGGAGCGGCACTACGACCGGGCCGCCGAGGGGTACCGGCAGCTCGGCGAGTACGCCGGGCGGCTCGGTGTACGGGTCGGGGTGGAGGTCTATCCGGGTTCCGTACACGACACCGTGGCGACCACCGCCCGGCTGCTGGACATGGTCGACCACCCGGCCGTGTTCGCCACGGCGGATCCCGGCAACGCCTACGTCGTCAGTCCGGCCGACCGGGATCCCGAGATCCTCGACCAGTTCGCCGGCCGGCTCGGCTACTTCCACCTGAAGAACCTGCACCCGGACGGCGGCCGCGCCAACTTCAATGTGGACACCGCAGACGGGGTGCTGGACAACTACGCCTGGATAACCAAGGCGTCCGCGCTCGGTGTGCCGGCGATCTGTGTCGAGTACTGCGGAACCGGCGACCCGCATCCGCCGATCGCCCGAGCCGGGAACTACGTACGCGACTGCCTGGCGTTACGCGACGACCTCGACCGGCGGCATCAGGTGGCCGAATCGGTGCCGGTCGGGATGTCCCGGCCGACGGGCTCACCGGTGCTGGCGGGGGCGGAGGCAGCGGCGGTGCTGGCGGCGGAGGGCGCGGCGGCGCTCGCGGGTGCGCCGGGATCCGGTCGGTGAGCGGAGCGCCGACCGGCCGACCGGTCCGCTGGGGCATCCTGGGTACCGGATGGGTGGCCGGGGAGTTCGTCAGCGACCTGGTACGACTGCCGGACGCCGAGGTGGTCGCGGTGGGATCGCGGACCCGGGCGGCCGCCGTCCGGTTCGCCGACCACCACGAGATTCCCCGTGCGTACGGCAACTGGGCCGAATTCCTCGCCGACGACGGGGTCGACGTCGTGTACGTCGCCACCCCGCACTCGACGCACCACGCCGCCGTCACGGCGTGTCTGGACGCCGGTCGGCCGGTGCTGTGCGAGAAGCCGTTCACCGTCAACGCCGGCGAGGCCGCCGACCTCGTGGCCCGGGCCCGGAGCGCCGGCCTCTTCGTGATGGAGGCCATGTGGATGCGGTGTGTGCCGGCGATCCGGCGACTCGTGGAACTCGTCCGGGACGGTGCGGTCGGGGTACCCCGACTCGTCCAGGCGGATCTCGGTCTGGTGGCGCCGGTCGACCCCGGGCACCGGCTGCGTGACCCGGCGCTGGGCGGGGGTGCCCTGCTCGATCTCGGTATCTATCCGGTGACCCTGGCCCACCTGCTGCTCGGCCCGCCCGAGTCGGTGACGGCCGTCGCCACGCTCAGCCCGTACGGCATCGACGAGACCACCGCGATACTGCTGGGTCATCGGGGCGGCGCCCTGGCCACCCTGTCCTGCTCGATCGTCGCCGACACCCCGTGGACCGCCGCGATCAGCGGCAGCGCCGGACGGATCGAACTCGGCCGGGGTTTCTTCCGGCCGGCGGGGTTGACCCTGTATCCGGCCGATGCCGAACCTCGCCTGATCGAGGTGCCGTTCGAGGGTGAGGGCTTCGTCCACGAGGCGGTCGAGGTGGGGCGGTGCCTGCGGGCCGGGCTGACCGAGAGTCCGCTGGCCACGGCGGCGGACACGATCGCCGTGCTGCGCACCCTGGACGCCGTACGGGCCCGTACCGGTGTCCGGTACCAGGCCGACGAGCTGTGGAAGGAGCACCCGGTTTCGGAGCCTTCCGAGGGCGCGTCCACGGCGCATCGCGCACCGGGTCACCCGGACGGCTCGGGATCTCCCGGGCCGGAGCAGGTCGGATCGGAGCAGGTCGGGTCGGAGCAGGTCGGGCAGGTGGCGAGATAGCCGGGGCGTACCTGTCGTCAGCGGCCGATCCGGTCGGGCAGGGGGAAGCACAGCCGCTCGTCGGCGGTCAGCCAGCCCAGCATCGCGTCGGCGAAGTGCCGGTGTCCCTCCCGCAGCGGATGGTCCCAGTCGCCGAACGGAACCCTGCCGCGCACCATCTCCCGGAAGGTGTCCCGGGGCCGGGGTGGCAGCTCCCCGAAGACGAGGTCGGCGCGGAGCGCGCGCATCAGGGGTACCGCCTCGGCCGGAACCGGGTCGGGCAGGATCTCCCAGGCGAAGGCGAACCGGCTCGGTACGCCGCGTCCGGCGAGATGGTGTTCCAGCAGTAGCCAGTCCACGAAGAAGTTCACCGTCTCGCCGGTGGTGTTGAACAGATGCCGGAGGTACGCCTTCGACGGCTTGTCGCCCTCGGCCGCCTTCCAGTCGGCGACCCGCTGCCAGTGGAGTTCTTCCGGCAGCGCCGGCCGTACGCCGAGGTCCGGTCGTAGCGGCCCGTCCTCGATGCCGCTGTCGTAGTACTCGTTGCGGCTCAGAGCCGTCCACATCCCGAGGAAGAGGATCTGGTCGTACTCCACCTGGTGTGCGGCCCGGATCGCCGCCAGGTGCTGCACGGTCGTCCGGACGGCTCGGCGGTTGGATCCGCCGTCACAGGCCAGGTTGACCACGTCGATGCCGAGTTCGCCGGCGACCAGGGCCGGCCAGGACTCGCGCTCGGGCCTGGCCAGCTCCGCGCCCCGGGCGAAGCTGCACCCGTTCACCACGAGCAGCCGGGTCAGGGTCATGCGTCTCCTCGTCACGCTGTCTCGGCGTGGGAACGCTCCCATATTACGACGAAGGTAAATACATCCAATGCCACGGGTGCGAGCAACGGGGGACGGCGCGGCGGAGGCGGAGCGTTTCAGCTGGTCAGATCTGAAAGAGTCCGGCTGATCAGATCTGAAAGAGATCGAGGACGGATCGTGGTAGCTCGGTCGCCCTGGAGCCGGCCGGAGCTGCTGCGTCCACCCCGTCCGACCTGCTGTAGGCGTATTTGATCGCACCGTGTGTCGGCAGCACGCTCGGTATGTCGATGTGGAATTCGAACAGGTCGCCGGAGGGGCTCGCGAGAACGCTGAACGGAACCGCCTTCGCCTTCGCCCCGAGTCCGGCGACCACTCTCTTGCTGATGAAGTGCGAGCGGGTGAGGTCCAGCGTGCCGACGAAGTCGGACCCGCCCTTCCGTTTCGCGTTGACGACACAGTTGGCGAGGTCGGCCGCGCCGGTGTGGTCGCTGTCGGGCAACAGGTTGAACGAGCTGCCCGCCGGAAGGTCGGTGACGCTGCTGCGCATCCATCCCTTCGCCACACCGGGCACGTCGGACGTGCGTACATACAGGTCGGTGCCGAGCTGGATCGCCTCGGCCCGCAGGGTGTCGCCCGCCTCGTCCACGAGGGCGATGCTCAGCTTGGCCTTCCTGTCGGCCGGGTCCATGCTGAGCTCGGTCCGGATGCCCGAAGCCTGCATGACGACGGTGACGACGCCCTTGTTCGTCTTCGCGGCGGCGTCCGCCAGTTTCTCCGCCGGACCGAGCTGCGTCGGCGCCGGCGTGACCTGCTGCGGCACTGCCTTGTCGTCGGACCCCGGATCGACGCCGCAGCCCGTCACCACAAGGCTCATCGCGGCGAGAGCCAGGCCGGCAGCGGCCGGCCGCAGAGAGAGCACGCGGGTGCTTCCTTCCGTCGAGTAGTGACGCGGATGCTACCCGACACCGGCACCGACGAGGTGGAGCACTAACGTGTGGGCGACGTGACCACCGACGGAGGCTGACCGCCACGATGACCAGGGCCGTGCTGCACCGCCGGGCGCTCAACCGGGCGACCCTGCACCGGCAACTCCTGTTGGACCGCTCGGACCTCTCCGCGATCGAGGCGATCGAGCATCTGGTGGGGCTCCAGGCCCAGACACCCCAGACCTGGTACGTCGGCCTGTGGACCCGGCTGCGGAAGTGTCGCGGGGAGACCGTCGGGGAGTTGCTGACCAGCCGCCAGGCGGTGCGCATCGCACTGATGCGCTCGACCATCCACCTGGTGAGCGCCGCCGACGCGCTGGCGCTGCGCCCGCTCCTGCAACCGCTCATCGAACGGGGCATGGGCAGCAACCACGGCAAGTTGCTCATCGGACTGGCGCGGGACGAGGTCGTCGCGGCGGGTCGTGAACTCCTCGACGAACGGCCACTCAGCTTCGACGAACTCGGCCGGTCGTTGGCGCAGCGGTGGCCGGACCGGGACCCGGCGGCGCTCGCCCAGGGCATCCGCGCCTGGGTGCCGCTGGTGCAGGTGCCGCCGCGAGGGGTCTGGGGGCGTACCGGTATCGCCGCACACGCCACCCTGGACGACTGGCTCGGCGCCGAGCCGCGTCGCGACTATCCGATCGAGGAGATGCTGTCGCGCTACCTGGCCGCGTACGGCCCGGCCACGGTGCGCGACATGCAGGTCTGGTCGGGCCTGACCCGGCTCGCCGAGGTGGTGGAGCGGATGGGGTCCCGGCTGGTCGGCTACCGGGACGAGAACGGTGCCGAGCTGTTCGACCTGCCGGACGCCGCCCGGCCGGATCCGGACACTCCGGCACCACCCCGTTTCCTGTACGACTACGACAACCTGCTGCTGTCGTACGACGATCGCACCCGGGTCGTCACCGACGGCTACCGCCGGCGCAACACCTCCCGCAACGGCATGCTGCCCCGCGCCATTCTGCTCGACGGGTACACCGCCGGCACCTGGAAGACCACCGTCGCACGGGGTACGGCGACCCTGACCATCGAGCCGTTCGCCCGACTGTCCAAGGGGGACGCCGAGGCGCTGGCGGTCGAGGGCGAGAGCCTGCTCCGCTTCCTCACCGGCGGAAAACCCGCGCTCGACGTACGGTTCGTCGAGCCGGTCAGCGGCTGACCTCGGCTCGTCGGGTTCGGGGCCGGAGCGCGCCGGCGGCCAACGCGACGAAGAGTGCGAGCAGGGCCGGGATCGCCAGGGCCCGGGGCAGTCCGATCAGCTCGGCGGCGCCGCCGATCACCACCGGCCCGACTAGAAACCCGAGGTAGCCGAGCCCGGCCACCCGGGCCAGGGCGCGACCCGCCTGCCGGGGGTCGCGGTTCCCGGCGGCCGAGAAGACCTGGGGTGCGATACAGGACAGGCCGGCACCGAGGCAGCCGAAGCCGACCAGACCGGCGACCGGATGGTCGACCAGAAGCGCGCCCCCCAGTCCGATCGCGGCCAGTACGCCGGAGCCACGGACCAGGACGACCGGGCCGAGGGCGGCGGCGAGCCGGTCCCCGACGAGTCGGCCGGCGGTCATCATCACCGAGAAGGCCGCGAAGGCGGCGGCCGCGAAGCCCGGACCGCTGCCCAGGTTGTCGTGGAGGTAGACGGTGCTCCAGTCGGCGGCGGCACCCTCGCCGACCAGACAGCAGAACGCGAGTACGCCGAGGAACAGCACGCCGGGCGGCTGCCGACCGTCCCCGGACGGTGCACCGTCGGCCGGGCTGCCGGCCGCCTGTCCGGTGTCGGGCCGCTCGGCGGCGGGCAGTGCCCAGCGGGTCGCCCAGGCTGCCAGGGCGACCCCCGCGACCGCGATCGTCAGGAAGGTACTGGACACGCTGGCGTCGGCTCGGGCGTAGAGGCCCCCGACGGCCGCACCGACGAAACCGCCGATGCTGTAGACCGCGTGGCATGACGACAGCATCGGCCGTTGGCGGAGCCGCTCCACCTCCACGGCGTTCGCGTTCATCGCGATGTTGAGCGTTCCGTGTACCGCGCCGAAGACGAACAGGGCCAGCGCCAGGGTGGTCAGACTTCCCGCGTACGCGGTAAGGACCAGGCAGCCGCCCTCGGCGAAGGCCACCGGCAGCATCACCCGGGCGGCGCCGTACCGGTCGACCAGGCGTCCGGTGACCTGCATTCCGGTGATGGCTCCGGCAGCCAGCCCGAGCAGGGCCAGGCTGAGCTGTCCGTCGGTCAGGCCGAGTCTTTCCTTGATCGCGGGGATCCGGGCGGTCCAGGTGCCGATGGCGACCCCGAACAGCAGGAACAGCAGGGACACCGCAATCCGGCCGCGACGCAGCGTGCCGGGATCGCCGGGGAGGAGGCTCACCGGGCGTTCGGCGCGGCGACCGGTACGAGTCATCCGCTTATCCGAACACCTGTCACGTCTGCCCGGCAAGCGGCTCGGCCGCCCGGGTTCGGACCAGCGTCTCGATGCCGTCGAGCACTCGTTGCAGACCGAACTCGAACGCACGGGCCGGATCGGAGGGGGCGCCGTACTCGGCACCGGACACGCTGCCGACCCGGGACGCCGTGGGGTAGCGGTCGGCGTCGAACACCTGCTCCAGCAGCGGGGCGTACGTCTCCCACCACTGCTCGCCGGTCATTCCCGTACGCTGCTCGGCGCGCGCGGCCTCGATGACGCTGCGTACCGCGCCGTACACGTAGTCGTGGAGCAGGCTGACCACGAGGTCCATCTCGATCTCGGTCAGGCCGAGTCCGTCGACGGCGGTGAGGTCGCGGTCGTACTTGGCCAGGAGATGCGGGCCGAGCACCGGCAGGCTCGTCGCGACCTGGAGCAGCCAGGGGTGCCGGAGGTAGCGCGCCCAGTTCTCCCGGGCCAGCCGTTCCAGCCCGGTGCGCCAACCGGTTCCGTCCGCGTCCGCGTCCGCGTCCCCGTCCCCGTCTCCGTTCTGGTCGCCGGCCGGCCGGGGGTGGTCGGCGTGCACCGTGTCCACCATGACATCGATCAACTCGGCCTTGCCGGGCACGTACGTGTAGAGGGACATCGCCGTCACTCCGAGCTCGTCGGCGACCCGTCGCATCGACAGTCCGGACAGCCCTTCGGCGTCGGCGACCTCGATTGCCGTCCGGACTATCCGCTGTACCGAGAGCTTCGGCTTCGGCCCACGTCGCGGCGGGTCCTGGGTGCCCCAGAGGAGTTCCATGCTCCGCTTCGGGTCACCGGTGCCGCTGTACTCCGTCGTCACGTCGTCATTCTCTCCGGTTGAAACTCTTTACGACGTACGCTATAGTCTCGGCCGTCACTCTATACGGTGTACGATATTTAGGGGTGGTCATGAGCGACCCAGACCTGGCTGTTCGGGCCGAGGGGCTGCGCAAGCGGTACGGCGACAAGCTCGCCCTGGCCGGACTCGACCTCACCGTTCCGGCCGGTACGGTCCACGGCCTCCTCGGACCCAACGGCGCCGGCAAGACCACGGCGGTACGGATCCTCGGCACCCTGCTGCGGTTCGACGCCGGGCGGGCCGAGGTGGCCGGGTTCGACGTGGCCCGCCAGGCCGATCAGGTGCGCCTGCGGATCGGGCTGGTCGGCCAGCACGCGGCGGTGGACGAGATCCTGTCCGGCCGGCAGAACCTCGCGATGTTCGGCCGGCTCTACCACCTGCCCTCGGCGGTGGCGGACCGCCGGGCGGACGAACTGCTGGCCCGGTTCGGGCTGGCCGACACGGGAGGCAAACCGGTCGGGCAGTACTCGGGTGGCATGCGTCGCCGGCTCGACCTGGCGGCCGGCCTGATCCTGGCACCGCCGGTGCTCTTCCTGGACGAACCGACGACCGGGCTCGACCCACGCAGCCGCAACGAGGTGTGGACCGCCGTGCGGGCACTGGTCAGCGCCGGTACGACGGTGCTGCTCACCACTCAGTACCTGGAGGAGGCGGATCAACTCGCCGACCAGATCTCCGTGATCGACGACGGTCGGATCGTCGCCGAGGGCACCCCGGACGGACTCAAGTCCCTGCTCGGCCGCGACCGGATCGACGTCGTCCTGCACCGGGCCGACGACCTTCCGGCCGCCGCCGCGCTGCTCGGCCGGGTGACCGGCGGTCCCGCCGAACTCGACCAGGACAACCGGCGGGTCAGCGCACCGGTGCGGGACCGGATGGCAGCGCTGACCGAGGTGGTACGGGGGCTGGACGACCGGGGCATCACGGCCGAGGACATCGCGCTCCGCCGACCCACCCTGGACGAGGTCTTCCTGCACCTCACCGGCACCGGAGCGGGCACGGGCACGGGCACCGATCCGGGTGCCGGCACCGATCCGGGCGTCGGAGCGGGCGTGCCCACTCCCGACCCGAACGAGCGAGAGGTGGCACTGTGACAGTCGCGATCCCGAGTCCGCCCCGTACGGCGTTGCACCGGCTGCGATGGGCGGTCGTGGACGGCTGGACCATCACCCGGCGAGACCTGATCCACTGGGCCCGCCAACCGGTGCAGGTGGTGGTCGGACTGCTGTTTCCGATCATGGTGGTGCTGATGTTCGGCTACCTGTTCGGCGGCGGGATGTCGGTGCCGGGCGGCGGAAACTACCGGGAGTTCCTGATGCCCGGCATGTTCGCCATGACCGTGCTCTTCGGCATCGAGGGCACCTACACGGCGATCGCCACCGACGTCTCGCGGGGCGTCACCGACCGGTTCCGGTCGATGCCGATGGCCGGCTCGGCGGTGGTGGTGGGCCGGAGCACCGCCGACATGCTCAACGCCGTACTCGGGCTGGTCGTCATGGTCGCCTGTGGACTCCTGGTCGGCTGGCGCTGGCACGGCACCGTCGGCGCGGCACTGGCCGGATTCGGGTTGCTTCTGCTGCTCAGGTTCGCGCTGCTCTGGCTCGGCATCTACCTGGGGCTGCTGCTGCGCAACCCGGAGGCGGTGGTCGCGATGCAGATCCTGGTCTGGCCGGTGCTCTTCCTCTCCAACGCCCTGGTCTCGCCGGAGACCATGCCGGGGTGGCTCGGGATGGTCGCCGAGGGCAACCCGCTGTCCGCGACGGTGTCCGCGACCCGGGAACTGTTCGGCAACCCCGGCTGGGAAGGCGACTCGTGGCTGCGGCAGCACGCCCTGGCGATGGCGCTGGGCTGGCCGGTCCTGCTGATCGGAATCTTCCTCCCGCTCTCCGTCCGGCGGTACCGCCGACTCGACCGGTAACGGATTGGTGCTGGCGGCCCGGGGTAACCGACGCACGGTGCTCGCGCCGGGCCGCCAGGAGGGCAGTCGGCTCGATACCGCTCCGGAACAGGACATCGAGACCCCGCAGGAGGACACGATGACCCTCATCCCTCCCGAACCGACCCCACCCGACACCATCGTGCTGATCCACGGGTTGTGGTTGAGCCCGCGCAGCTGGGAGCACTGGGCCGACCGGTACCGGAAGGCCGGTTTCCGGGTCCTGACCCCGGGCTGGCCCGGAATGGACGACGAGGTCGAAGAGTTGCGGCGGGACTCCGGTCCGATCGCCGAGTTGACCGCGGCCCAGATCGTGGACCACTACGAGCGGATCATCAGGGACCTCGACCGCCCGCCGATCATCATGGGCCACTCGTTCGGCGGCGCGTTCGCCCAGATGCTGCTGGACCGGGGATTGGGCGCGGCCGGGGTCGGAATCGACTCGGCCGCGGTCAAGGGCGTCCTACGGGTACCGCTGTCGAGCCTGAAGGCCAGCCTGCCGGTGCTGCGGAACCCGGCGAACCGGCACCGGGCCGTGCCCCTGAGCATGGACGAGTTCCACTACGCCTTCACCAACACCATGTCCCGGGAAGAGTCCGAGCGGGTCTACCGGCGGTACCACGTACCGGCCGCGGGCGGCGTGCTGTTCGAGGCGGCGCTGGCGAACCTGAATCCGCGGGCGGCGTTGCGGGTGGACTACGGCAACGAGCAACGGCCGCCGCTGCTGCTGATCGCCGGCGGTGCCGACCGGGTCGTACCGCCCTCGGTCAGCCGGGCGACCGCCAGCCGCTACCGGAAGTCGACCGCGGTCACCGGCTACAAGGAGTTCCCCGGTCGTCCGCACTTCATCGTGGGGCAGGCCGGTTGGGAAGAGGTGGCCGACTACGCGCTCAACTGGGCCGTCGAGGCGGCCAAGGCCCGGGCGCCACAGCCCAGCCGCTGACGATCTCGTCGCCCTGATCCAGGGTTGTCGGCCGGCCTGCCGACTGTCAGCCGGCCGGCTGACCGCCGCCGCCGACGATCGGTTGCCACTGCCGCACCCCGGCCACGGTCACTCCCGGGGTGCGGTAGTAGGGGTCGGTGGCAAGGATCTCGCGTACCGCCGGCTCGTCCGCGTCGAACAACAGCAGCGCGCCCGAGTCGTCCCGCCAGGGCCCGGCCGCCACGATTCGACCCTCGGCGTGCAGCCGGGTCAACAGCTCGCGGTGCGCCGGCCGCGCCGCCAGCCGGGCCGGGTCGTCGGTGAAGCTCAGTTCCACAACGATCATTTCCCGACCGTACGACCACCGGCCGGCCCGCCGCTGTATCAGCTGACACAATCGGCCGATGACGGCGGCGACGGATCTGGCGCGACTGGCGGCGGTGCCGGTCTTCGCCGAACTCGGCCCGGCCCGGCTGCGGCGGCTGCTCGACCGTTCGGTGGTGCGTACCGCCCCCGCCGGTGCGGTACTGGCGGTACGGGGCCAGCCGGCGGCGCACGTGATCGTGGTGGAGGCGGGGACCCTGACCGGGGTGCACGAGACGGCCGACGGGCGGCGGCTCCGGCTCGGCGAGTTCCGTGCCCCGTGCGCGGTCGACAAGAGCGCGGTGCTGGACAGCGGCGGTTACACCGCCACCTGGGTCGCCGCGACCCGGGTGCGGTACCGGCTGGTTCCCGCCGGAGAGCTGCTGCGCCTGATCGACGACGTGCCGGCGGTCCGTCGACACGTCCTGGGGCACCTGGCCGGACGGCTCCGCGAGCGGCAGCGGGACCTGGTCCGTACCTCCTTCTCCGACGCCGGTACCCGGGTGGCGGCCTGGTTGGTGACGGCCGCGGCCCGTACCGGCCGGCGGGTGCCGCTGCCGGGCGCCCAGCAGGGGTTGGCGGAGTCGATCGGGATGACCCGGGTGTCCGTCAACCGGGCGTTGCGCGCCCTGACCGACGAAGGGCTGGTCCAGGTCGAGCCGGGCATCGTGGTGGTGCTGGCGCCCGAACTGCTCGCCGCACGCGCCGCCGACGGCCTCAGCTGATCTCCACGGCGAGCTTGCCGACGGAGCCGCTCCGGTTGAAGTCGGCGAACGCCTGCGGGACCTCGTCCAGCAGGTAGGTACGGGCGATCGAGGGACGCAGCCGATCGGAGGCCGCCTCGGTGGCGAGGTGGTCGAGCACTATCCGGTCCGGCATCGCCTCGATCGCGGTGGTGCTCAGGTCCCGGTTGCCGAGCTGACCGGGATCCGCGCCGAGGGTCGACGACATCCGGCCGCCCGCGACGATCAGGTCGGCGAGCATCGCCGCGTCGCCGGCCAGGTGCAGGACGCTGTCCACCCCGTTCGGAGCCAACTCACGTACCTGGGCGGCGAGATCGGCCCGATGGTCCACGGTGTGTGCGGCACCCAGCTCGTGCATCAGGTCGGCCTGTGGCCCCGCCTCGGCCGTGGCGATCACCGTCGCGCCCCGCGCGGCGGCGAGCTGGACGGCGTAGTGGCCGACCCCACCGGCCGCGCCGGAGATCAGTACCGTCTCGCCGTGCATCGGCGCCACCGCGTCCACGCTGGCCAGCGCCGCCACTCCGGCGAGCCCCAGCACCCCGGCGGCCCGGTAGTCCAGCCCGGCGGGCAGCGGCGCGAGCCCGATCTCCTCCGGTACGACCACGTACTCGCCGAACGAGCCGTCGCCGAGACCCGGTTTGGACACCACGCCGAAAACCTTCTCGCCGGGCATGAATCCGGAGACCCCCGGACCGACCTCGGTGACGATTCCGGCGAAATCCCGGCCGAGGATCACCGGGAACTGGTGCTCCACGGCACCCTCCAGGAAACCGGCGGCGAGTTTCGCGTCGAAGCCGTTCATGGACGAGGCCTGCACCTCGATCTTCACCTCGCCGCCTCCCGGCGAGGGCTCCGGCATCTCCCGGACCTTCGGCATCGCCCCAAACGACTCAGACATCACCGCACGCATCATCGGCCTCCCCGAGCGCTTCCCTGATCCGACACAGGTCCATTCCCGCAGAGGTCGCCCGCATGCCTGATCCCGCCCGATCAGACTCAGCCGAAATCAGCCTGGCCCCGATCAGCCTCGCCCGATGAGCCTCAGTCGAAGAACCGGGCCAGGTGGGCCGGGTCCGGGCCCGGCTCGTCCGCGCCCAGCGGAGTGAGGTCGGCGAAGACCGAGGCGCCGTCGCATCCGGCGTGCAGCGGGTACCACCGGGGGGCGCCGGGATGGCGCTGGCAGATGTGTTTGAACGTCTGTACGTCCAACAGCCGTACGTGGGTCGGGTCGGCTACCGCGTTCACGTGCCCCCACCAGGGGCTCATCACGTGCAGTACCCCGCCCGGCCGAAGCACCCGGTGGCACTCGTCGACGAGGGTCAGGAAGTCGAGAAGGTGCTCGAGGATGTGCACCGTGAAGATCACGTCGATCGAGTCGTCGGCCAGTGGCAGCAGTCCGGAAAGATCCGCCTGAGCGTCGACTCCGGGCGCTATCCGCAGGTCCAGGCCCAGATTGCCGGGATACTGCTTGGCCGCACCGCAGCCCAGGTCCAGGACCACCGGCTCCCGGCCGCCGACCCGTACCCGGGACCACACGGCCAGTACGCCGTCCAGCCGCCCGACGAGCCGCCGGACCATGGCCAACTCGTCCCGGTCGCCCACCTCTCCGGTCAGATGGGCGACCCCTCGATCGAACCGGACGTCCACCGCGGTTCCACGTACCCGGTCGTCGTGTTCGACCAGGTCGGCGTATGCCATAGCGAGGAACTCGTCGACCGCCCGCAACCGATCTCCGGAAGGCGCCCTGTGCAGTTGCGCGACCATGACCCACCTCCCGGCCGGGCCTACCCGGATTCGCCCGGGGTAGTCCCCGGACGGGTCAGCCGGACGTGGCTCGTCGGCCGACCCGGTTGCGGATCCGGGGCCGGGGCGTGCTCGACGGGAGGATCCGTTTCATGTGGTAGCGGTGCAGCTCGGCGCTGCCCTGCATGTTGCCGTCCTCGGTGACCGAGACCAGTTCCCAGCCGAGGACGCCGGCCCGGTTCAGGTGGGCGAGTGCGGTGTCCCCGTACTGGGAGACGTCGAGCACGGCACCGTCCGGGCCGTACCAGGTGTAAGCGAGTTCCCAGCCGGCCTCGTCGAGCCGGGGTTGGCGCCGTCGCACCAACAGGGCGTACTCCCACTTGAGCATGCTGTAGTTCTTGCCCAGCCGGAGTGTCGGAGAAACGGGCGTCGATCGGCCGGGCCGGTCCCGGTCAGGCCTCGCTGACCCGGCCGCCGTCGACCCGGACGTGCCGGTTGGTCTCGACCGTGGCGAGCATCCGCCGATCGTGGGTGACCAGCAGGAGCGTTCCGGGGTACGACGACAGCGCCGACTCCAGTTGCTCGATCGCCGGCAGGTCGAGGTGGTTGGTCGGCTCGTCCAGCACGAGAAGGTTGACGCCTCGGGCCTGGAGCAGGGCCAGTGCCGCCCGGGTGCGTTCGCCCGGCGACAGGGTGTCGGCGGGGCGGAGCACGTGTGCCGCGCGCAGCCCGAACTTCGCCAACAGGGTCCGTACGTCGGCGGGCGGCAGATCCGGTGCGGCGGCACCGAAGGCGTCGAGCAGGGGCTGGGTTCCGACGAAGAGTTCCCGGGCCTGGTCGACCTCGCCGACCACCACTCCGGGGCCGAGCGACGCGTGTCCGGCATCCAGCGGAAGCCGGCCCAGCAGCGCGGCCAGCAGGGTCGACTTGCCCGAGCCGTTGGCGCCGGTGATCACCATCCGGTCGGCCCAGTCGACCTGGAGGTCGACCGGCCCGAGGGTGAACTCGCCGCGCCGCACCACCGCCGCACGCAGTGCCGCCACCACCGCTCCGGCCCGGGGAGCGGCGGCGATCTCCATCTGGAGCTGCCACTCCTTGCGCGGCTCCTCGACCACGTCGAGCCGGTCGATCAGCTTCTCGGTCTGCCGGGCCTTCGCCGCCTGCTTCTCGGTCGCCTCGGCCCGGAACTTCCGGCCGATCTTGTCGTTGTCGGTCGCCTTCCGGCGGGCGTTCTTGACGCCCTTCTCCATCCAGGCCCGCTGGGTCCGCGCCCGAGCCTCCAGCCCGGCCCGGGTGTCGGCGTACTCCTCGTACTCGGCACGGGCGTGCCGGCGTGCCACCTCGCGCTCCTCCAGGTAGGCGGCGTAGCCGCCGCCGTAGTGCCGGATCTGCTGCTGGGCGAGGTCCAGTTCGACCACCCGGGTCACCGTCCGGGTCAGGAACTCCCGGTCGTGGCTGACCAGGACGGTGCCGGCCCGCAATCCGGTGACGAACTCCTCCAGCCGGTCCAGCCCGGCCAGGTCGAGGTCGTTGGTCGGCTCGTCGAGCAGGAAGATGTCGTACCGGCTGAGCAGCAGGGACGCCAGGCCGGCCCGGGCCGCCTGTCCGCCGGAGAGTGCCGTCATCGGCTGGGCCAGGTCGACGGTCAGGCCCAGGTCGGCGGTGACCTGCTCGGCCCGCTCCGACAGGTCGGCACCACCCAGACCGAGCCAGCGCTCCAGCGCGTCCGCGTACCTGTCGTCGGCGCCCGCGGCTCCGCCGGCCAGCGCCTCGGTCGCCGCGTCGAGTTCGGCCTGTGCGGCGGTCACCCCGGTCCGCCGGCCGAGAAAGGCGGCCACGGTCTCGTCCGGCCGGCGTTCGGGCTCCTGCGGCAGGTGGCCGACGGTCGCCGACGGCGGGTTCAGCGCGATGCTGCCGTGTTCGACCGGCTGGAGTCCGGCGAGGGTACGCAGCAGCGTCGACTTGCCGGCCCCGTTGACCCCGACCACGCCGACGACGTCACCGGGGGCGACGACGAGTTCGAGATCGGCGAACAGGACCCGGTCACCATGACCGGCGGCGAGATCCTTGGCGAGAAGTGTGGCGCTCATGAGGGTTCGAATGCTATCCGGCTGGGCGGGCGCGACCCGCCGGTGGGAAGGCAAAATGTGGGCTGTGATGACCACGTTGGCGATCGACTGCGGTGGTGGGGGCATCAAGGCGTCCGTACTCGACGACGCCGGCACCATGCGGACCAGGCCGCTGCGGGTGCCGACCCCGTACCCGCTGCCGCCGGCACTCTTCATCAAGACGCTGCTCGGTCTCGGCGGTCAGTTGCCGGCCGCCGACCGGGTGACCGTCGGAATGCCCGGCATGCTCCGGCACGGCGTGGTGGTGGCCACGCCGCACTACGTCACCCGGTCCGGGCCACGGACGAAACCGGACCCGGCGCTGGTCGCCGAGTGGTCGGGATTCGACGCGCAGAGCGCGCTCGGCGAGGCGTTCGCGCTGCCGACCCTGGTCCTCAACGACGCCGAGGTGCACGGCGCCGGGGTGGTCGCCGGGACCGGCCTGGAACTGGTGCTGACCCTGGGGACCGGGCTGGGGTGCGCGCTCTTCGACGGCGGGCTGCTCGCCCCGCACCTGGAGCTGTCCCAGGCGCCGGTGCGGTGGGGGATGAGCTACGACACCTACATCGGCGAACACGAGCGTCGCCGACTCGGTGACGCGTTCTGGTCCCGCCGGGTCCGGGGTGTCGTGGACGGGCTGCGCCCGGTCTTCCTGTGGGACCGGCTCTACCTCGGCGGTGGCAACTCGCGACTGGTCCGGCCGGAGCAACTCGCCCGGATGGGCGACGACGTGGTGGTGGTACCGAACAGCGCCGGCATCCTCGGCGGCGTACGGGCCTGGGCACTCCGGCCCGACCGCAGGTGACGTCCGAGAACCAGGTGACGTCCGGGAACCCGGACGAGCAACCCGCAATGTCCTCGAATGGTCCTTTCGGCCGGGGGTAAGGCACCCGGTGGAACAGTCGCGGGACCGACGGTGTTGTGCCAGCGTCGAGGTAAGTAGTCGCGATACGAGGAGGTGGGTCGAGTGGATCTTCTGGCCGAGTACCGCCGGGCGACCATGTACTTCGAGACCGGCGACCCGAGCGGGGCCGCCCGGTTGCTGGAGCCCATCGTCGAGGCCGAACCCGACAACGCCTCGGTACGACAGCTGCTGGCCCGCGCGTACTTCCAGTCGGCGCAACTCGCGCGGGCGGAGGAGCAGTTGCGCGCGCTGGTGGACCGGGATCCGAGCGACCACTACGCGCACCACGTACTGGGTCGGACCCTGGAACGGGTCGGCCGGCCGACGGAGGCGCTCCGGCACCTGCGGATCGCCGCCGCGATGTACGCGGCGAACGACGACTACCGGACGGCGGTGCAGCGGGTGGAGACCCGGGTCGGCGGACGACGGTGATCGTCGCCGGACGGGCCCGCCTACGATGGTTGGCCATGGATCCTGCGCAGCCGGTGGCGGCCCGATGAAGCTCAAGCTCGACCTGCACGACATCTTCAACCGGGGACAGGACATCGACCGGGCCCTGCGGGGGATCATGGACGAGGCCATCGCGAAGAAGGCGTCCATGATCGAGATCATCCCCGGCAAGGGCTCCGGTCAGCTCAAGAAGCGGGTGCTGCGCTTCCTGGACCAGAAGGACGTCAAGCAGCTCTACCACCGGGTGGAGAAGGACTCCAAGAACTTCGGCCGACTCTTCGTACATTTTCGCTGGAAATAGCCCGGCAGGTCACTGACCTGCCGGGCTTTCCGCTACCGTCCAAACTGGCAACCCGCCGGAGTAGCGGTCGGCAGGTCGCCGCCCAGACCGCTACCTGGGATGCCCACCGTGCCCGATGTCGACCCGTACTTCGCCCAGGCGCTCCGCCGGCTCCGGCTGGACCGTGGACTGTCGCTGCGTGGACTCGCCCGCCTCGCCCACCGGGGCAAGAGCCATCTGCACGAGTTGGAAACCGGCCAGAAGCAGCCCGGCGTCGAAGTCGCCCAACACCTCGACGGGGTTCTGGGCGCGAACGGCCAGCTCGCCGCGCTGGTCACGGCAGCGGCGTCAGTCCGGGACGAGGCCGACGCGCTGGAGCTGGTTCGCCTGGTCGACGCCAGCGACGTCGGCATCCACATGCTCGATCGTGTCGAACGCGCTGTGGACGACCTGGCGAGCGGGTACGCGACCATCCCGCCGACGGAACTGCTGCCGCAGGTCCGTCGGTGGCTGGCCCGGGTCGGCCGGCTGCTGGAGGGCCGGTGCACGCTCGAACAGCACCGACGGCTGCTGGTGGCCGGTGGGTGGCTGGCCCTGCTGCGGGCCACGGTGCACATCGACCTGCGGCAGCCGTTAGCGGCGGATCGGCACCTGGCGGCAGCTTCGCAACTGGCCGACCATGCCGGACACCGCGAGATCAAGGCGTGGTGCCTGGAGACCCGCGCGTGGGATCTGCTGGCGGGCGGCGACTATCGGCAGGCGCTCGAGCTTTCCCGGCAGGCACAGGCGGTGGCACCGCAGGACAGTTCGGCGTTCATCCAGGCGACCGCGCAGGAAGGCCGGGCCTGGGCTCGGATGGGCAATCGACGCGAGACGAGACGCTCGCTGGATCGGGTCGCCCGGCTGGCGTCCCCGCTGCGGACCCCGGACCGGCCCGAGCATCACTACCGGTATGACCCGGGCAAGGCGTTGTCGTACACCGCAACGACGCTGGCCTGGGTCGGCGATGCGGCTGCGGAGGAGTACGCGCGTGAGGTGATCGCCGATCTCGACGGAGCCGGCCGTCCGAGGCGCAGCGCCTCGGCCCGGCTGGACCTTGGCTTGGCGTTGCTCGCCGCGAGCAAACCCGATGAGGCGGCTGCTGCCGCCGAGGCTGCGATCATCTCCGGCCGGGTCGTTGCGTCGAACTGGTGGCGTGCGACCGAGGTTGTCGCCGGTGTCGAGCGCACCGGCATCGGTGAGGCGAACGACCTTCGCGACGCCTACGAGACGTTCCGGCCCTATCGCTGAGTTGCGTGCAGCAGCGGACAGCGCTGGGTGCCAGCGGACAGCGTCGACCTGGCCATCACCCTGTGTTGCGGACAAGCTACCGAAAAAGGACGTGTCGACCGGCTCGAGGGCCTGGTCGGACGCTCAAGACGCGTCCCGGCCGGTGCGGGACAACCTCCGCTGGAGTCCCGGACCGGCGCCGTTCAGGTGGAGAGTGGCGCTCCGTGATCGGGGATCCGGAGCGCCACGTACCCGGAAGGAGACGACGTGCTGCTGAAGCAGGTATGGCGCGGAATCCGGAACATGGCCGTGGAGTATCGCCGGGCCTCGGCGCATCGGAGCCGGGTCGACGACTACTGGCGGGACGGCACCCGCTGGCGGCCCGGCTACGGACCACACCAGTGAGCATGGTGCCGGAGAGCGCGCCCGGCCTGGCGATCACGTGGGCGTGGCGGATCATCACCGAGCACGCCGAGGGCCGTGGGTGCGGGCAGTGCCGCGACCGGTGGTGCCCGACCGCCGAGTGGGCCCTCTGGGTGGTCGTCACCGAGCATTTCTCGCCACCCGGGGACGACGGCAGGCGGCTGGTGACCGTCGTCGCCCGACAGGTCCTGACGAACCACTGGCCGCGCGGTGTCGACGGATGCCGGCCCTGCGGGCTGCCGGACTGCACCCGGATGCAGGTCGCGGCGACGTGGCTTGAGGTCGTGAAGGACGACTATGTACCGCCGTCGGTGCGGATCCTGATGAAGTCGGCGACCCCGACGGTCGAGCAGCTACGCGAGATCACCGGGATGGGCCTGCCCCCAACCACCCCCGAGCCTTGATCAGGGCGTTATCCACAGCCACTCGAGTTATCCACAGACAGCCGCTCGCTCGTTGCGGTGCCTCTTCGAAGCGGGCAGGCTCCCTGCTGTCGGTATCTTGCAGAGGTGACCGTCTATACGGTTGCTCAGAGTTCCGGAAGTTCCCGCGAACCCAAGGGTCTTCACGCGGAACCGGAGGGCGCTGGAGCCCCATCCTCGCACGTCGGCCCGTGTTCATGGCGAAGCTGAGGAGTCGGTGCCATGAATCGCCGGAAGGGAGATCCCGGCCTTGGCGGCTGCGAGTTCGGAGCGGATTACTTCCAGCAGTCGGCCGATCCAGTTGGTGGCTCGTTGGCTACCGACGGACCAGTAGGCGGAGCCGAAGTCGACATAGACGACGCGGGCGTCGCCGCTGGCGAGCAGGGTCTGTGCCATCTGGGGGTGCTGGGTGTACTTGGCGCGCAGCAGGACGGTCATGACGGCCAGACGTGCCGCAGCCCAGTCGGTGCGGCGGGGTGCCTGCTCGGCGAGTTTGCCGGCGTCGTATCCGCGCGGTGCCGCAGCGATCTGGTCGTGCCAGTGCGGGTCGGGGGTCGAGAGCGCCCAATAGGCGTGTGCGACGCTGGGGTAGCTGTTGGCGCCGACGGTGATGACCGCCGGGTAGTCGTTCTGCAGGACTTCGACGCCGGGCGGATCCGGCCAGCCTTGTGGGTAGACCGCTTTCGGGATCGTCAGCGTGGGCTGCATCGGGTGCTCAGGGCCATCGGCCGGGACCCGCGCCTCCCATGCCTCGATCGCGACCTCCTGCTCGCGGAAGTACGCGATCGCCTCAGCCCGTTTCTGCTCGGTGACGACCGGTCCGTTCGGCCAGCCGTGCAGTGGTTCGCCCAGGTCGGTGATCAGGATCCGCAGTGGAGTGTCCTTGCGGTCCATATCGCCGAGGGCGTAGACGCGCAGGTGCTCGGGGATTTCCAGGTAGCGCTCGCGAACCGTGTGTCGGTGGTCTTCGGTGGGGTCGGCCAGGTAGGTCTGCACTGCTTGCAGGCATCGACCGGTGGAGTCGGGTCGGTCGTTGAGCCGGTCGATTTCGTCGGCGACCTCGCCGAGGAGCATCTCGGCGTTGACAGCGGAGCTGGGCTCGGTGAACCGCCACCCCGCCAGGTGGTGCGCCGATGCCCGTGCGCCGTCTTCGAGGGCGGTGGCGACTCGGCCACGGCGGAGTTGTTCGGCCAGCCCGTCGAGGTCGGTGAACCCGCCGGTGCCGCAGTCGATCGCGCCGTCGGCGTAGATGACCAGGTCGGTCAGGAAGTACGTGTCCATGTTGCGGGTAAAAATGTGCCGCCACGTGCCTTCGATCCGTTGGCCGTCCACGTCGCGGTAGGTGCGGCGATATCTGGTCACCGGCGCACCGTAGTCCAACCGTGCCGGGAAGGTTGTTCTGCCCTCGCGGGCTGCTCAGCGGACTACCGGCCGAGGGACGTACAGCTCGAATACGTCTGACCTCAAACTGAGACGCGCCCCGTCCTCGCCACGAGAGCGGGGCGCGTCCGTGACCAGTCAGGAGGGACAGGTGTTCAGCATGGTTTGCAGGGTGGTCTTCTCCGAGGACTGAAGACGCAGGCTCCAGTCGTCGAGCCGAGGCCTTCAGCCCATGCCCGACGGTCTGTCGGCTGCGTGCGTCAGGAACGTGGTCACCGCCTGGCGAAAGTCGTGCGGGTTCTCGACCCAGGGCAGGTGACCGGATCCGGTGAGGCTCAGCCGTTGGCTGTTGGTCAGCGCCCGGTGTAGCGAGTCGACGGCCCAGCGGGGCCGGATGTCCTCGGTGCCGTGGATGATCAGCACGGGCAGGTCGAGCGCTCGGCACCGCTCGGCCACCTCGGCGTTGGTGAGTTCGTGCCTGACCCCGGCGTTGATGGCCTGGTTGCAGTCGTAGTTGATGCCCAGCCAGGGCGTGGCCATGCGTTCGGCATGTTCCAGTGCGGTGCCGTGGTCGGCGAAGTCGGCCGACCATTGCAGTACCGCCTGTTCACGGTCCTCTGCGGGCGTGCGGGTGCGGGCGTTGAGGGCCTCCCACCGGTCCAGATGACGTCCGAGCCGCAGCCTCAGGTTCCGCTCGTAGTGCGGGTGCCAGCCGCGGTCGGGGTCGATGCCGGTTCCGGACACGTAGATCAGATGGCTGACCCGTTCGGGGTGTTCGATGGTGTACCGCAATGCCAGGTGCGCACCCCACGAGTGGCCCAGCAGGGCCATTCGCGGTCCGGCCAGTTGATCGCGTACCGCGTCGAGGTCGGCGACGAAGCGGGCGACGCTGTACGGCCCGAGCCGCTGCGAGCGTCCACAGCCGCGCTGATCCCATCGGATGATGCGGGCATGATCTTGGAGCAGCCGGGCGACCGGGTCGAGGTAGTCCCACAGGCCCGGACCGCCGTGACAGAGCACCAGCGGCGGCCCGGCGCCGGCCTGTTCGACCCACAGGTGGCAGTTGTCGTCGCTGCGCACGTCCAGGTCCATCAAGCGAGAGTATGGCGGTCGCGTGGGACCGCTCTTCGGAGCGCGCGACGTCGGGATCAGGTTGGTGGCGGGATCGTCCGGGTCAGGTTGAGGGCGTTGCCGTCGGGATCGAGCGTGTGCGCCACCCGCTGCCCCCAGGGCATGTCGTTCGGCGGTCCGAGCACTGTGCCGCCGGCCGTCTCGACGCGACCGAGCAGGGCGTCGACGTCGTCGACCTCGGCGGTCAGCAGGATGCGTGGCGTCGTACCCACTTCGGTGCCGGCCTCGGCGACCAGGCCGAGTTCCGCGTCCCCCACCCGCAGGCCGACGTAGAAGGCGGGCCCCTCGTCCGGCGTCCGGCTGACCTCCGTGGCGCCCAGTACGCGCTGGTAGAAGTCCTGTAGCCGGGGCAGGTCAGGGGTCGAGATGATCGGGAAGATGCTGCTCACGTACTCCTCCTAGGGAACCGGCCAGGTCACGGCGCTGCCGCATCGTCGCGGACGTCGCTGGTCCAGGTTCACCGGTAGTACGACCCGGAGCGGTCGAATTCATCGCCACCGGCCGGGAAATCTCGAAAAAGCCGCCAGCTCACGGCTCGTTCCGTCCGTCCGGCGGCGGACCGCCGTGCCGCCAGTCGTCGAACGTGTGGCGGAAACGCTCGCGGACGTGCTCCGGCAGCAGCCCGGCGAACAGGTCGCGCGGCAGCGGCGCCGGCTCGTGCCGGGCCAACTCGATGATCAGCGGCCGGACCCGCTCCGCCTGGTAGGCGGCCAGCTTGTGGTGACCGTCGAGCAGATAACGCACCTCACGGCCGGCTGGGCCGATCGCGACGGCGGCGGGCCGGATCCCCTTGGCGATCTGGCGCCGGTACGCCGCCACGGTCGCCTGGTCCGGCGGCGGCCACGGACCCGTGGGAACGATCGCGTCGCCCTGCGCCGGCCAGTACCAGGAGGCGACGCCCTGCTCGCCGGGGTCGACGACGGCGGTCTCGGTCCAGGCTGGCGCGGTCGCGGTGACGACGTACCGGCCGCGAGCCAGTAGCCGGGTGAACGGCTCCAGCGGCCCGACCCGCAGCCCGCTCACGGCGCCGCTGCGCCGGTCGACCCGAAGTCCCGGATCGGCGAGCCAGTCGCGGAGCGCGTCGAGTTCGTCCGGCCGTACGGTTCCCCAGGTCGACCGGGCGGCCAGCTGCGCGACGCTGCCACGGCAGTCGTACGCGTGCAGGCGGGCCGGCTCGCCACGCAGGTAGAGCACGCTGGCGAAGTCGTTTCCGAGCAACTCGACCACGCCGCCGCCGGAGCGTACGTCGATCGGCTGGCCGTCCACCCGGCAAGGTTAGTGCGGTGTCCGCCGCCCGAGATGCGGCGTTGCTGCTAGGGCTGCCGATCGCCAGTTTGCGCTTAGATTCGCGATGTAATCTATAGCCGGTAGGGCGAGGTCGGATGGAGGCGGACAGGTGAGTCGGGTATCTCAGGCCGAGGCGCAGGCTAATCGGGCGTCGGCGGTGGTTGCTGCCTCGCGGCTCTTCCGCGAGAGGGGCGTGCCGAACGTCAGTGTCGTTGACATCATGCGGTCGGTTGGCCTGACGCAAGGCGGCTTCTACAAGCAGTTCGCGTCCAAGGGGGCGCTCGTCGACGAGGCTGTGCGACGGGGCTTCGTCGACATGATGCGATACCTGACGGATCTGCAGGAGGGGTCCGACGACCGCTCGACGGCGTGGCTGGCCTTGCTGGACTCATATCTGTCGACGGAGCACCGCGACGACCCGGGCGGTGGATGCCCTGCCGCTGGGTTCGTCGGCGACCTCGCGAAGGATCCGGCTCACCGTGACGCGTACGCCGCCGGGGTCCGCGAGATGGCCGCCTGGATCGCTCCGGGCGACGCCGGGCTGGCCGCGTTGGCCACCCTCGTCGGCGGCATACTCCTTGCTCGGGCGACGGCGGGATCCGCGGTGTCGGACGAGGTCTTGCACGCCGTGCGGGACACCGCCTCTCGGGTCGCCGATTGAACGAAGGCCAGCGCGGCCGCGGCAGGCAACCGCGGCTGCGCTGCGCCGGTCAGTCAGTCGCCGGACCCGGCCGCGGCGACAGCGGCGCGGACCTGCTGGGCGAATCCCCGGACGGTGTAGTCCGCCGGAAGGCTGTCGATCAGCACGATGTCGGAGATCGCGTTGTTGACCCGCAGGGGCAGGATCTCTTGGTACTCGGGCGAGTTGTACCACTTCTCGGCGGCGGATCGGTCGGGGAACTCCATGAGGACGACCAAGCCCGGCCACGCTCCCTCCACGACGCTGGCCTCGCCGTTGGCGAGCCACTTGCCGCCGTAGGGCTTCACTGTTGCCTCCACCCGCTCAAGGTAGGTCAGGCCGGCATCGTTTGGGATGCCGCCGGGGATGCGCAAGTGATTGATCAGATAGGTGGCCATCTCGGACCCTTCGGGTTAGGCGGCTGCCGGATGCAGCCATTAGATTATGAGCGTAATCTTACTGCGGTCTGATGCCCAGACATGTGAGCCGGGACGCACGATGGATCTGAAGTTGGACCCCGGGCCCACAGTCACGCATAGCACCGTCGCGGTAACGCAGGCGTGGGTTTGCCGACATCCGAGACTGGCGCGAGTTGTGGATTATCGACCCGGGCGAGCGGTGCCAGCGCCGCCACGCTTGACCGTCGGTATCGCCGGTGCGCGAATCACCGGGTGGCAACGGGTGTCAGTGCGCTGAGTGCCGGACTCAGGCGATGCCGACGGTGGGCGGCCGTTGCCGACTGGCGCAGGACGCCGGCGACTGGTGGTTCGATGAGCGATTCCAGGGTCATACGACGAAGCTGCGATCACTCCAGGACGATCTACTTCTTCGATCGGTGACCAGGCCGTTGGCTCAGCCAGGCGACGGCCGTCCCGGCGATCCGGCCGTGGTCGGCCGGCCAGCCGATCACCGCGCCGTCACCGACGAACGTCCGCTCCCGGTCGACCACGGCGGAGACGGTGTCGGGGCTGATTCCGGAGACCGGAGCGTACGCCGCGACAACTCCGGCAGGTCGGTGGCCTCCGCGATGTACAGCCCGGTCGGCACCGGCGCGGCGGCTACCTGGTCGATCGGCGCGGCCATGATCGACATTTCGGCGAACTCGCCGGCGCCGAGCGAGAGCAGGCCCTCGAGGGCCCGGCGTCGCTACTTTCGGTGGCGACGAGCCCGCCGAGGCCACCGCTGGCAGTTCCGCCAGGCAAGCACGGAGATCACCAGGAAGCAGATCGCCCCCTTCTGCCGGGACGCTGATCGGTCGATCACTCTCGGGAACCAGTCAATCGCGTCGGCTCGACCGGCCGTACGTTCGCGCGCCCAGACTGAGGTCCTCCTGCGTGATCTGTGGTGCCGCGAGCATCGCCGGCGTCACGCCCGGCTCTCCGGTAACGTTCGTGATTCGTCGATCGCCTCGTGCCACAGCAGGTCTAACGAGCGCCCTGCATGATCCCCGAGACAGAACCTAGGCGGGCTGGCTGGTACGGGTCTGGGGCTGCGGAGCCTGGCCGTTGCTGGTGCCGTTGTTGGAGACCGCCGGGGCGGCGCCGACGCCCACCACGGTCAGCGCGGCCAGCAGGAGCGCGATCCACTCGTTCGAGTCGAGCCCGCCGAGGATGACCGTGGCGAGGACCTGTAGGACACTCAGGGCGACGGCGGCGGCGGTCTTGGCCCACCGGTACTGCGGGGTCAGGGGTACCAGGTAGACACTTATGGCGGTGGCGGCGGCGATGGTGATCTGTACGGCCTCGTCCGGCTCGATGCGCTGGTCGCCCGAGAGTGCACCGTAGGCGACGGTCAGCGCCGCCCCGGCGACGGCCGCGAGCGCCTTGCCGTATTTCCGGATCATGCGGGCCTCCTCGGCGGGCTTCCCGGCTGGTGCGGACGCGGAGCGTCCAACGTCGGCACGGAAATGATGGCCAACCGGGGCAACCTCGTCAGTCGGGAATTTTCCGTCACGGCGTTCGGTACCCGACAACGCCGCTCTGGCCTGGTGCCGTCGCGCGTGCACCGTCGGGAATCCGACACTGCGTTCGGCTCCGGGGTCGCCGGCCGCCGGAAGAGGCGTCGGGCCGTGCGGAGTCGACGGACTTCCGGGATGGCGGGACACAGAACAGCGGCCTGATGGTGCTGGTCAGGCGGCCGGGTGATTGGTGGATGCTCGGGTTCGGGACGAATTTCTACGCTCTCATGTGAAATAGCAGGATACTTCAAAATTATACAGCCCCTATGATCGAGGTCGATCTCCGTTAATATTGCCGAATGGGAAGCGTTGGGGAGTGGGACGCGCTGGTTGTCGGGGCCGGAGTGTCCGGTCTGACTACCGCGGTTCGCCTCGCCGAGGCCGGTTTGCGGGTCCGGATCCGGGCCGCGCGGCCTCCATTGGAGACGACGTCCGCTGCGGCCGGCGCGAGTTGGGGCCCTTATATGGTCAGCGATCCACGGGTTCTACCGTGGAGCGAGCAGACCCGGCTCGCACTGGAAAAGCTCGCCGGCGACACCGCGTCCGGAGTCCGTCTGGTACGGGGCATGGAGGCCGCGCCGGGGCCGATGGAGCCGCCGTCATGGGTGTTGGGTGTGGCCGATTACGAGCCCTGCCGCCCGGAGGAACTGCCCCGTGGCTACGCCAGCGGATGGCGGTACACCATACCGCTGGTCAACATGCCGCAGTACCTCGACTACCTGGTACTCAGATTGCGTACGCTCAATGTGCCTATTGAAATAAGTGCCGTCTCCTCTTTCAAGGAGTTGAGCGGGGCGGCCAGTATTCTGGTCAACTGCACCGGTCTGGGGTCCCGATATCTGGTTCCGGACGACGAACTGTTTCCGACTCGGGGACAGCTCGTGGTAGTCGACAATCCCGGAATTGACAACTTTTTTCAGGATCACGCCGAGCATGAGGATCTGACCTATTTTCTACCGCATGGAAGTCGGGTGGTGCTTGGTGGCGATGCGACTCCCGGATCGGAAGACCTGACACCTGATCCCGCCGCCGCAGCCGCCATAGTGGAACGGTGTGCGGCGGTGGAGCCACTGCTGCGGAATGCCAGGGTGCGACGAATTCTGGTGGGACTGCGGCCCACTCGACCACAGGTCCGGGTCGAAAGTGACTCGATCGACGGGGTCCGGATCATCCACAACTACGGACACGGTGGGTCGGGGCTGACCCTGTCCTGGGGCTGTGCGGACGAGGTGTTGACACTCAGTGGTCTGCAGTGAGCTTCTGCGGTAGCCCTGTGTGATCGCCGAGCGTCGGTGAGTCGCCCCGTCGTCCGGCCCCGGAGTAGCCCGAATGCCCCTGCGAGGCTCGGACTTTCGGAGGATGCAGATGCCCTCCCTCTGGTGAATTGTAGTGACATAGGCGATCCGCGCCTCGGCCAGGCCAGATGGGCGCAGGCACGGCCCGGACGATGTTGGACAACTCCGAGTTACCAGGCGCCGATCACGCTCGGTGCATTCAGTGACGAGGTCACAACTGCGAGGGACGGGTCAGATGAGTGCGGTGAGGTCGCGCCCCGAGCGGCCCGACGAGGCGAGGAACGCGCCTGCGGCCCGGTCCTCGATCTCGAACGAGCAGGTCGACTGGGACCACTTCGATTCGGAAGCCTACTTCGCGCACAACTACCGCGCGGTACGGGACGACGATCGCCAGATAATGGAAATTGTTCGCGATTTCTTCGCCGAACAGCAGTTGGACGCCCAGGCCCGCGCGGTCGATGTCGGAACGGGGACCAACCTCTATCCGGCCTTCGCGATGCTGCCGTTCTGCGCGCACCTGGACCTGTGGGAGCGCAGCGCCTCCAACGTCGCCTGGATTCGCCGACAGATCGCCCGTTTCGATGACAACTGGCGTGATTTCTGGGACGTGTATCGGCCGGTCGAGGCGTACGGGCTGCTTGCCGATCCCCGTGCCGCGCTCGCCGAGCGGGCCGAGGTCCATCGGGCGAGCATCTTCGAGCTGCCCAGCCGGAAGTGGGACCTGGGCACGATGTTCTTCGTCGCCTGTTCGATGTCCGCCGACATCGCCGAGTTCCGGCAGGGCGTGCAGGCGTTCGTCACCGCGCTCAAGCCTGGAGCGCCGTTCGCCGCCGCGTTCATGGCGCAGTCGCAGGGCTACCAGGTGGGCGACCGGTGGTTCCCGGCGGTCGCCATCGACGTCGACGAGGTCGTCCGGGCGATGGCTCCGGTCGCCGTCGACCCGCAGATCACCCGGATCGCGCTCGGCGACCCGCTCCGCGACGGCTACAGCGGCATGCTGGTGGTGACCGGCAGGTCCGCGCCGCCGAGCTGACCCGGACTGGCCGCCCCGCCCCTCCGCCGGGCCGTCGGCTTCGGTTACGCGGCTTCGCCGGGGCTGGGACCCGGTCTGCGGTGGCGCTGGTCGACCGATTTCGCCACCCGGACCTGGTCGACCGATTTGGCGGGCCGGAAGACGAGCTCGCCGCGTTCGTCGACGGTGACCGCCTGGACGCCCTCGGCGGACCAGAGGTCGGCGAATTCGCTGATCCGTCGGTTGACCCGCTCCGGATCGGTGACCAACGTGATGTTGACGATGATCGGATTCAGCTGGCTGTCCACGCTGGATGCCGTCGTCGTCTGGTAGCTGAGCTTGCGGTCGAAGAGGATGAAGTCGTGTAGTCGGGTGTGCAGGGTGGGTGCGACCGTGGCGTCGAGGGTGCGTACCTCGACCCCGATGCTCAGGTGCATCCGGAGGATCTGGTGCAGGTCCTCGGTGTTCAGCCCCTTGCGGTCGAGGATGAAGAGGCGCTGGACCCGTACCCCTCGGGTCCGGACGGCGTGCCGCTGGAAGTCGAGGTAACGCTGCCCGAACTCGGTCGCCCAGAGCCCGCCGTCGATGAAGCCCCGCCCGCCGGCATCCACCGTACTCAGGCTGGTCGCCTGGATCTCGCTACGGGCGACCTTCGTCAGTCCGAGCAGCCAGTCCTGGTCCTCACCCTCGTACGTGAGGTCGTTGCTGTCGCCCATCTGCTTCAGGTACTCCACCAGCCGGGTCATCTCCGCCAGCGCGAAGTCCTGGATGAGCTGGGGCGCCTCGGAGGTGATTTTGGTCCGGTTCCGAACCAGCTTCGCGATCTGCATCATCTCCTCGGCGTCGAGTTGGGACGCCTCGCGGAGCCCGAAGATCTCCTCGGCCAGATGGATTTTCGAGAAGCCCTCCCGCATCTGGCGCTCGGTGGCCTCGGCGCCCTGCCGTACCTGGTCGCCGAGTCGCCTCCTGGTCTCGTCGAAACTCTGTAGCAGGGCATCGAGTTTGCGCTCCACCTCGAAGAGGTAGTGGGCGATGAATACCACGCCCGCGACGAACAACGAGGCGCCGATGCTCCACGCCATCTCGGGCTTTTCGTCTTTCGGCAGCAGCGTGGATATTCCGAATGCCACCCAGAAGCTGACGACACCGATGAGTATCTTCGCCAGCAGTCGTCGCTGGCCGTTGGGTTGGGGCCGTCCATCGCGCGAATCTGTATGCGCCATAGGTCCTCCGCTCGGCAGGTCGGGTCGATCTGGGGGAATCTCCCGGCTGGGCCGCGCTGCCCAGGGGGCCGTCGCCGATTTGTCACCGGCGGCGTGGGGCGGGCGAGCGGAGCGGCGATGGTGGCGATCGGTTGCGACTGGTCCGGAGCGGCGAGATGGCGTGGTTGTTGCCCGTCATCAGGATGGGTTCCCCATTTGGCTGAGTGGGCAGTTGTTATGTCCTCCATTATGCTGCTCCGGGTCCGTGGACCGCTGCCAAAAGTCGGACTCACTCCACTGTGTAGCGCGTGGACCGAGTGCTGGCCTTTAGTGGGATTTATGGCGATCGCTGCCGTGCGGGCTCGTCCGGAACTGTTGACAGGCCGGAAACTCAATGTCAATCTCCCCGTATCCAGTGGGTTGGGAGCGCTTCCATGGATCCCGGTCCACGCCGTACGACACCCCACCCGGCGGTGCCGTTCACCGGTCACCGCGCGCCCACCGGAAGGACCTCCGTGCCCAGACCCCACTGGCGACGAACCGTCCCGCTCGCCGCGGTGACCGCCGCGGCGCTGGCCGCCACCGTGCTCACCGGACCGACGGCGTCCGCGTACGCCCCGACGGCCGTCGCCGACGCGCCGGAGCAGATCGTCAACGGCACCTTCGACGCCGGCCACGCCCCCTGGTGGGGCACCTCGAACCTCACCCTCGACTCCAGTACCGGGCAGCTCTGCACCGACATTCCCGGCGGCACCGTCAATCCGTGGGACGTCATCATCGGCCAGGACAACATCGCCCTGGTCGCCGGTGAGACGTACGAGTTCGGGTTCTTCGGCCAGGCCACCCCGGGCCGGGTCGGCAAGGCGCTGATCCAACTGCCGGTCGACCCGTACACGCAGTATCTGTCGGCGACTCCGGAGCTGAGCGTCTCCGGCAACAACTACCGGTACACCTTCACCTCCCCAGTCGACCTGCCGAACGCCCAGGTCGTCTTCCAGCTCGGCGGCAGTGCCGAACCGTGGCGGATCTGTCTGGACGACATCTCGCTGACCGGCGGCGCCGAGCCGGACGTGTACGTCCCGGACACCGGCCCCCGGGTCCGGGTCAACCAGGTCGGCTACCTGCCGAAGGGGCCGAAGAACGCCACCGTCGTCACCGAGGCGACCACCGCGCTGCCGTGGAAGCTGCACGACCGGACCGGCCGGGTCGTCAAGTACGGCCGCAGCGCCCCGCGCGGGGTGGACCCGTCCTCCGGGCAGAACGTGCACACCATCGAGTTCGGGCACTACACCCGGACCGGCACCGGCTACACCCTCACCGCCGACGGCGAGACCAGCCGGCCGTTCGACATCGGCTCCGGCTTCTACGAGCAGCTCCGGACCGACGCGCTGAAGTTCTACTACACCCAGCGCAGCGGCACCGCGATCTCCGACACGCTCCGACCCGGGTACGGCCGCCCGGCCGGGCACGTCGGGGTGGCGCCGAACACCGGTGACACCGCCGTACCCTGCCAGCCCGGCGTCTGCGACTACACCCTGAACGTCTCCGGCGGCTGGTACGACGCCGGAGACCACGGCAAGTACGTGGTCAACGGCGGTATCTCGGTACACCAGTTGATGAGCGAGTACGAGCGCTCGGTGCGGGCCCGGACCGGCGAGCCGTGGCGGCTCGGCGACCGGACCCTGAACCTGCCGGAGAGCGGCAACCGGGTGCCGGACATCCTCGACGAGGCCCGGTGGGAGCAGGAGTTCCTGCTCCGGATGCAGGTGCCGGCCGGCAAGCCGCTCGCCGGGATGGCCCACCACAAGATCCACGACGACTCGTGGACCGGCCTGCCGCTGATGCCGCATCTCGACGACAAGCGCCGCGAACTGCACCCGCCGTCGACCGCCGCCACCCTCAACCTGGCCGCGACGGCCGCACAGGCGGCGCGGGTCTTCAAGCCGTACGACCGGAAGTTCGCCGACCGCAACCTGGCCGCCGCCAGGGCGGCCTGGGCCGCCGCGAAGGCCAACCCGCAGCGGTACGCGGACCCGGCCGACGCCAACGGTGGTGGCGCCTACAACGACGCCGACGTCAGCGACGAGTTCTACTGGGCCGCCGCCGAGCTGTACCTGACCACCGGCGCGCGGGAGTACCGGGACTTCGTGCTGGCCTCGCCGCACCACACCGGCGACGTCTGGCGCGAGCGCGGAATGGACTGGGGCAACACCGCCGCGCTCGGCCGGCTGCAACTGGCGACGGTGCCGAACGGGCTGCGGGACCGGTCCCGGGTCCAGGCCTCGGTGGCCCAGGGCGCCGACCGCTACCTGGCCACCCTGAAGGCCCACCCGTACGGCATCCCGTACAACCCGTCGGACAACCAGTTCGACTGGGGATCCAACAACCTGATCATCAACAACGCCATCGTGCTGGCCACCGCGTTCGACCTCACCGGCAAGGACCGGTACCGCGACGGGGTGCTGGAGACGATGGACTACATCTTCGGCCGCAACGCCCTGAACCAGTCGTACGTGACGGGCTACGGCGAGGTGGCCTCGCACAACCAGCACAGCCGCTGGTACGCCCGCCAGCTCAACCCCGACCTGCCCAACCCGCCCCGGGGCACCCTCTCCGGCGGCCCGAACTCGGCCATCCAGGATCCGGTCGCACAGCAGAAGCTGCAGGGCTGTGCACCGCAGTTCTGCTACATCGACGACATCGAGTCCTGGTCAACGAACGAGTTGACCATCAACTGGAACTCCCCCCTGTCCTGGATCTCCGCCTTCATCGCCGACCAGGACAACGGCGACGCCCGCTGACGCCGCCGCAAACCGGTTAGGAAGGGGCCCTTCTTATGCAGAAAACGATAAGAAGGGCCCCTTCCTTACTACCTGTACGCGCGTGGGTTTGACGGCCAGTGGAGAGGGCCGGTGGCGGTGTTCTCGACCAGTGCGGCCGCCCCGCCGGTCCGGATCATCCGCTGCCAACGGAGTCGGCTGCCGAGCAGCGCGGTGACCACCGACTGGACCACGACCAGATACATCACCTGCCGGTAGAGGACCTGTTGCAGCGGCAGGCTCCACAGGGGGCCCAGCCGCTCCCCGTCGAGCCGGAGCGCGTACGCGGCGGTCGCCGCCTGCAGGGCGAGCAGTCCGAGCCAGGCCAGGACGAGATGACTCCACGGCAGAAAGAACAGTCCGTAGATCGCGAAGGCGTCGACCGCGGGCGCGGTCAGCGGCAACAGGACCTGGAAGATGGCCAGGTAGGGCCAGGCGCGCCGGCCCAACCGGCCGCCCGGACCACGCTCGGCCAGCGCCCGGCGATGCTTCCACATCGCCTGCATGGTTCCGTAGCACCAGCGGTAACGCTGGCGCCACAACTGGCGCAGTGACGCGGGCGCCTCCGTCCACGCGACGGCCCGACCCTCGTACGGCACGTGCCAGCCGGCGCGCAGTACGGCCATGGTCAGGTCGGTGTCCTCGGCGAGCGTGTCCGCGGGAACTCCACCCGCGTCCAGCAGCGCCTGTCGACGGAAGGCGCCGATCGCACCGGGAATGGTCGGCATGCACCGGAGCACGTCGTACGTCCGGCGGTCGAGGTTGAAGCCGATCACGTACTCCAGATGCTGCCAGCGGCCGAGCAGCCCCCGCCGGTTTGCCACCTTGGTGTTGCCGGATATCGCCCCCACGGACGGGTCGGCGAAGCGCTGGACGAGCCGGTAGACGGTGTCCGGCTGGAACACGGTGTCCCCGTCCACCAGGACCAGAAGTTCGGTACGGGCGTGCCGGATGCCGGTGTTGAGGGCGGCGGGCTTTCCGGCGTTGGCCTGACGGATCACCCGGACACCGGGCAGGCGCATCCGCGCCACGATGTCGGCGGTGCCGTCGGTGGAGCCGTCGTCGACCACGATGACGTGCAGCGCGGGATACTCGCTGGCCAGCAGGGACAGTACGGTCGCGCCGATGTTCGCGGCCTCGTTGTAGGCCGGCACGATCACCGTCACCGGCGCGAGGATCTGCCGTCGGGGCAGGGCCGGAGAGCCGACGCGCTGGCGCCGACGATGGATCTCGGCGCAGGCCACCTGGACGGCGAGCCGGAGCAGACCGAGGAGCAGGGCCGCGCCGAGTAGCCAGGTCATCGCGCTGGCGAGCCAGGCGGCACCGGTCTGGGCGTACCGCAGCGCGTGGCCGCGCAGCCGGTCCGAGCGGGAGGCGGCCAGTTCCGAGCGCGGCATGCCGAGCCCCTCGGAGACGGTGGCGAACCGGTAGCCCCGGCCGGTCAGTGCGGACAGCAGACGATCGAGGGCGGCGACGGTCTGTGACCGGTCCCCGCCTCCGTCGTGCATCAGGACCACGGCCCCGCTGCCGCGGTCCGGGCTCGCCGGACCGTCGGAAGCGGTGGCGGGCGTCCCGGGGCCGGTCGGGATCACCGGGATCCCGGCCGCCGCGGCCACGATGGCGTCGACACCGGGGCGGCGCCAGTCGACGGTGTCCCGGTCGGCGAGTACGGCGACGTGGCCGGTCCGGGCCGCTCCCCGCAGTGCGGTCGCGTCGTCGGCGGTCAGGCTGCTCGGGCCGGACGAGAACGGCGGCCGGAAGAGCGTGGCGTACCGGCCGGTGGCTCCGGCGATGGCGGTACGGGTGAGACCGAGTTCGAGGTCGCGCCGCCAGCCCGGCAACGTGGCGACGTCGGCGTGGGTGAAGGTGTGCGAGCCGAGTTCGTGTCCCTCGGCGAGGATCCGCCGGACCAGCTCCGGATGCTCGTTGACCCGCGCGCCGACGACGAAGAACGTGGCGTGCGCGTGGTGCCGACGTAGTACGTCGAGGATCTCGGGCGTCCATCGCGGGTCCGGGCCGTCGTCGAAGGTCAGGGCGATCGTCCCGGCCGGCATCGAACGGCTGACCGGTGCCGGACCGTCGAGGCGGAGGACGGGCCCGCTCCGGGTCAGGTCGTCCGTCGCCGGGGTCGGGTCCGGCCCGGTCCGTCCGGAGCCGCCGCCCTCGACCGCGACGTAGCCGTTGAACGACAGGGCGGAGATCATCACGACCAGGCCGAGGAGCAGCAGGAACCAGTGGGCGCGAGGGTCCTTCCGCGCGACGTGTAGGGCCATTGCTCACCCCGGGTCGCCGGATGACCGGCTGGGCCTGCCCGGCTTGTCCGGGTCCGTGGTTGGCTTTGTCGCTTTCGGGTTCCGGTGCAGGTCACCCTGGCCGGGGCGGTCGGTGGCCGTCGGGACCGGGGACGGCGGTGGTACCGGCCGGGACGTCGCGCCGGGCGGCCTCGCCGGGTCCTCCGCCGGTGGACCGGTGCGGCCGGAGCCGTCGGGTGGTGTGGCGCTCGGCGAGCCGTCCACGCCCAGCCTGCCCACTGCCGGGTCCTCCGGGGCGTGCTCACCCCGGGCGTCCGGCCAGCCCGGCACCGTGACCGGTCCACCGGCCAGCAGTCCGAGAACCAGCATGCCGAGGCTGACCAGCAGACCGGCCCCGACCCCGAGACCGGCGAGGACGGCGAGGCGCCGTCGCCGGCCGGTCCGGTCGACGAAGACCGGCTTGACCCGTCCGGGTGGGCGTCCGGACGCCGGAACGGGCGCGGCGCCCTGCGGCAGCACGGCGACCGGTGCCGGTGCCGAGAAGCCGGCGACCGGTGCCGGTGCCGAGAAGCCGGCGAGCGGATTCGGGTCGGACGGCGGGCGGACGCTGCCACCGGCCGGACGACTGGAGGGCTGTGTTCTCATCTCATTCACTACAGCGCCGAAACCACCTCCGGTGTCACATCGGCCGCGACCCGGGCCGCCGACCCGGTGTGGCGCGGTCTGGCGGGTCGGCGGCCCGGGT
>NZ_JADPUN010000279.1 GCF_015690345.1 Plantactinospora alkalitolerans | reverse complement strand
GCCCGACCACGGCCGGCCCCACCACCGGCCCGACGACCGGCCCGACGACCGGCCCGACGGTCCCGCCGCAGACCGGACTCGTCGGCTGGGCCACCCAGAACGGTGGCACCACCGGCGGCGGCAGCGCCGCCTCGACGACCGTGACCAGTGCCTCGGCGCTGACCACCGCCGTTGGCTCCAGCAGCGCGGCGGTGATCCGGATCTCCGGCACCATCTCCTGCTCCGGCATGCTCCGGGTCCGGTCCAACAAGACCATCCTCGGGGTCGGCTCCAACGCCACCATCTCGGGCTGCGGACTCAACATCAACGGCGACCGCAACGTCATCATCCGCAACATCAACTTCCGCGGCTGGGACGACGACGCCATCAACGTCCAGGAGTCGGCGACCAACGTCTGGATCGACCACAACAGCTTCACCGACGGGTACGACGGCGCGGTGGACGTCAAGCGCGCCTCGGACTTCGTGACGATCTCCTGGAACCGGGTGTACGGCCACGACAAGTCCATGCTGCTCGGGCACAGCGACGACAACGCCAGCCAGGACAACGGGCACCTGCGGGTCAGTTACCACCACAACTGGTTCGACGGGTCCAACCAGCGGCACCCGCGGGTCCGCTTCGGCAACCCGGTGCACGTCTACAACAACTACTACAACAACATCGGCGGGTACGGCGTCGCCTCCACGGAGGGCGCGGGCGTCCTCGTCGAGGGCAACTACTTCGAGAACACCGACGACCCGTACCACCTCGGTGAGGGCGACTCGGGTCCGGGCAGCCTGGTCGCCCGGAACAACCATTTCGTCAACTCGGGCAGTGGGCAGACCGGCGGCAGCGTCGCCGGCATTCCGTACTCGTACCAGCTCGACACCGCCAGCAACGTGAAGTCCATCGTGACCAGCGGCGCCGGCACCGGCCGCATCGGCCTCTAGGACTGTTAGGAAGGGCCCCTTCTTATGCAGAAAACGATAAGAAGGGGCCCTTCCTTACATCGCGGACGGTACGCCGACCGTGGGCAGGCCCAGCAGGACGCCGTTGCCGGTACGGGGTGCACGGCCGGCCTCGGCGGCGTCCCCGGCCCGGGTCCGGCGATGGGACAGTGGCTCGCCGTCGGCGTTCAGGTGGTGCGGGGCGGCGTAGCTGATGGTGGTGTGCACGATGTCGCCCGGTCGGATCCGCCCGGCGTACGAGCCGGCGGCGAAGTGCACCAGCCGGCCGTCCCGGGCCCGGCCCGAGAGCCGTCCGGTGCGCTCGTCCTTACGGCCCTCGCCGACCGCGACCAGCACTTCGACCGGGGTACCGACGAGGTTCCGGTTCTCCGCCCAGGTGATCTCCTCGACCGCCGCGAGCAGCCGCTCGTAACGCTCCTGGACCACCTGTTTGGGCAGCTGGTCCGGCATGGTGGCGGCCGGAGTGCCAGGGCGCTTGGAGTACTGGAAGGTGAAGGCCGAGGCGAACCGCGCCTCCCGGACCACGTCCAGGGTGCGGACGAAGTCGGCCTCGGTCTCGCCGGGGAAGCCCACGATGATGTCCGTGGTGATCGCCGCGTCCGGCATCGCCGCCCGGACCTTCTCGATGATCCCGAGGTACCGCTCGGCCCGGTACGACCGGCGCATCGTCCGCAGCACGTCGTCCGAGCCGGACTGCAACGGCATGTGCAGGGAGTGGCAGACGTTCGGCGTCTCGGCCATCGCGGCGATCACGTCGTCGGTGAAGTCCTTGGGATGCGGGCTGGTGAACCGGACCCGTTCCAGTCCGTCGATCTCCCCGGTGGCCCGGAGCAGCTTGCCGAACGCGAGCCGGTCACCGAACTCCACCCCGTACGAGTTCACGTTCTGGCCGAGCAGGGTGACCTCGAGCACACCCTCGGCGACCAGGGCGCGTACCTCGGCCAGGACGTCGCCGGGGCGGCGGTCCTTCTCCTTGCCGCGCAGCGCCGGAACGATGCAGAACGTGCAGGTGTTGTTGCAGCCCACCGAGATCGACACCCAACCGGCGTACGTCGACTCGCGCCGGGTCGGCAGGGTGGACGGGAAGACCTCCAGCGACTCCAGGATCTCGACCTCGGCGGCGGCGTTGTGCCGGGCCCGCTCCAGCAGCACCGGCAACGAGCCGATGTTGTGGGTGCCGAAGACCACGTCGACCCAGGGTGCCCGGCGGACGATCTCCCCCCGGTCCTTCTGGGCCAGACAGCCACCGACCGCGATCTGCATCCCGGGGTGCTTGTCCTTGACCGGACGCAGATGACCGAGATTGCCGTAGAGCCGGTTGTCGGCGTTCTCGCGCACCGCACAGGTGTTGAAGACCACCACGTCCGGATTGTCGGCGTCGGCCGCCCGGACATAGCCGGCCTGCTCCAGCAGTCCGGAGATCCGCTCGGAGTCGTGCACGTTCATCTGGCAGCCATAGGTGCGCACGTGATAGGTGCGCGGGCTGCCGAGGGCTGCGGTAGTCATGACAGTGACAGAGTATCCGTAGCGGCCGGGCAGCCCGGTCCCGTGGGATGGCTACTCAGCCCGGGAGAAGGAGGAACGCCATGTGCCGGAGTATCAAGACGCTTCGCCAGCCGTACGCCGAGATCGTCACCGAGGCGGACATCGAGGCGGCCGCGTTGCAGTACGTCCGCAAGATCTCCGGATTCCGCGCCCCGGCCGCGCACAACGCCTCGGCGTTCACCGCGGCGGTGGCCGCGGTGACCGACGCGACCCGGACCCTGCTCGACCAGCTGGTGGTGCGCGGGAACGGTCAGGCGGCGGCGAGCGCCGGAATGACCGAGTCCGGCACCCAGCGGGACTGATGACACGGCGACCAGCCCCGGCAGCGGGGGCTGAGCGCCGTACAGAGCCGTTGGTTGGAGAGGATCTCCCCGTCCTCGGTGTCCCGCACGTCGAGGTGCACGGGACGTATGGTGCCGTTCGCCGAGACCAGCAGGTGCCGTCCGGCGTCGAGGGTGTCGTCCGCCAGCAGGCAGTGCCGGCCCAGCCGGCGGGCGAAGGCCGCGATGGCGGTCACCTCCGGTAGCTCGGCCGGCACGCCGTAGCAGTCGACGGAGGTGGGGTAGTCGCCCGGCCGGTGCCAGACGTCGACGAGCAGGGCGCCCTGCGGCACCCCCGCCGGGTCGACCCCGCCGAGCGGCAGCACCGGTACGTCGAGCACGTCGGCGAGCGCGCGGCGGATCTCCCTGGCGGCGACGCGCCCCTCGATCCTCCAGTTCCACAGCTCGATCATTGCCGCCTCCTCGCCGTACTCGGTCGTGGCCGGTGCCTGGTCGTGGCTGGACGCCTGATGCGACCCGACATCCCGGTCGGGGGCCGGAGCCCGACTGCTCGGGCGGAACGGCCTTCCCCTCGATGGTGCCGGGCGCAGCGGGTCGAGCGCGGCTAAGTTACCGGTCTGTGACCATATCCGCCGAAATAGACGACCCTTGACTACCTATTGTAGTCGGAGGATGCCGCCCTACCGGCGCAGCGCGCCCGAACCGCTCACCGAGCGTGGTCCGAACGGACCGGTGGGGTCGGGCACCGGACAGTTTCGAGACCGGTGCACTCGACCGCGACGGCGCCATGACCGCCGCCAAGGTCCGACCTGGAGCCGGGGACGCCCGCCCGGCCCTCCACAGCTCGCTCCGAACACCACCGGCAAGGGCACCCGCCCGCCCCGGCCAATCTTCCAAATCGGGTACGCCCTACCATCGAGGACGGAACATCGCTGCTGGCCAGGGAGGCGGGCAGGTGCCTGGTGGTCCTCACGGTCTTCAAAACCGATGTGACCGAGTAGCTCGGTTGGGCGGGTTCGATTCCCGTACGCCTCCGCCACCGACGTCCGGCCGACGACATCCCGGCGCGGCGTCGATGACCCCTACCCCTGGGGGCACATCCGGCTGCTGACTACTGAGGGTTGCTGCCCTTAACAGACAGTGCCGATCTTTGCGGCCGCTGTTATCGCCCCGTGATGAACTCGATTGCGTTCCAGCACGTCAGGTCCCCTAGAGTTGCGTCACCGATTCAGCGGAATCCGGTGTGACAGACCAAGGACGAGACGGGTGGGGGCATGACCGAGCGGAGCGAGGCGGGCGAATTGAACGGTACGACCGACCAACCGCTCATCAGGCTTGACGGGGTCAACAAGTGGTTCGGCCCGTTGCACGTGCTGCAGGACGTCGACCTCTCGGTGCGGCGCGGCGAGGTCGTCGTGGTCATCGGCCCGTCCGGCTCCGGCAAGTCGACGCTGTGCCGGGCGATCAACCGCCTGGAACCGATCAACTCCGGAACGATCACGTTCGACGGACAACCGCTGCCCGCCGAGGGGCGCCCGCTGGCCCGGCTGCGCAGCGAGGTCGGCATGGTGTTCCAGTCCTTCAACCTCTTCGCCCACAAGACGATCCTGGAGAACGTCACGCTCGGGCCGATCAAGGTACGCAAGGAGAAGCCGGACGCTGCCCGACAGCGGGCGCGCGCCCTGCTCGACCGGGTCGGCATTGGCAGCCAGGCCGACAAGTTCCCCGCGCAACTCTCGGGCGGGCAGCAGCAGCGGGCGGCGATCGCCCGCGCCCTGGCCATGCAGCCCAAGGCGATGCTCTTCGACGAGCCGACCAGCGCCCTCGACCCGGAGATGGTCGGCGAGGTGCTCGAGGTGATGACGTCGCTCGCCGGTGAGGGCATGACGATGGTGGTGGTGACGCACGAGATGGGCTTCGCCCGGCACGCCGCCAACCGGGTCATCTTCATGGCCGACGGGCAACTCGTCGAGGACGCTCCGCCCGCGGAGTTCTTCGCCAATCCCCGTAGTGAGCGGGCCAAGGACTTCCTGTCGAAGATTCTGACGCACTAGGCGTCCAGTGTGGAGTACCCGGTCGGTTGACCGGCGTGCTAAGTCGAAGAAGGGGTAGGGGTATGCGAATCACGCGCGTGGCGGCGATTGCCGCAGTCGCGGCACTCTCGTTCACCGTCGCCGCCTGCGGCGGTGACGACGGCGGTACCGGTACGGGCGGCAGCAAGGCCACCGGGATCGTCGGCAAGGCCGAATCGAGCAAGAAGCTGGTCATCGGCGTCAAGTCCGACCAGCCCGGCCTGGGTCTGCAGACCGGCAGCGCGTACGAGGGCTTCGACGTCGAGATCGGCAAGATCATCGCCAAGGGACTGGGCGTCGACGCCGGCGGCATCGAGTGGAAGACCACCACCACCCCGAACCGCGAGCCGTTCATCCAGCAGGGCACCGTCGACCTGGTCATCGCGACCTACACCATCAACGACGAGCGCAAGCAGAAGGTCAGCTTCGGCGGGCCGTACTACATCGCCGGGCAGGACCTGCTGGTCAAGACCGACAACACCAGCATCGTCGGTCCGGAGTCGCTGGACGGCAAGAAGGTCTGCTCGGTGAGCGGCTCGACTCCGGCCAAGCGGATCCTGGCCGAGCACCCGAAGGCGAAGCTCCAGCAGTTCGACGCCTACGCCAAGTGCCTTCCGCTGCTGGACGGCGGTCAGGTCGACGCGGTCACCACCGACGACATCATCCTCGCCGGATACGCCGCCCAGCCGCAGTACGCCGGCAAGTTCAAGGTGGTCGGCAAGCCCTTCTCCTCCGAGCCGTACGGCATCGGCCTGAAGAAGGACGACAAGGCCGGCTGTGCCAAGGTCAACGAGATCCTCACCGCCGCCGCGTCGGACGGCAGCTACAAGGCCGCCTGGGACAGCACCCTCGGCAAGAGCGGTACCCCCGCTCCGACCCTGGACACCAGCAAGCTGACCAACTGCCCCGCCGTCTGATCGATCCGGGGCCGGCGGCGTTCGCCGCCGGCTCCGGTCGTTGTCCAGGACTGACGTGGTCCGAGGAGCGAGGAAATGCACGTATTCGGTGATTCGGCGAATCTCGACGCCACGGTGGCGGGATTCCTCTGGATCCTCAAACTGACCGGCGCCTCCGCGGTACTCGCGCTGGTGCTCGGCGTGTTGCTGGCCGCGATGCGGGTGTCGCCCATTCCCGTACTGCGCCTGTTCGGCGCCGGCTGGGTCAACATCTTCCGCAACACCCCGCTGACCCTGATCGTCTTCTTCTGCTACTTCGGGCTCTACACCACGCTCGGGCTGACCTTCTCCGACGATCTCGCCCGCAACATCTACTGGCTCGGGGTCGTCGGGCTCTCGACCTACACCGCCGCCTTCGTCTGCGAGGCGATCCGCTCCGGCATCAACACGGTGCCGACCGGCCAGGCCGAGGCCGCCCGGGCGATCGGTCTGACCTTCGCCCAGACCCTGCGGATCGTGATCCTGCCGCAGGCCGGCCGGGCCGTCGTCGCGCCGCTGGGCAGCATCCTGATCGCGCTCTGCAAGAACAGCACGATCGTCGGGACCATCGGCCTGATGGAGTCGGCCAGCGTGATGAAGGACCTGATCAACGCGAACGGCGACGCTGTCGTACCCATCTTCCTGGTCTTCGCCGGCGTCTTCGCGCTGCTGTTGGTGCCGACCGGTTACTTCTTCGGTTGGCTGGCCAACCGGCTGGCGGTGAAGCGCTGATGAGCAACACGGTCCTCTACGACCACCCCGGCCCCCGCGCGCGGATCCGCAACGCCGTCCTGACGGTCGTCTTCGGCATCGCCCTGCTCGCGCTGCTGTGGTGGGTCTACCGCAAGTTCGACGAGGCCGGTCAGTGGGCGGGCCCGCTCTGGAAGCCGTTCACCGAGTCCAACACCTGGATGAACTTCATCCTGCCCGGCCTCGGGCAGACGCTCCTCGCCGCCGCCACCGGCATGGTGCTCTCGCTCGCCTTCGGCATCATCTTCGCGGTGGGCCGGCTCTCCGAGCACCGCTGGATCAGCGTGCCGGCCGGCGTGGTGGTGGAGTTCTTCCGGGCCGTACCGCTGCTGCTGATGATCTTCTTCATCTTCTTCGGCGTGCCGTTCCTGATCCAGGGACCGGTCCCCGCCTTCTGGGCGGTCGTCGTCGGGCTCACCCTCTACAACGGCTCCGTCCTCGCCGAGGCGTTCCGAGCCGGCATCAGGGCCGTGCCCCGGGGCCAGGCCGAGGCGGCGTACGCCATCGGCATGCGCAAGAGCCTGGTGATGCAGCACATCCTGGTGCCGCAGGCCGCCCGGTCGATGCTGCCGGTGATCGTCAGCCAGCTCGTCGTCCTGCTCAAGGACACCGCGCTCGGCTACATCGTGGCCTTCCCCGAACTGCTCCAGCGGGGCGTCAACGACCTGTCCGCCAACTTCGGCAACGTCGTCGCCGCCGCGATGGTGGTCGCCACGATCTACGTCATCCTCAACTCGCTGCTCACCATGCTCGCCAACTGGCTCGACCGGCGTAGTCAGCGTCGGGGCAAGGCACCCAAGGAGGCCGGTACGCCGGTGTCTGCGGTGCCACCGGGCGGTGACGGTACCGCCATCGCCATCTGATCGATTCCGGAAGCTGGCGGTTGACCCGCTCCTGTTGGGAGCGCCCGGTCAACCGCCAGCTTCTTTTCGTCCTCCGCGCACCCGCGTACCCGCTCCGTCGGATGGCCGCCGGGACCCTGCTCGCACTCGCCGCAATTCCGTCGCCGGTCGGGCCCCCGCCCGGCGACGGTCAGCGGGCGATCTCGGTGACCCGGGACTCGCGTACGACGGTGACCCGGATCTGACCCGGATAGGTCAGCTCCTCCTCGATCTGCTTGGCCACGTCCCTGGCCAGCACGGCGGCACCGATCTCGTCGACGTCGTCCGGCTTGACCATCACCCGGATCTCGCGGCCGGCCTGCATCGCGAAGACCTTCTCCACGCCGGACTTGCCGGCGGCGATCTCCTCGATCCGCTCCAGCCGCTTGACGTACGCCTCCAGGCTCTCCCGCCGCGCGCCCGGCCGACCGCCGGAGCAGGCGTCCGACGCCTGGGTCAGCACCGCCTCGATGGTCTGCGGCTGCACCTCGTTGTGATGCGCTTCGATGGCGTGCACGACCTCCTCGGCCTCGCCGTACTTCCGGGCCAGGTCGGCACCGATCAGGGCGTGGCTCCCCTCCACCTCGTGCGTGAGCGCCTTGCCGATGTCGTGCAGGAACGCGCACCGCTTGATCGTCGGTGCGTCGAGCCGCAGCTCGGCCGCCATGATCCCGGCGATGTGCGCGGTCTCCACCAGGTGCTTGAGCACGTTCTGCCCGTACGACGTCCGGTAGCGCAACCGCCCCAGCAGGCTCACCATCTCCGGATGGATCTCGGTGATGCCCACCTCGACCAGGGCGTCCTCGGCGGCCCGCTGACAGAGCCGCTCCACCTCGTGCTTGGCGGTCTCGAAGACCTCCTCGATCCGGTGCGGGTGGATCCGGCCGTCGAGCACCAGCTTCTCCAGCGTCAGCCGGCCGATCTCCCGGCGTACCGGGTCGAAGCACGACAGCAGCACCGCCTCCGGGGTGTCGTCGATGATCAGGTTGACTCCGGTGACCGACTCGAAGGCCCGGATGTTCCGCCCCTCGCGGCCGATGATCCGGCCCTTCATCTCGTCGCCGGGCAGGTGCAGCACGCTGACGACACTCTCCGCCGTCTGCTCGCTGGCGACCCGCTGGATGGCGTCGACCACGATGTGCCGGGCCCGCTGGTCGGCGGTGTTCCGGGCGTCGGCCTCGATGTCCCGGACCAGGATCGCGGCCTCCCGCTTGGCCTGGCCCTCGATCGCGTCGACCAGTTCGACCCGGGCCGCGTCGGCGGTCAGGTTGGCGATCCGCTCCAGTTCCCGCTTCTGCTGCTCCTCCGCCTCGACCAGGGCCGCCTCCCGGGCGACCAGTCCGGCCTCCCGGGCCGTCAGCTCCGCTGCGGCGGCGGTCAACCTGCGCTCCCGCTCGGCGAGCCGCTCGACCTCCTCGGTGTGCAGCCGCTCCCGCTCGTCCATCCGCTGGGCTCGCCGCTCGACCTCGGCGGCCTGCTCGCGGGTCGTGGAGGCGAGCAGGGAGATCTCCCGTTCGCCACTGCGCCGGGCCGCCGCGCGTACCTGCTCGGCGTCGGTCTCGGCCTGTCGGTGTGCCCGGTCCAGTACCGTGTCCGCCTCGGCGCGGGCCGCGTCCAGCACCCGCTGGGCCTCTGCTCGCGCGGCGCTCGCCTCCGCCTTCGCCGCAGCGGCGTCCGCCCGAGCCGACGCGGCGGCGGACTTGGCGGTGTCGACGCTCGACGACGCCTGGTCGGCGGCGGTCCGCAACGCCGCCAGCGACTGTTCCTGCCGGTCCTTCTCGGCGACGAACGCGGAGTCGTCCACGGCCGGCGCGGTGCTCGCCGTGCCGATCCGGCGGAGCGCGCGGGCGCCCAGCGCCATCGCGGCGAGCACCAGCGCCGCCAATCCGACGATCGCGGCCAGCAGGGCCCATTCGAGGGCGCTCACGGCGTCACCTCGCCGCGCTCGGCACCGCCGGAGGTCCTCGCGCTGAGCGGGCTGGATCGCTCGCTGCGCTCGCTCATGCCGGCGCCTCGGCGCGACTGGTTCCGCTACTGTCCCTGGCCCGCTCGATCATGGCCGCCTCCCCTTTGCCGTCCGGCGCCGGAGGGGCTGCGCCTGTGGGTGAGGCGCGCGCCCTACGGCTGTCACGACGCCCGACCGAGGCGGCTGGCCGAGGGTACGGCCGCCCGGCAGTGTCCCCGGGGACACCGCTGACGACCGGGTGTGGTTCTGCGGTCACCGGACCGGCCCGCCCGGTAACCGCTTATCTGGCCGATGAGCTGGCCGAAGTGATGCCGTACTGTTACGCGTTCTATGTTGTGCGCTTAGCCTGCGATGGTCGGGAAAACTCGTCTAAGGCGAGGCTAGGTCGCGATGGGGCATTCGGTCAAGAAACTCATGATCCGGCGCGGCACCTGACGTAGGGCAGCCGAACGCTTACGTGGCGGTGATGACGGGCCGGGCATAAGGGGGCGAGTCCGGAATCCGACTCGGTCCCGAGTGGCCTCCGGCGGACACCGAGACGTCCGGCGGAAGCGCTCCCAGCAGGCGTCCCACCGACCGGTAACCCTTCCCGCGCTACGGCTGACTCGGCCGGCTGCCCGGCTGCGGCTCGATGAGCAGCCCGGCGTAGTTGACCAACGAGCGTTGGTAACGGGACAGGTGCGGGGCCAACGTGGCGAGCGCGAGCGAAGCCGCCTCCCGCTCCCGACCGACGTCCGTCAGGGCGAGCGCCAGGAAGGCCCGCACCGCGTCGTCCAGGTGGTCGGAGCCGGCATCGAGCTCGGTGGTGAGCAGCGCGACGCTCTGCTCCGGCTGGCCGAGGTTCCGCAGCGAGCTGGCCAACTGGATCACGGCACAGCGCCGCCGCTCACCGGTCAGCCCCTGGTCGAGCGCCTCCTGGTACAGCGGTACGGCGAGATCGGGCCGGTCGGTCGCGTCGAAAGAGGAGGCCCGCTCATAGGTGCCGATGCCACTCCCCTCGGGCAGTTCACCGACGAGTTCGTCGATCAGGGACCGGAACTCCGCCTCGCTCCGCCTGTCGATCGACGCCCAGGCATCGGACAGCCGCTGTTCCCAGTCCTCATGATCCACCACGTGATCCTAGCCGGCAGCCACGCCTGCTGATCAGTGGCGTTCTGCCGGACTGTGGCGTTCTGCCGGACTGTCCCGCCCGGTCCGGGGCCGCTCCCTCAGAGCCCGTCCCGGTCGAACTCCGTCTCGGCGTCGGCCAGCGCGTCGGCGTCGACGTACTCGGCGAACTCGGCCGCCTCGGCGTCCCGCTCGGCGAGCGCCTCCTTGACCGCCCGGACCGCCACCCCGGCCGGATAACCCTTGCGGGCGAGCATGCCGACCAACCGGCGGAACACCGCGTCCGGGGTGCCGGTGGCGGTACGCAGCTTCCGGTCGACCAGCAGACGGGCGGTCTCGGCCTCGGCCGTCTCGTCCAACTCACCGAGCGCCTCGGTCGCGGTCTCGGCGTCCACCCCCCGCTGGCGCAGCTCGTTGGCGAGCGCCCGGCGGGCCAGCCCTCGGCCCTGATGACGGCTGGTTACCCAGGCCCGGGCGAAGGCGGCGTCGTCGATCATGCCGACCTCGTCGTAACGGTCCAGGACCTGGGACGCCGTCTCCGCTGAGATGCCCTTCCGGGCCAGTGCCGTCGCCAGCTCGGCCCGGGTGCGGGGTCGTCCGGCAAGCTGGCGCAGGCAGATCTCCCGAGCCAGCTCCGCCTCGTCGCGCGGCTTCGCCGGCTGGGCCGTTTCGCCACCCGACCGGCCCGCTACCTCGGAGCGCTGTCCGGTCGGCCCGCCCGGAACCCCGGAGCCGCCCCGGCGCGAACGTCCCGTGCCACTGCCGCCCGTACGGGCCGGTGGGGCAGCGTCCCAGCCCCGGCCCGTACGGGCACCACGTCGTCCTGCCATGTCGCTATGGACTCAGTCGACCGTCAGAAATCCACCGGCGGCAACTCCGGCCCGCCGGCAGCGTCGGACGCACCCGCTCCGACACCGAGCTTTTCGAGGATCTTCTTCTCGATCTCGGCCGCCACGTCGGGGTTCTCCCGCAGGAACTCGCGGGCCTTCTCCTTGCCCTGGCCGAGCTGGTCACCGTCGTAGGTGTACCAGGCACCGGACTTGCGGATGATCGACTGCTCGACCCCGACGTCGATCAGCGAGCCCTCCCGGGAGATGCCCTTGCCGTACATGATGTCGAACTCGGCCTGCTTGAAGGGAGCGGCGACCTTGTTCTTGACCACCTTGACCCGGGTCCGGTTGCCGACCACGTCGGTGCCGTCCTTGAGGCTCTCGATGCGTCGCACGTCGAGCCGGACCGAGGCGTAGAACTTCAACGCCCGACCACCGGTGGTGGTCTCCGGACTGCCGAACATCACACCGATCTTCTCGCGGAGCTGGTTGATGAAGATCGCGGTGGTGCCGGTGTTGCTGAGCACACCGGTGATCTTCCGCAGCGCCTGGCTCATCAGCCGGGCCTGGAGGCCCACGTGGCTGTCGCCCATCTCACCCTCGATCTCGGCCCGCGGCACCAGGGCCGCGACCGAGTCGATCACGATGACGTCGATCGCGCCGGACCGGATCAGCATGTCGGTGATCTCCAGCGCCTGCTCACCGGTGTCGGGCTGCGAGACCAGCATCGCGTCGGTGTCCACGCCCAGCGCCTTCGCGTACTCCGGGTCGAGGGCGTGCTCGGCGTCGATGAACGCGGCGATGCCCCCGGCCCGCTGGGCGTTCGCCACCGCGTGCAGTGCCACGGTCGTCTTACCGCTGCTCTCCGGTCCGTACACCTCGACGACCCGGCCGCGCGGCAGACCGCCGACACCGAGCGCCACGTCGAGCGCGATGGAACCGGTTGGGATCACGGAGGTCTGGATGACCGGCCGCTCCCCCAGCCGCATCACCGAGCCCTTGCCGAACTGCTTGTCGATCTGAGCGAGAGCAAGGTCGAGTGCCTTCTCCCGGTCAGGACCTGCCGCCATGTTCGCCACCCCTGCCTTCGCCGGCATCTTCGTCGCTGAGCTTTTCGTCACGCGGACACGCTAGGCGCTCGGTCCGACAGAAAACAGCCGGCTGGCCGCGACCTGTGGACGGGCACCCCGCTGTGGACAATAGCCGAACAGGTGTACGACTCAACGCACGACACGGCAAACTACCTTAAGTTACCCATTGATCACGCCATGGAGTTGATCCGGTAGGGGCACCGCTCACCGCAGCCGCGCCGGGACCCGGTCCGGGTACGCGGCGCAGACCGCCCGCCACACCACGACCGTCTGCTCACCGGCTTCGAGGGCCTGCCGGATGGTCCGGCCATCCAACTGCGGCAACACCTGGTCCGTGGCGAGACTGCCGGCGTACGCCGGGCCGAACGTCTGCTCCAGGCGCGTCCAGAAATCCGTCAGCCGCACCGAGACACTTCCCTTCCCATCCATCGACGAGCCGGGTCCACCCCGTCGGGCACGCCTCACGCTCCGGCGCGCTCCTCCTGCGGCGCCGTCCGCAACGCTAGCGCCAACAGCGGGACGACGGCGACCGCGGCCAGCAGGTTGAGCACGGCATAACCCGCCACCTGGATGACAAACCCGCTCAGTGCCCCGGCGAGCGCGCCGGCCAGTCCCATGGTCAGGTCGGAGAGCCCCTGGACGGCGGGCCGGACCTCGGCCGACACCGACTCGGAGAGCAGGGTGGAGCCCGCCACCATGGTGCCGGACCAGCCCAGGCCGAGCAGCGTCAGTCCCACCGACACCTGTGCGGTGTTGTGCCCGGCCGTTCCGGCGACCGCGCAGGCGGCGAGCAGCGTACCGATCCCGCCCAGGATGACGGCCCGCCGGCCGAACCGGTCGGTCAGCCAGCCGACCACCGGGGAGAACGCGAACATGCCGGCGATGTGCAGGCTCAGCACGATACCGACCACCCGCAGCACGTCGGCGTCGGAATGCCACTCGCCGAGGTGCACCGGGGTCATCGCCATCACCCCGACCATCACCAGGTGGCCCATTGCCACGGCGGAGATCCCGAGCCGGGCCGCCGGCACCTCGCGTACCACCCTCTTATACACACT
>NZ_JADPUN010000276.1 GCF_015690345.1 Plantactinospora alkalitolerans | reverse complement strand
GGGTCGGGGTCCAGCCGGCATCCGGGGACAGGTCGGGGTCGTGTTCGGCGTTGTAGGCGGTACGGAGGTCGACCGGGCGAGGAAGTGCCGCGCCGGAGCGGACCCAGTTGCCGCGTACGGTGATGGCGGTGCCGCCCCAGTCGTAGAGCAGGTCCGCCGCCGTGATGTCGGAGCCAAGGGCGAAGTAGTTGTTCTCGGCGTGGATCGCCGACTGGACGCCGACGCCGAGGGCGTAGCCGAAACCCGTACCGGAGAGCCGGTAGTAGTTGTTGTAGACGTCGACCTGGCCGAACCGCACCCTCGGCAGGCGTTGCATCGTGCCCTCGAACAGGTTGTGGTGCAGTGTCACGTTCAGCCGGCCGACGTCCGGGCCGACGGTGTTCGACGAACCGATCAGCATCACCTTGTCCCGGGCCACGAACCGGTTGTACGAGGCGGTCACCCGGCTGGCGGTGTGCGTGATGTCGAGCGATCCGTCGTGCACCATGTACGGCCGGCCGAAGTGGACCGGCAGTTCGCTGTCCGGGTTGTCGCCGTCGGTGAGGGTGTTGTGGTCGACCCAGACGTTCTCGCTGCGTCGTACCGACACGAGGTCGAACTGCGAGTTCCAGTTGCCGGTGTCGCCGTCGGTCGGCGACCAGGCCGGGAAGCAGTCCCGGGCGTCGGCGAAGTGGAGGTTCCGGACGATCACGTTGTTCGCGGTGTCCACCATCAGGGTCAGCCCGCGCAGCGTTGCTCCGCCCAGTCCGACGATTGTGGTGTTCGGTCCGACGTTGATCTGGGTCTGCCGGGTCTGGTTGGCCACCGACCGTACCCGGGCCTGCTCCAGTGGCCCGGTCGGCGCCACCCGGCCCCAGGTCGCCGGGTCGTACGCGGCCAGGTAGGCGTCCAGCGAGTATTCGGGATCGGCGAGGTCGGCGCAGCTTCTCAGGCGCCCGTCGGAGTCCTCGTAGCCGTCCACCAGGCCCTTGACGTAGACGATTTTCGGCGTCGCGTTGGCGCGGTTGGTGTCGTTGTTTCCGCCCAGGGCCGCGACCAGTTCGGTCCGGCTCCGCACCACGTGCACCTGTTCCGGCGTCGCCGCCGATCCGCCGGTGGTGCCCGGCCCGGCGGCGGCCCATCCGTCGCCCGCCGGCAGGACCTGTCGGCCCAGCGCACGGGCTCCCCGGGACAGTCGGTCGTCGTCCCTACCGGTCGCGCTGGCCGTACCGGGCACCACCTGGGCCGCGCCGCCGACCAGTACGAGAAGACTGCCGATCACGGCGGCGGTCAACCTGCTCGATCGCATCGCACTCTCCGTGTCTGTCCACCGTTTGCCGATCTCGTAACGGGTACGAAATCCTCTTGTTATAAAACGGTAGGTAGAAACAGTTAAGAGTGTCAATGAGAAGCGTTTGCAGATATGTTGCAGAGAATGGAGGCAATAGCGATCGGCTCGGCCACCCAATGCCGAGAAGGGGGCTATACGGCCCGATTTCTATCTGACAGTCGTCCCCGTGATTTGCAGTCTGTTTCCCGTTGTCGTGCAATGAGCCCGCAGGTCACTTCCCACCGTTTCCCCCGTCCACCGTCGCCCGGTGCGGTTTCACCGCCCACGGCACACCCAGTTCCGACAGCAGCGCACCCTCGGCGGCCGCCCGCCGCAGCGCGGCGTTGATTCCCCGGATGGTCAGCACCCGGTCCGGCGGCTCCCCGCTCGCCACCACCCGCTCCCCGCCCACAAGTGCCGGTTCGGGAGCCGCCCGGATCATCTGCGCCAGGGCGGTGAAGCCCGCGGTACGGGACAGCGGCACGATCAGCGGCACGGCGACCGGATCGTCCCGGTGGTCCAGCAGGTTCTCCAGCAGCCCGGTCCGGCCGGGCACCTCCCGCGGGCCGGGATCGCCGGGCAGGGTCAACCGGTCCGTGGTGTACTCCAGCACCGCCTGCCCGGTGGTGCCGTGCACGATCACCTCGCCCGCGATGAAGTCCTCACCGGCGAGCGTCACCGCGGCCACGACCGGCAGGCCACAGCCGAGGGTCACCCGCAGCGACGCGGTGTCGTCCACCTCGATGGGCCGGGTCCGGTAGCGCTCCAGTTCGGCCTGGACCGGCCAGCCCGGCGCGGCACCGTCGATACCGGAAACCGGAACGGCACCGTCGACCCGCCCGCCGATACCGGAAACCGGAACGGCACCGTCGACCCGCCCGCCGGTCCCGCCGGCCGGAGTGGCGACGACCCCGGCGGCCACCGCCGAGGAGGCCACCGCCAGGCACTGCATGACCGCGTGTGCCAGCGGATTGACCAGTACGCCGTCCAGCGCCGGACGCCCCTCCAGGGTGCGCCGACCCGCCCACGGTGAACGGGCGTAGTAGCCGTCGGTACGTTGCCAGGACGCCACCGTGGAGATCCCGGTGAGCTGGCCGAGCCGGCCGTCGGCAATCGCCGAGGTCAGTTCGCGCAGCGCCACCGAACCGAGCGCCTGGAAGCCGATCTGGGCCACCCGTCCGGTCCGGGCCAGGGCGGCGGCCAGGGTACGGTGCTCGGCCAGCGACAGCACCGGCGGCTTCTCCAGCAGCAGATCCGCCCCGGCCGCCAGCGCGTCCAGCGCGATCGGCAGATGGGTGTGTGGCGGCGTGCAGATCACCACCACGTCGGGGCGGACCGCCCGGAGCATCTCCCGATGGTCGGTGAAGACCCGCGTTCCGGGCGGGACCGGCGCGTCCGGTGCCGCCTCGACCGGTCGTACGTCGACCAGGGCGGCGAGTTCGAGCCGGCCCGCGTCGTGCAGCGGCGCCATCGTCCGGCGGTGCCAGATCCCGTGCCCGCTCGCGCCGACCAGCGCCACCCTCGGCCGCGCCCCGATCCGGTCCCGTCCGGTCATGCGACACCCGCCAGGGTCTGCTCCACGCCGTGCCGGTCGAGTGCGGTGAGCCAGCCGGCGACGAGTTCGCGTACCTCGTCGTCGGCGGCCAGCTCCGCCGGGAAGACCTCGGTCAACCCGAACAACGCGTCCACCACGCCGGCCGGGGAGTCGTGGCCGCCGTCCAGCGCCGCCCGGATCCGCGCCGCCAGCGGGTCGTCCAGCGGCAGCGACGTACCGTCGTCGGCCCGGCCCATGGCGAAGCGCATCCAGGCCGCGACCACCAGGGCCGCCCACCGGGGGCGGGCGCCGGCCGCGCGCAGGTCCTCGATGGTCTGCAGCACCCGCTGCGGCAGCTTCTGCGAGCCGTCCATGGCGATCTGGATGGTGCGGTGCCGCAGTACCGGATTCGCGAACCGCTCCAGCACCTCCTCGCCGTAGTCGACCACCGAGACTCCGTCCGGCGGGGTGAAGCTGGCCGCCACGTCCTCGGCGATCAACCGGCGCATCACGTCCCGCAGGTGCGGGATCTCCAGCGCCTCCGCGATGGTCTCCCGGCCGGCCAACGCGCCCAGGTAGGCGATGGCCGAGTGCACCCCGTTCAGGGCCCGCAGCTTCAACCGCTCCCACGGACCGGCGTCGTCGGTGAGCACCGCCCCGGCCCGCTCCCAGGCAGGCCGTCCGCCGGGGAAACGGTCCTCGATCACCCACTGCCGGTACGGTTCGGCGGCCACCGCCGCCAGGTCGCTCACCCCGAGCGCCGCCCGCGCGTCCGCCAGGGTCTGCTCCGTGCTCGCCGGAACGATCCGGTCCACCATCGTGCCGGGGAAACTGACGTTGTCGCGTACCCAGCCGGCGGCGTCCGCCGACACCCGGCCGTCGGCGTACTCCAGCGACTGGGTGACGAGACCGGCCAGCCGGATGCCGTTGGACGGCAGGTTGTCGCAGCTCAGCAGGGTCAACGGCCCGGCGTCCGCCGCATGGCGGGCCAACAGCCCCCGGACCAGCAGGCCGGGCACGGTCAGCGGCGCCCGGTCGGTGGTCAGGTCCGCCACCACGCCGTCGTCCGGCCGCAGCCGGCCCGTCGCCGGATCCATCTGGTACGCCTTCTCGGTCACCGTCAGCGTCACCACCCGGATCGCCGGGTCGGCGAGCAGCGCCACGATCGCCGCCGGGTCGCTCGCGGCGTGCCGGACCTGCGCGAGCGCCCCGACCACCTGGGTCAGGTTGCCGTCGCCGGAGCTGCTGGTCACGCTGAACAGGCAGTCCTGGGCGGCGAGTTTCGCCACCGTGTCGGTGCTGCGCGGCGCCACCCCCACGATGCCCCAGTCGCCACCCGCCCGCGCGATCGCCGCCTCGGTGTATACCGCCTGGTGGGCCCGGTGGAACGCGCCCAGCCCGAGATGCACGATCCCGGCCGGTACCGTGCCGGGCCGCACCAGCGGACGGCTCGGTTCGGGCAGCCGGCGCAGCGCACCGAGGCCCAGCCTGGACGCGCCGACCGTCACGCCCATACCGGGCCGTCCGGGAACGAGAACTCGGCGATCGAGGACCGTTTCATCGTCGCGCTGTAGCCGGGCCGGTCGGGCAGCAGGTACCGGCCACCGCGGGTGCGTACCGGGTCGACGAAGTGCTCGTGCAGGTGGTCGACGTACTCGACCATCCGGCCGTCGAGCGAGGCGCCGACCCGCAGGTAGTCGAAGATCGCCAGGTGCTGGACGTACTCGCAGAGTCCGACGCCTCCCGCGTGCGGGCAGATCGGCACCCCGAACCTGGCCGCCATCAGGATCACCGACAGCACCTCGTTGACCCCGCCGATCCGGCAGGCGTCGATCTGGCAGACGCCGATCGCCTCCGCCTGGAGAAGTTGCTTGAAGATGACCCGGTTCGCCGCCACCTCACCGGTGGCGACCCGGCAGCGTCCGCCGGAAAGTCCGGTCACCGCCTCGGCGATCCGGGCGTGCCCGAGGACGTCGTCGGCGTGCGTCGGCTCCTCGATCCAGTACGGATCGAACTCGACCAGCCGGGACATGTTCTCGATCGCCTCGTCGACGTCCCAGACCTGGTTGGCGTCCATCATCAGCAATGCGTCCGGGCCGATCTCCTCCCGGATGATCCGTGCCCGGCGGACGTCGTCCTCGATCGGCCCGCCGACCTTCATCTTCATCGCCCGCCAGCCCTGGCCGTACGCCTCGCGGGTCAGCGCCCGGACCTTGTCGTCCGGATAGCCGAGCCAGCCGACCGAGGTCGTGTACGACGGAAAACCGTCCCGCTCCAGCTCGGCCAACCGGTCGGAGAGGCCGATCTGCCCCTTTTCCAGGATGGCGGCGGCCTCGGCCGGGTCGAGCGCGTCGATGATGTGGTGGAAGTCGATGTTGCGGACCAGTTCCTCGGTCGGCATCTCGGCGAGCAGCCGCCACAACGGCTTGCCCGCCAGCTTGGCCCGCAGGTCCCAGACCGCGTTGACCAGCGCGCCGGTCGCCATGTGGATGACGCCCTTCTCCGGCCCCAGCCAGCGCAACTGCACGTCGGCGGTGAGCGACCGCCAGAACGCCACCGGTTCCGCCTCGATCTCGTCGACCGTCCGGCCGACGACGTGATGGGCCAGGGCCCGGACGGCGGCGCAGGTGAGTTCGTTGCCGCGACCGTTGGTGAAGGTGAACCCGGCGCCGAAGGTTCCGTCCGACGCGTCCGTCCGCAGTTCGACGTAGGTCGCCGAGTAGTCGCCCCGGTTGATCGCGTCCGAGCCGTCCCCGGCGGCGGCCGTCGGGAACCGCACGTCGTGCACGTCGACACCGGTGATCGTCACAGTCACTGTTGTCCGCTCCCGAGCTTGAAGACCTTCTTGGGCAGGTGGTACGCGAGATCGACGATCGTCTCGGCCGCCTCGTCCAGCGGCAACCGGTCCTCGGCCACCAGCCGGGCCAGGAAACCGGCGTCGATCCGGCGGGCGACGTCGTGCCGGACCGGGATGGAACAGAACGCCCGGGTGTCGTCGACGAATCCGGCGGTGTTGTAGAAGCCGGCGGTCTCGGTGACCGCCTCCCGGAACCGGCGCAGCACCTCCGGTGAGTCCAGGAACCACCACGGCGCACCGAGGTAGAGCGCGGCGTAGCCGCCGGCCAGTGGGGCCAGCTCACGGGTGAAGGTGTACTCGTCCAGGGTGTAGACGACCAGCCGCAGCCGGGGATCGTTGCCGTACGCGTCGAGCAGCGGGGTGAGCGCGTGCAGGTACTCGGTGGCCTGCGGGATGTCGCCGCCGACGTCCCGGCCGTGCCGGGCGTACAGCCACCTGTTGTGGTTGCGCACCGAGCCGGGGTGCAGTTGCATCACCAGCCCGTCCTCGATGGACATCGTGGCGAACTCGACCAGCATGTGCGCCCGGAACGCCTCGGCGTCCTCCGGGGTGGCCTCGCCGCGCAGACCACGGTGGTACAGGGTTGCCGCCTCGGCCTCGCTCAACCGTAGCGTCAACGCCGTCGGATGCCCGTGGTCGGTCGAGGTGGCGCCGGCCGCGATGAACGTCTCCCGGCGCCTGCGCAACGCGGCAAGGTACCCGGCGTACCGGCCGGTGTCCTCCCCGGTGATCTGGCCGAGCCGCCCGACGTTGCCGGCCCAGCCGTCGAACTCCATGTCGACCACGTTGTCCGGCCGGAAGGTGGTGATCACCCGACCGCCGGGCCCGCCCCAGCCGTCGGCCGCCAGTTTGGCGTGCCGGCCCAGGTCGTCGAGCGGCGACTCGGTGGTGGCCAGCGTCTCGATGTTGAACCGCTCGAACAGCGCCCGGGGCCGGAACTCGGGCAGCGTCAGCTTCTCCGCGATGGCATCGTAGATCTCGTCCGCGGTTTCCGGCGACAACCGCGTCCGTACCCCGAAGACGCCTCTGAAGGTCTCCTCCAGCCACAACCGCGACGGCGTACCCCGGTACAGGTGCCAGTGTGCCGCGAACCGCCGCCAGATCGTCCGCCCGTCGGTCTCCACCGGTTCGCCGTCCACCGACGGCACCCCCAGTTCCGCCGGAGGCACCCCCTGGCTGAGCAGCATCCGGGTCAGATAGTGGTCCGGCACGATGATGAGCCGCGCCGGATCCGGAAACGCGACGTCATCCGCCAGCATCCCCGGATCGACATGCCCGTGCGGCGAGATCAGCGGCCGGTCCCGCACCAGGGCGTACAGCTCACGGGCGATCGCCCGTTGACTGGGCTCCGAAGGGAAGAGCAGATCGGGCCGGTCGGCTTCAGCAGACACGGGCGAACTCCTAGCTGGTCGGAGGAGGTGTAAGGAAGGGCCCCTTCTTATCGTTTTCTGTTGTAGCGGGGGCCCTTCCTAACATCCGGGTCAGGGGATGGTGAGCAGGTCGGCTACCCGGACCGGTTGGCCGGTTTCGAAGGAACGGTTCGCGGCCAGGCCGGTGAGTAGGGCGAGCGCGCCGTCCCGGGCGGTGGCGGCCCGGTTCATCGGGTCGGTGTGGCCGCCGAACAGCACCGCCGTCATCCGGGCGTCCGCGCCGCCGTGACCACTGCGGGTGTACCCGGAGACCGGCACCTCCCGGGGCGGCTCCCAGAACGGTCGTACGGTCAGTTTCGCCCAGCCCTCCTCGACGGCCGCCTGTACGCCGTGCAGCGCGGCGCCCTTCAGCTCGCCGGCGGCCTGTGGGCTGACGAAGTCGCTCTCCACCACTTCCAGCTCCAGCCGCCCCCGGCTGCCGTTGAACATCACCCGGTAGCCCTCCCACGGGGCGTACGCGGTGAGGTGGTAGCTCATGCTGGCGCCGCTGGAGTACCTGGCCAGCACCGCCATGTCGTCCTCGATGGTCACCCCGGGAGCGAAGACGTTCTGGTCGCGGTGGTAGCCGTCCTCGGCCTCGGCGTCCAGGTAGAGCGCCCGCAGTCGCGGATGCTCGGCCAGGTGCAGCGCGAACGGGTCGTCGGCGGCGTCCGGAGCGCCGTGCGCCCGGTCGTAGTCGCGGGCGTAGCCGTGCCGGCGTCCGCCCTCGCCGTAGAAGAAGAGCCGACCGGCCGCGTAGACCTCGACCGGTGTCGCGTCCAGCCACCAGTTGACCAGGTCGAAGTGGTGACTCGCCTTGTGCACCATCAGCCCGCCGGAGTTGGCCTTGTCCCGGTGCCAGCGCCGGAAGTAGTCGGCGCCGTGGCGTACGTCGAGCAGCCACTCGAAGTGGACCGAGCCGATCTCCCCGATGGTGCCCTCGGCGAGAACCTCGCGAACCTTCTCGTGCAAAGGGTTGTAGCGATAGTTGAAGGCCACCGAAACCTTCCGGCCGGTCTCGGCGACCGCCCGGAGGATCCGCTCGCACCGGGGGGCGTCGATCGTCATCGGCTTCTCGGTGATCACGTCGCAGCCGGCGCGGAGCGCGGCCACGATGTACTCGTCGTGGGTCCGGTCGACGCTGGTCACCAGGACCACGTCGACGCGCTCCTTCGCCAGCATCTCGCCGAAGTCGGCGGCCGGGTACGTCGACACCGGATCGAAGCCCAGTTCGGCCAGCCAGTCGTTGTGTGCGTTCATCCGCGCCTGGTTGACATCGGCGAAGGCGACGAGTTCGGCGGTGTTCGGGTGGTCCAGGACCAGCGCCCGGACGAACATCTCGGCCCGCGCACCCGCACCGACCAGGGCGAAGCGGTGCCTTCCTGGTGTTCCCGACATCCCGGCTCGCCTCCGTTGGCTGCAAAGGTTTGCAGGAGAAGTAACCACGTACGCCAGTCGCCGTCAACGACTTGCGGCAAGCCTGCGGCCTTTATTCGCATTTGCAACTATGGGAGGGCTCCCATGGCTGCGCACCGCAACAGACCCGTAACCGGTCCCCGTTGACACCTGAGCAACCGTTTGCATTAATTGGCCAACCAAGTGACGGCAGACACATACCGGCGATCGCAGAAGGGACTCGCGTGCCAGCCACCATCCGAGACGTCGCGCGAGCCTCCGGTGTGCACATCTCCACTGTGTCCCGTACCTTCTCGGCCCCGCACCTGGTCAACCCGGAGACCCGGAACCGCGTGCTGGCCTGCGCCGAAAACCTCGGCTACCGGCCCAACCGGGCGGCCCGGGCACTCATCACCGGACGCACCCACAACATCGGCCTGATCATCGCCGACATCGCCAACCCCTTCTTCCCGCCCCTGATCAAGGCGGCGGAAAGCCAGGCCCGGCAGCGGGACTACCACATCTTCATCGCCGACACGAACGAGGACCCGGCGGCCGAGGAAGACCTGGTGCACGCCCTGGCCAAGCAGGTCGACGGCGTACTGCTGTGCAGCCCGCGCATGAGCAACAGCCTGATCGAGCAGCTCAGCCGCGAGGTGCCGCTGGTGGTGATCAACCGTCAGGTCACCGGCCTGCCGGCGGTGGTGATGGACGTCGGTCAGGGCGCCCGGCTCGCGGTCGAGCACCTGACCGGACTCGGGCACCGGGAACTGGCCCTGCTCGGCGGGCCGCGCGGCTCGTGGACCAACCGGGAGATCCGCCGGTCGGCGACGGCGGCGGCCCGGACCGCGGACGCCGCCCTGACCGTGCTCGGCCCGAACCCGCCCACCGAGGGCGGCGGCATCGCCATGGCGGAGCAGGTACGCCGAAGTGGCGCCACCGCCGTGCTCGCCTACAACGACCTGATGGCGATCGGCCTGATCGAAGGGCTGGACTCGCTCGGGCTACGGGTGCCCCAGGACATCAGCGTCGTCGGCATCGACGACATCGCGCTGAGCCGACTCACCCGACCCAAATTGACGACGGTGGCCACGCCAACCGCGGCCGCCGGCCGGACGGCCGTCGACATGCTCCTGCAACACGACGGTTCCTTCGCCGCACGCGCCGGACGCGGCGGCGGAAGAACCACCACAGCCGACGACCGTCGTACCACCGCACAGGTAACGCTCCAGACCGAACTGGTCATCCGCGACTCGACGGGCGTCGGTCCGGCGGCTCCGGCCGACCGGCCCGCAGCGGCGGCGACAGCCGACCGCCCGGGTGCGGCACCCTCCGCTGACCCGGGTTCGCGCGGCCATGCGGACCCGGGCGACGCGACCGCGGCCACCCCCGAAGTTGTCGCCTCCTAACGCCAAGGAGTGAGCGCAATGCACCCCGCCACATCCCCGACGGCAAACGCGCCTGCCGCGCGTGGCCACCGTACTCTCCACCGGCGCAGCATGCTCCGCCGTCTCACCGCCGCAGCGGTGGCCCTTCCCCTCCTGCTCGGCGCCGCTGCCTGCGGCGGCGAGGAGGAGGGTGCCGATCCCGACGCCAAGGTCGAACTGTCGATCTTCTGGTGGGGCGGTGAGGCGCGGGCCAAGCTCACCGAGGAGGCTCTCGCCCTCTACACCGCCGAGCACCCCAACGTGACCTTCAAGAAGACCTGGCAGGCCAACCAGGGCTACTTCGACAAGCTCGCCACGCTGACCGCCGGCGGCGACGCCCCGGACATCTTCCAGATCGACGACAACTACCTGACCGAGTACGCCTCCCGGAAGACCACGCTCGATCTGAACAAGTTCAAGGACGACGGAAAGCTCGACGTCTCCAAGTTCCCGGAGAGCCTCTGGCAGTACGGCGTGGTCGACGGCAAGCTGTCCGGCGTCGCGTTCGGGGAGAACACCCAGGGCCTGGTCTACAACAAGACGCTGCTGCAGAAGAACGGCCTGCCGGAGCCGACCACGGGGATGACCTGGGAGGCGTTCATCGCCTGGGCGGCGAACGTCAGCAAGACCGCCAAGATCCCCGGCACCCAGGACCCGAGCGCCGACTACAAGGCGTTCTGGGTCTGGCTGCGCCAGCAGGGCAAGGACCTCTACAAGGGCAAGGAACTCGGCTTCACCGCCGAGGACGTGACCAGGTGGTTCGAGCTGTGGAAGGGCGCCCGGGCCCAGGGAGCCACCCCGACCCCGGACGTGATCCACGAGGGCAACGTCACCGACATCACCAAGCAGCTCGTGGTCACCGGCAAGGCGGGCACCTCCTGGGTCTGGGCCAACCAGTTGCCGGAGCTGAAGAAGAACACCAAGGACGAGCTGGGCGTCATCGCGTACCCCGGTGACCCGAGCGCGCAGTGGGCCCGGGCCTCGATGTACTTCTCGGTCTTCCAGAAGAGCAAGCACGCCGACGTCGCGGTTGACGTGATCAACTTCCTGGCGAACGACCCGGAGGCCGGCAAGATCTTGGGTACCGACCGGGGACTGCCGTCCAACCTGGACGTTCGCAAGGCGGTGAGCGAGTCGGTGACCGACCCCGCGATGAAGCTGTCGATCCAGGTCGAGAGCGAACTCGGTGCCAAGTTCGGGCCGTCCCCGCAGGTGCCGCTCAAGGGGCACAGCAAGATCCGGGCCGAGTTGATCAAGGCGGCCGAGGAGGTCCAGTACGGACGGCAGGACCCGGCCAAGTCCGCGGCCGCCTTCCTGGAGATCTGCAAGTCCGCGATCGCCTGACCGGTCCGGCTTCCACGTACGGAGAGGAGTTGGCTCGTGGCGTTGACCACGGCGCCGAACCCGACTCCGCCGGCCAGATCGTCCGCCCGGACCCCCGCGAAGGCGCGCGGGTCCGGGCGGATGCGGCACGGTGAGGGTCTGGCCGGATACGTCTTCCTGTCGCCGTGGCTGATCGGCCTGATGGCCATCACGGCGATCCCCATGCTGCTGTCGCTCTACCTCAGCTTCACCAACTACGACATCCTGACCGACCTGTCGGACGTCGAGTGGGTGGGGTTGGCGAACTACGAGCGGATGTTCACCGCCGACCCGTCGTACTGGCACTCGGTGCAGGTGACGCTGTCGTTCGCGCTGATCGCCGTACCGCTCAAGCTCGCCGCCGCGCTCGGCGTCGCGCTGCTGCTCAACCGGGCGTGGCGCGGCGTCGGGCTGTTCCGGGGCCTGTTCTACCTGCCGTCGCTGCTCGGCGGCAGCGTGGCGCTGGCCATCGTCTGGGTCAGCATGTTCAACCGGGACGGAGCGTTCAACTCCCTCCTCTCGCTGTTCGGCATCGAGGGCAAGCCCTGGGTGAACGACCCGGGCTGGGCGCTGGAAACCCTGATGGTGCTCGCCATCTGGCAGTTCGGCGCCCCGATGGTGATCTTCCTGGCCGGGCTCAAGCAGGTGCCGACCGAGTTGTACGAGGCGGCCTCGGTCGACGGCGCCGGCCGGATCCGCCAGTTCGTCAGCGTCACCCTGCCGATGCTCTCCCCGGTGATCTTCTTCAACCTGGTGCTGGAGACGATCAACGGATTCCAGGGCTTCACCGCCGCGTTCGTGCTCAGCAACGGCACCGGCGGTCCGGTGGACGCGACGCTGATGTACACGCTGAACCTCTACATCACCGGCTTCACCGAGCTGGACATGGGTTACGCCTCCGCCATGGCCTGGGTGTTCCTGATCGCCATCGCCCTGATCACCGCGCTCTTCTTCAGCACCGGCCGGTTCTGGGTGCACTACTCGGACGGAGACGGAAACTGATGGTCGCCCAGACTCCGACCCTTCCCCGGCGCGGCGCGGTCACCGGCCGCCGCCGTGGCACCCGCCGGCAGGTCGGCCGGCTGCTCCTCCTGATCGCGATCCTCGCGGTGGTCCTCTATCCGCTGTTCTGGATGGTCGGCACCTCGTTCAAGTCGCAGGAAGAGATCGTCAACAACATCGGGCTGCTGCCCCGGGAGTTCACCCCGGGCAACTTCAGCGACGGATGGGGCAACTTCGACGTCAGCTTCGGCCGGTTCTTCGTGAACAGCACGGTGGTCAGCCTGCTCACCGTGGTCGGCAACGCCGTCTCCTGCCTGCTCGCCGCGTACGCCTTCGCCCGGCTGCGGTTCCGGCTGCGCGGGTTCTGGTTCGCCATCATGATCGGAACGCTGCTGCTGCCCGGACACGTGCTGATCGTGCCGCAGTACATCCTGTTCCAGAAGACGCAGATGGTCGGGGCGGCCTGGCCGTACCTGCCGCTGGTGGTGCCGCAGTTCCTCGCCACCGAGGCGTTCTTCGTCTTCCTGATGGTGCAGTTCATGCGGGGCATCCCGCGCGAACTGGACGAGGCGGCCAAGATCGACGGCGCCAGCTCGTACGGTATCTTCCGGCACGTGATCCTGCCGCTGAGCCGACCGGCGCTGGTCACCACCGCCATCTTCTCGTTCATCTGGACCTGGAACGACTTCTTCCGGCAACTCGTCTACCTCTCCGACCTGGAGGACTACACGGTGCCGGTGGCGCTGACCCTGTTCATCGACTCGACCAGCCAGAGCGCGGTCGGCCCGATGTTCGCGATGTCGCTGCTGTCGCTGCTGCCGGTGTTCCTGTTCTTCATCGCCTTCCAGCGGATGCTGGTCGAGGGCATCAACACCAGTGGGCTCAAGGGGTGACCGGACAACCCGCTCCGAACTGGCCGGAGGAACCGGCCGATCCGGCCGCGACCCGACCCGACTGGCGGGAGACCCTGCGCAACGCCAGCGATCTGGCGCTGCTCGGCATCGTCGTCACGCTCGCGGCGCTGCCGGTGGTAACGGCGGGGGCCGCGGTCGCCGCCGGCAGCGCCGCCCTGCACCACTGGATCGAGACCGGAAGCTGGCCCGGCGTACGACCGGCGCTGCGCGACCTGCGCCGTGCACTGCTGCCCGGCGTCGCGGCGACCGTGGTCGGCGTCGCCGCCGCCGCCGTACTCACGGTGAACCTGCTGGCGTTGAGTCGGGGCGTCGTACCGGGCGGCGCGGTGCTGGTCGCGGTCACCGCCGCCCTGACCGCGGCGGCCGGTACGACGCCCCGACTCAACGCCAGCAG
>NZ_JADPUN010000439.1 GCF_015690345.1 Plantactinospora alkalitolerans | reverse complement strand
CGCCCCCGCCACCCCTACGCATAACCGACCTAACGGTCACCGCAGAACGGCTGGACCGGTAAGGAAGGGCCCCTTCTTATCGTTTTCTGTAGAAGAAGGGGCCCTTCTTAACCGGGGAACGGCGTCAGGCGAGGTTGGAGGAGCGGGGGTAGGCGTCGGCCGGATCGGTCAGCACGTTGACCAGGTACGGGACGCCGGCGTCGAAGGCCCGCTCCAGGGCCGGTCGCAGGTCGCCCGCCTTCGCCACCGTCTCGCCGGCGCCGCCGAGTGCGGTCACCACGTGGTCGTACCGGAGTTCGGGCTGGAGGTCGGCCGCGACGTCGTAGCCGTACATGCCGCGCATCGGGTGCTTCTCCAGGCCCCAGATGCCGTTGTTGCCGACCACGATCACCACGGGCAGCTTCTGCCGGACCAGCGACTCGACATCCATCAGCGAGAAACCGGCGGCGCCGTCGCCCATCAGCACGCAGATCTGCCGGTCCGGGTAGCTGACCCTGGCCCCCATCGCGTACCCCATGCCGGTGCCGAGGCAGCCGTACGGGCCCGGGTCCAGCCAGGTGCCCGGTTGGGCCGGCTCCAGATAACGTCCGGCGTACGAGACGAAGTCACCACCGTCGCCGATGGTGACCGCGTCCGGCGCGAGGACGTGGCGCAGTTCGCCGTAGACCCGGGCCGGTTTGATCGGGTCGGTCTCCGCCGCCATCGCCGCCGCGTCCCGTTCCCGGGCGGCGTCCTCGGCGGTACGCAGGTCGGCGATCCACGACTCGTGGTCGGTCCGGTCGCCGGGGTACTCGGCCAGCGCCGACAGGATCAGCCGCAGGTCACCGGCGGGGCTGACGGTCGGCTCGACGTGCGTTGCCCGCTGGCTCGGCGCGTCGACGATGTGCACCACCCGGGCGCCCGAGAACTCACCGAAGCCGAGCCGGAAGTCGAGCGGGGTGCCGATCACCACGACGAGGTCGGCACCGCCGAGGGCCGTCCGGCGGGCCTTGGCGAAGCTGAGCGGATGTCCCGGCGGCAGCGAACCGCGGCCCATCCCGTTGGTGAAGACCGGTACCCGGAGCGCCTCGGCGGCTTCGCGCAGGGCCGCGACCGCGTCCCCGGCGTAGACGTCGGAGCCGGCGATGATGACCGGGCGCTCGGCGGCGGCGATCAGCCGGGCCGCCTCGGTGACCTGGTCCGGGTCCGGCTCGACGGGTGGGATGACCGCCGCGACCGGCGGGTCCGTCTCGCCGGTGGAGAAGATGACCTCCAGCGGCAGGTCCAGGAAGACGGGCCCACGGTGTGGGGTCAGCGCCTCGGTCAGCGCACCCGCCACCGCCCCCGGTACGTCGTCGGTGGACCACACCGTGGCCGCGTGCTTGGTCACCGGCGCGACCAGCGGCACGTGGTCGATCTCCTGGAGGCTGCCCGCCCCCCAGCGGAAGGCCGGGGCCCTGCCGCCGAGCACCATCACCGGGGAGGCGTTGAAGAACGCACTGGTCAGTCCGGAGATGCCGTTGGTGACCCCGGGCCCGGCGGTCAGTACGGCGACGCCCGGCCGGCGCTGGAGCTTGGCGACCGCCTCGGCGGCGAAGACCGCGGACTGCTCGTGCCGGACGTCGTAGATCGGAAAGTCGGTCCGGTGCGCCGCGTCGTACAGCGGGAAGACGTGGCCGCCGGAGAGGGTGAACATCTCCCGCACGCCGTACGCCCGCAGGGCCGCCAGGGCCAGCTCGCCGCCGTGTCCTTCGATCCGTCCGGTCATCGCCGCTCCTGTCGTCCCGCCGTGATTTGCTGCGAGGTTACCGGTCAGTCACGTTGAATGCGAAGAACACTCATCTACTGTCGCGGTGACACGTCGCCGCGGTGACACGTCGCCGCGGTGCCACGTCGCCGCGGTGCCGTGACCGCTCGGTCACCGACCGGTGAAGCCCGGTTTGCGCTTCTCCACGAACGCGGACATCCCCTCGCGGCGGTCGTCGGTGGCGAACAGCGCCGCGAAGAGCTGGCTCTCCCAGGCCAGCCCGGAGGCGAGATCCATCTCCAGGCCACCGTCGACCGCCAGCTTCGCCGCCCGCAGCGCCTGGGCCGGGCCGTTGAGGAACGGCCGCACCAGCGCCAGCGCCTCGGCGTACACCGACTCGGCCGGTACCACCCGGTCGGCGAGCCCGATCCGGAGCGCCTCCGCCGCGTCGACCATCCGACCGGACATGATCAGATCCTTGGCCCGGGCCGGCCCGATCAGCCGCGCCAGCCGCTGCGTACCGCCGGCTCCCGGAATGATGCCGAGCTTGATCTCCGGCTGGCCGAGCTTCGCGTCCTCGGCGACCACCCGCCAGTCGCAGGCCAGTGCCAGCTCGCAGCCGCCACCGAGGGCGTACCCGGTAATCGCCGCCACCACCGGCTTGGGGATCCGGGCGATGGCGCCGAGCGCGCTGGACAGTTCGGCGGCCCGCTGCGCCATGTCGACGTACGACATGTCGGCCATCTCCTTGATGTCCGCGCCGGCCGCGAAGACCTTCTCGCCGCCGTACACGATGACCGCGCGGACGTCCGGATCGGCGGAGACCGTGGTCGCGGCGGCCCGCAACTCCTCCTGTACGCCGGTGTTCAGCGCGTTCATCGGCGGCCGGGTCAACCGGATCGTGCCGACACCGTCACCGATCTCCACCTGGACGAAGTCGCCCACAGCCCACCTCCACGTCGAAGTCGCGAGGCTCACCCTAACGGGCAGGTCGTAGGGCGGATACCGGACCGTCCACCGGGGTAATCTCCCCGATAGGCGGAGCGCGTCGGACTCTGGCGAGGACGTGACGGCGATGACCATCTACTACGACGACCGCGCGGTACGGATCACCTCGGAGCTGATCCGGGTCGAGGGCCGCGCCTACCCACTGACCGAGGTCGGGCGGGTCTGGCACGTTCGCGGCGACCGCTCCTGGGGCGCGCTCGCCGGTCGCGGCGCACTGCTCGCGGCCCTGGGCGGCCCGCTGGTCGCCGCCGTCATCGGCATCCTGATCGCGGTACGCCTGCACACCTCGGTCACCGTCACGATCGCCATCGTCGGCGTCTCGGTCCTGATCGGCCTGGCCGCCGCTCCGGTCGCCGACTACCTGCTCGAACACGTCGACCGGAGCTACAGCCGGGGCGCACACCAACTGGAGATCTGGGCCCAGTGGCGGGGTACGCCGGTCCGGCTGCTCGCCACCGGTGACGCGCTGCGGTTCGGCCAGATCTACCGGGCCCTGGAGCGGGCCGTCGAGCAGGCCGCGATCCCGGTACACCGCTGACCGCCCCGACCGCCGGTACGGGACCCGAGTGGGCCCCGGATCAGCGGATCTGAATCCTTGACTGCCTCGGGCGACGCCTCCTACTGTTGCGGACAGGTTTCGGGCTCGGATCGGCCGCGAAGCGGTGGTCGGTCACGTCCACAGCGGCGCGAGGAGACACGATGGCAGATCCGCAGCCCGACCAGAACTCCCCGGCAGCGATCGCGCAGAGTCGACAGCGCGCGCAGAGTCGACAGCGCGCGTTGAGCCGGCGGCGGCTACTCGGCGGAACCGCGTACACGGCCGGCGCGCTGGCCCTGCCGGTCGGGCTGACCGCCTGTGAGAAGCCGAGCACCGGCGGCGAGAGCGGCGGAACGGTCACCTTCGGGTCCAACTACTCCGACGAGGTGCCCAAAAAGGCGATCGCCGAGGTGATGGCGGCATCCGGCCTTGACGTACGGGTGAACACCGTCGACCACAACACGTTCCAGGAGAACATCACCCGCTACCTCCAGGCGACCCCGGACGACATCTTCAGCTGGTTCTCCGGCTTCCGGATGCAGTACTTCGCCGCCCAGGGGCTGGCCACCGACATCTCCGACGTCTGGCAGTCGATCGGCGGCGATTTCTCGCCGGCGATGAAGAAGGCGTCGACCGGCAGCGACGGCAAGCAGTACTTCGTGCCGTTCTACTACTACCCGTGGGCGGTGTTCTACCGGAAGAGCGTCTTCCAGGAGAAGGGTTACCAGATCCCGAAGACCTGGGACGACTTCAAGGCGCTGGCCGCGAAGATGAGGACCGACGGGCTGATCCCGATCGCCATGGCGGACAAGGACGGCTGGCCCGCCATGGGCACCTTCGACTACATCAACATGCGGGCCAACGGGTACGACTTCCACGTCAGCCTGATGGCCGGCAAGGAATCCTGGGAGGACAGCCGGGTCAAGCAGGTCTTCTCGCTGTGGCGGGAGCTGCTGCCGTACAACCAGCCGGGGGCGAACGGGCGGACCTGGCAGGAGGCGGCGCAGTCGCTGGGCCAGAAGCAGACCGGGATGTACCTGTTGGGGATGTTCGTCGGGCAGCAGTTCCAGGGCGAGGCAGCGGCCGACCTCGACTTCTTCCCGTTCCCGCAGATCGCCGAGGCGCACGGGCAGGACGCGGTCGAGGCGCCGATCGACGGCTTCATGATCTCCAGCAAGGTGAAGAACCTGGACGGGGCGAAGGAGCTGCTCCGCTACCTGGCCAGCGCCAAGGCACAGAACGCGTACCTGGGCAGCGACCCGAACAACGTGGCCACCAGCAACTCGGCCGACGCCAGCGGCTACAACGCCCTGCAGAAGAAGGCGGTCGAGTTGGTCAGCGGGGCGAAGCAGATCTCGCAGTTCCTCGACCGGGACACCCGGCCGGACTTCGCCTCCACGGTCATGATCCCCTCGTTGCAGAGCTTCCTGAGTTCGCCGAAGGACGTGAACGGGCTCTGTAAGCGGATCGAGTCCCAGAAGAAGACGATTTTCGCCTCCTGAGCGGGCGACGGGTGAACCCGATCCCGACGGTACCGCCCGTCGACCTCCCACCGGCGCCGGACGGGCCCGGACCGCCGACCCGGCGCTCACGCCAACACCGACGTCGGCGTCGACGCGTCGGCCGGTTCACGCCACGGGACATCGCGGTCATCGGGCTGCTGCTCGGCGTTCCGCTGCTGCTCGACCTGGCGCTGATCTGGGGTCCCGCGCTCGCCTCGATCGGCCTGTCGTTCACCTCCTGGAACGGCATCTCGGAGATCAAGCCGGTCGGGCTGGACAACTACGTCAACATCGTCAGCAACTATCCGCCGTTCTGGCCGGCGGTCCGGCACAACCTGATCTGGCTGGCCTTCCTCGGCCTGGTCGCCACCCCGTTCGGGCTGTTCCTCGCCGTACTCCTGGACCGGGAGATGCGGTTCACCCGCTTCTACCAGACCGCCTTCTACCTGCCGGTGGTGCTCTCGCTCGCGGTCGTCGGCTTCATCGCGCAGCTCATCTTCTCCCGCGACTACGGTGCGGCCAACGCGATCCTGGGCCGGACCGACAACCCGGTCGACTGGCTCGGCGACCCATCGATCAACCTCTGGTCGGTGCTGCTCCTGGTCGGTTGGCGGCACGTCGGGTACGTCATGCTGCTCTACCTCGCCGGGCTGAAGGCCGTCGACCCGAGTCTCAAGGAGGCGGCCGCGATCGACGGCGCGGGCGAGGTGCAGACCTTCTTCCGGGTCGTCTTCCCGACGCTCCGCCCCGTCAACGTGATCGTGCTGGTGATCACCGTCATCGAGGGACTGCGGGCGTTCGACATCGTCTACGCGATCAATCGCGGTCGCAACGGGCTGGAACTGCTCTCCGTACTGGTCACCGACAACATCGTCGGCGAGGCCAGCCGGATCGGGTACGGCTCGGCCATCGCGGTGATCCTGCTGCTCATCTCCACCGGCTTCATCGCCGTCTACCTGGTGCAGGTCTTCCGCCGGGACGAGGCATGAACGGCCCGGCCCGGGTCGCCGGGGACGGCACCCGACGACGACGCCCGGTCAGCCCGATGCGGGTGGTCATCCGGATCTTCCTCTGGGTGGTCGCGCTCGGCTGGCTCGTGCCACTGCTGCTCCCGCTGTACGCCTCGCTGCGGCCGTACGCGGAGACCGCCGCCGACGGCTACTTCTCGCTGCCGCGCACGCTCAACTTCGACTACTACGTGCAGGCGTGGCGGGGCGGCAACCTGCCCACACATTTCCTGAACACCCTGCTGATCGCCGTACCAGCCGTGCTGCTCACGCTCTTCTTCGCCTCGTTCGTGGCCTTCCTGATCTCCCGGCGCCGGCTGCCCGGCGGCAAGGTGCTGTTGATCCTCTTCACCGCCGGCAACCTGCTCCCCCAGCAGGTGGTGCTGACCCCGGTGTACCTGATGTACACCAAGCTGCCGCTGCCCTGGTGGATGAGCTGGCCGTCGGAGCTGGTGTACGACTCGTACTGGGGGATCATCGCGATCCACGTGGCGTTCCAGACCGGCTTCTGCGTCTTCGTGCTGAGCAACTACATGGACACCATCCCCCGGGAGCTGATCGAGGCGGCCACCGTCGACGGCGCCGGGGTGTGGCGGCAGTACTGGCAGGTCATCCTGCCGCTGGCCCGGCCGGCGCTCGGCGCGCTCGGCACCCTCGAGTTCGCCTGGATCTACAACGACTTCCTCTGGGCCGTGGTGCTGATGTCCACCGGGGACAAGTTGCCGGTGACCAGTGCACTGAACAACCTCCGCGCGGTCTACTTCACCGACTACAACCTGCTGGCCGCCGGCTCGATCCTGGTCGCACTTCCGACACTGATCGTCTTCTTCGTACTCCAGCGCCAGTTCGTCTCCGGTCTCACGCTGGGCGCCAACAAGGGCTGAGTTGCTCGCCGGCACGTTGACAGCCGCGCTTTGCTGGAGTGGTGACGCTCTATTACCGCGACGACACGGTACGGGTAACCTCCGAGGTCATCCAGGCGAACGGGCACTCCGTGCCGGTCGCGCACGTGGCGTACGTCTGGCACGCCCGGGGACCCGGCTCGGCCCGGACCCGGGGACGGCTCGCCGGGCGGGGCGTACTCATCTTCCTGTTCTCGATCCCGCCGCTGGTCGCGATGATCTGCGTGCTGTCGCTCGCCTACTCGGCCCAGGACCGGGGCGAGTGGAAGCTCGCCGCGCTCATCCTGGCGGTCTGTGTCGTCGGCGCGCTGGCGCTGTTCCCGTTCCTGGAGCTGCCGCTGTACTGGCTCGACCGCTCGTACGAACGCGGCAGCAAGGTGCAGGAGCTCTGGGTGCAGTATCAGGGCCAGGAGATCATGCTGATCCGCAGCTCGGACGCGCTCCGGTTCGGTCAGATCTACCGGGCCGTGCAGCGCGCCATCGAACAACACAGTCCAGAGGGCTGACCTCACCCACAGCGTGCGCGAGCCGGTCGCGGCGTGACGGCGGAGCAGGGCATGTCTCACCACCGCTACAACCGGCGGGCCGCCTTCGTCGCGATCTTCCGCATCCGGTCGGCGTCGTTCAGGTACGTCTGGAGCACCTCGACCCGGTCCTCGACCCGCACGACCGTCAGGATCGTGACGAGGAGGCTCTCGTCGCCGGGCAGCAGCTCGCCGGTGCGCGCGTCCCTGCTCTCGGTCACCTGCCGGATCAGCAGGGAGTCGTCCCCGGCGAAGTCCTGGCTCTCGATCGTGTACGTGTGCCGGGTCCGAGCCGGACGCTCCTCGGTGGACGCCTCGCCGCTCGCGTAGCCGAAGTCGCCACACGTCTGGACCACGCGCCGGACGTCGGTCATCACCTGGTCCGCGATCGGCACCGGATAGCGGGTGAGCTCGGTGTGCACGTCGGTCGTACCGGTATCGTCCCCCTTCAGGGCGACGATGTTGATCCGCATCCAGGTGTAGGAGCGGAAGGCCGTGACGTTCAGGGGCGGGTAGGCGTCGCAGTGTTCCAGAGAAAACGTCCAAGCCGGATATTCGCCCGGCGCAAAGGCGTGCTCGTTCTCAAGCGTGTAGCCGGCACCGACGTCATCCGGCTGTGCCAGGTCTTCAGGGCCGAACCAGCCCGGCACCGCCGCTGCGGACGGGCCCAGCGGCGCTCCGCCATCACCGACCGGGTCGCCGACCAGGCCACGGTCTCGGCCTGGACCGGCCAGCAGCCAGAGCGACGTCATGACCATCAGCAGGACGACCGGCGCGGCCGCCACCTTGCGGACGGTACGCCGACGGGCCCGTGCCCGGATCTCATCGGGTGCCAGCCACGTCACCCCGGCCAGGTCCCGGGCCAGCAACTGGGGGAGATTTCCGGGGTCACGCATCGGCGGCCTCCTCCAGGTCGACGGTGAGCAGGCCAGCGAGCGCGCCCCGGCCGCGGGACAGGCGGGCTTTGACCGTGCCCACCGGCACTCCCGTCTCCCGGGCCACGTCCGCCACGGGCAGGCCCAGCAGGTAGTAGAGCGCAAGCGCCACGCGCTGTTCCTCGGGCAGGCGACGCATGGCCGTGACGATCTCGACCGTGTCGGTGCTCGGTGCGGGCAGCGGACCGGCCGCGCCGAGCCGTCGGTACGCCCGGGCCCGGCTGCGCAGGCTCCGCCACCGGCTCACCGCGATCCGGGCGGCGACCACCCGTACCCATGCCTCGGGGTCCTCGTAGCTGCCGACCGTCGACCAGCGCTGCCACGCCCGCACGAAGGCCTCCTGCACCGCGTCCTGCGCCTCCGCCAGATCGCTGGTCAGGACGTACACGAAGCCCAGCAGCCGTTGCCGGCTGCCGCGATAGAACTCGTCGAACCCGTCGACGTCAGTCACCGGCGCCTCCGCTTGAAGGGACGCAGTAGATACGCCTGCACGGGCCGGTCCGGTTGCATCAGATGAGGGCCTTTATCCCGCCGGGACCTGACCGCGAGGCGTCGACGACCGGTGAAACTTGTCCGACGACTGGTCCGGGTGGGCGCTGGCGCCGGCCGGGCACGCACCAGGTCTGGCGCCACCGATCGACATCAGGCGCGCGGAGCGCGTCGAGTCTGCTGCTCAGATCCACCCGCTCACCGACCCATCGAAGAGGCTAAAAACGCCTCCCAATGCTCGCAGAAGCCGTGCTCGCCTCCCGACGCGAGCCGTCGTCACTGGCCGGGCGCCGCCTGCTGCCGTCCCGCACTGTTGGCTGGGATCAGGAGGGTGGTGCCGGACCAGTCGATGTCTTCCTCGGCGATGACCTGTGCCGGCTCGCCGTCCTCGTCCAGTGGACCGAGCGACGCGTAAGTAGCGGCCGAACCCGTACGCCCCGGCGGCGAGTGTGGCAACTGCCCACGTCCGGAGATGTTCCGCCAGTGGCTCCGGCCCTCGACAGCCCACGTTGACCTGGACGACACCGAGCAGGTCGTACCGCTCGTCGCCAGTGCCCGAGCCGATGACCTGGGACAGCGTGAACGCGTGCCGGATCGCCGGCTCCTCGAAGACCCACCTACCAACGCCGGTCATCGGCTCCTCCTTCGTCACTGGTCGTACCGACCAGCATCGACGAAGATCGTATTTATATCAAGAGGATGACAGCGACAAGGTTGCGTGCGTATTATCGACCAGCTTGCTTGTCGACAAGAGGAGACGTGATGGCAGCCGAGTCGTCTGGATCGTCAAGGTCGCGTCGATCGAGGCCGACGCCAAGCCCGGTAGAGTCGCCGACCGTACAGGCATGGGAGCTTGGAATCCGATTGCGCGAGCGCCGTGAGGAACTGGGCATGACCGCCGTCGCGGCCGGTCGGGCCACCGGCATCGCCCAGGCGTACGTGTCGGGAGTGGAGGCCGGGAAGGTCAAGCTCCCGGCCGACCGGCTGGCCCAGCTCGTGCAGGTCTATGAGATCGAACCCGACGAGGCGGACGAGCTTGAACAGCTGCGGGTCGCCGCCACCAAGCGCGCCTGGTGGCACCAGTACTCCCAGCTCTTCCCCGCCGAGTTCCTCCGGTTCCTCGGCTACGAGGCAGGCGCCGACCACATTCGCAGCTACGACAGCGAGTTGCTGCACGGGCTGTTGCAGACCGAGGCGTACGCACGGGCGGTCATGCGTGGCGGCAACACCTACGTGCGGCTCACCGAGGTCAACCGGCGGATCGCCGTCCGGATGGCCCGGCAGGCACGACTGACCGCAGACCACCCGATCAGGTTCACCACAGTACTCAGTGAGGGTGTGCTGCGGCAGCAGATCGGCGGCGCCGCCGTGATGCGGGACCAACTCCAGCATCTTGCCGCGCTGGTCAGCGAGCGGCCGGAGCAGATCCAGATCCGGGTCATACCGTTCACCGCAGGCGCCTATCCCGCGCTCGGTGGGCCGTTCCAGATCCTCTCGTTTCCGGCACCCCGGCTGCCCGAGCTGGTCTGGCAGGAGATCCTGACCTCCAGCGACATCATCGACCAGTCGGCCCGGGTAGCCGACTACGTGATCACCTTCGAGGAGACCCTGGAACGCGCGTTAAGCTCGGACGAGTCGCTGACACTGATCCGGCGGATCGCCAAGGAGATGACGTGACCCCCACCGAGCAGACTTCCGAGCGGGACTGGTTCAAGTCCTCCTACAGCTCCAACAACGCGGCCTGCGTCGAGGTGCGGTCCGCAGGCGGAACTGTCGGCGTACGCGACTCGAAGAACCTCGGCGGGCCGGTCCTCGCCTTCACCGGTCCGGCCTGGTCGCGCTTCGTCACCCTCCTCAGGACCGATCCGCGCTGACCCAGCCGGTCCGGCGGCGAGTCGCTGGCGTACTCCGCACACGACCGGGGTGAGTGGACGCTCGCCGCACTGATCCTGGCGGTCTGTGTCGTCGGCGTACTGGCGCTGTTCCCGTTCCTGGAGTTGCCGCTGTACTGGCTCGACCGTTCGTACGAACGCGGCAGCAAGGTGCAGGAACTCTGGGTGCAGTACCAGGGCCGGGAGATCATGTTGATCCTAAGCTCGGACGCACTCCGGTTCGGTCGGATCTACCGGGCCGTGCAGCGCGCCATCGAACAGCACGGCGGTGACCACTAAATCTGGGCATCGAGGATACGACGGGCGAGCCCGGCCAGCGTCTCGTCGAGGTCGATGTCCTGCCATTCGCCCGGTCCAGTGACACGCACCTCACTGTGTGCAATGAATCGCAGCACGCTGATCAGTGCGGAGTCGACGAACCCCATCTCCGTTATGCGCCTGAGTGCCAGCAGGTCGGCCACGCCCGCTGGCCGACCCGTGACGAGGTCGGCGAGGATCCCGGCCAGGGCCCGGCCGCCGATCGCGGTCTCGCCGGTGATCTCCCAGTGCGACGTCGCCGCGCCGAGCGTCGCCCACGTGCCCAGGCCGGGCATGAGCTGTTCGAGACGGCCGGCGTAGTGCGCACCGGCTGGTCCCAACGCGCCAATCAGGTGCAGGGACGACGCCGGCAGCGGTTCGTCCGATCCAGCGTCAGGCAGCGCGGCGAGCACCGGTCCGAGGTCGGCGGTGATCCGGGCGTACGCGCGAATGAGCGCGACCTGGTCCACGCTCGGCACGGCGGATGCCCGCTCGAACGCCTGTCGCACCAGGCCGCTCGGCACGTCGTGCGCGTTCGGGCCAACTGCGGCGAGCGCGATGAGGTCAAGGGTCGGATCCTGTGCGGCCAGGCCGTCCACCAACACCGGCAGCGCTCCCCTGGCCACCGGGCCCCATTCCGTGACCGTGCGCAGGAGCGCCCGACGCTCAAGGCCCGGCGGCGTGGTCGACAAACGCCGCGCGACATCGGGAAGCAGCCGGTCGGACCACGCCGCAGCCAGCAGCAGGATTTCGTCGATGGATGGAAGCACGGGATAGGACAGGGTCCCCCCGTAGACCCGATGATGGGCATAGCCGAGATGGTCGCACCGTAGGGACGCGAGGAGGTGTGGCACACACCGGGAATCGCCCATCCGGGCGAGTCCCCAGGTCGCCGCCAGGCGTGGATATCCGTCCGGTCCTCCGGCGAGTTCCGCGAGCCGATCGGCGTGCTCGGGCTCGCGTGGTCTGGACATAGCAAGCGCGAACAGGGCTCTGCTGCTGACGGACTCCTCCGGATCGTCCAGCGCCTGGGACGCCGCAGCGGCAACATCCACCATAGGGGACCGCCACGTCGACGCGACCCCCATCAGCACCTCGAACGCTGCGGTCCGGTTCGCCGCATCGGCCGAGGCAAGCAACCCTTTCCCGAGGTCCCGGCGAAGGTCCCGGTCCTCCCGCAGCCGCTGGTCGACCCAGTACACGATCGACTGGCGCCGGCCGGGCACGCACCAGGTCTGCCGCCACAGTTCGACATCGGGCGCGCGGAGCGCGTCGAGAAATACCTCGGCACCGACGGTCTCGACCTGGTGCAGCACGATCGCACCCGCCATCCGTACCTGGGGCGACCCGCCCGAGACGATCCCACGCACCCGGCCGACCGTCGCGTCCCCAAATGCCGGCGGGACCACCGGCAGCAGATCCGCGATGGCAATCAGCTGCGCCAGCCTCGCCGGTTCGTCCCGCTCCGCCGCGCACGTGTCCAGCAACCGCGCCAGGAACCGGTCCTGGTCGAACTCCGCCGAAGCCAGCGATGACGGCGCAAAGCGCCGCACCTCGACGTCGTGGTCACGCAGCAGCTCCGCCATCAAGGGCAGCTTCCCGCGCCACATCCGCGACCAGCGGCCCTTCGCCTCGTGCTCCGGCCCAACCTGCACGGCCGCCCCGGCGAGCTCACCGATCAGCCGGACGATCGCCGGACGGGCCGGACAACTGCCTTCCGACACCAGATCCACGAGGATCGGGACGGCTTCCACCGTCGCGGAGTAGACCACGAAGCCCTGATGGAGCAGCCGGTCACGGAGCATCTCGACGACTTCTTCGGGATGCTCCGACCCGCCGATCTTTACCAGCAGCGCGGGAATGTCCGTCGCGTTGTCGTACGCGTGTTCAAGCCGCGCCCAGGGAACGTCCCCGAGTCTGCTGCTCAGATCCACTCGCGGCCCATCGAAGGCGCTCATAACCGATTCCCAATGCTCGCAGAAGCCGTTGACAGCCTCGACAGGGCGTGGGTGCAGTACCAGGGCCAGGAGATCATGCTGATCCGCAGCTCGGACGCGCTCCGGTTCGGCCAGATCTACCGGGCCGTGCAGCGCGCCATCGAGCAGCACAGCCCGGAGGGTTGAGTGTCGATACCCCGATCCTTGACCGTAGGTGCCGAGGGCTATGGCTGAGGAAGCTCAAGGTCGACGTCCTTCGCGAGCGCATGAACGTGAGCATTGTTGAGCAATGAGGGATACTCAGACACCACTTTCACAATTTCTCTGCGAATGAACCCCGAACCTGCGGCGAGAAACTCGCCGACGGCACAGGACAGCGCAGATTTCGTATAGCTCGGCATTACCCGGAGATCACCGCCTTCCAGTTCGAAACGGATGACCTCATCATTCTCCGTAAAATCGATTTTCCCCAGTCCACCTCCCCCTTCGACATAGGTCATCACCTGTCGCACTGAATAAATCGCGTCGAACAATGGGACCCAACCCCACGGAGGACCGACTTCGGTCCCGGACTGCGAGATCCGCAACGACCCCAGGAAGTAGTACCAACGCAGCTCAGCCCTCGATACGTCCGCAAGATCATCTCCGCGCGCGTACTCGCGGCCATGGCTGCCGTAGTCCAGACTTGCAGAGAATGAGATCCGCACCTTCAGCTACCTCACTGGAAAAGCATTCCGAACGAAGTTCACGGAACTCTATGGATTGACCACGGAACACACAAGAGTGGTTACAAAATGTGAGGACGGGTTCCGCTAAAGTGGACAAGTGGTCCCAACATCATGAGGCTACGGGTTCACCAAACGTCCCGTTGCCTGTCCTCCGGTGCGGGCGCCGGCCAGGTCCGGGCGTAGAGGGCGTCGATCTCCTCTCTGGTCGGCAGTGCACTCGACGCGCCCAGCCGCTGGGCGCACGCGGCGCCGGCCGCGCAGGCCCAGCGGAGCACCGCCACCACGGCCGCCGGCTCGGCCGGCCCGCGCCGCTG
>NZ_JADPUN010000383.1 GCF_015690345.1 Plantactinospora alkalitolerans | reverse complement strand
GGCGCTGGCGGTTGGCCGGCCTGCCGCTGGCGGTGGGCGGCCGGACCGGGCCCGACCGGCCCGATCCCGCTCGCCGGCTCCTTCCGGTCTATCCCTGCGTGCCGCCCGCGTCGACGACCTTCGCACCGGCAGGCGGGGCGAACGCCGACTTGGCGACCTTCTCGGAGTACTTGACGAGTTCGACGGCGACCTCCTCACCCGTCTCGGTCCGTCCGCTGAACGCGGCCAGCAGGCCCGAGTCGGTGACGCAGACGGTGAGTTCTCCCGGCGTTCCCTCGGCGGTGCCGAGCGGGTCGCTGATCCCGGTGACGTTCGCGCAGAGGGTGTCCTGGCCGGCGATCTTCCGCTCCGACGTGTCCACGTCGGCGTTCGGCACCATCGCGGCGGCGGTGACCATTCCGAGCGCCAGCTCCGGGGTGACGAAGCCGGTACCGGCGACCGAGGCGACGGCGGTGGCGTCCGGTCCGGTCGTGGCTGTCACCGTGTTCGGAGTCCGGTTGCACTCCTTGCCGTCACAGATGGTCGTGTGTTCCGGCGTGAAGATCAGGCGACCGTCGCCGGTGATCAGCGCCGAGTTGGGCGGCTGCTGCGCGACGGTGACGTTGGTCTGCTTGTCGCCTGTCCTGGTCTGCTGGTTGTCAACGATCTTGTACTCGGCGGTGAAGGTGAGTTCGGCGGACTTGCCGAGTCGGTCGGCGAAGTCGGTGACCGTGGTGGCCGCGTCGACGGCGTTCTGGACGGTGTCGATGACGCCGCAGCCGGCGCCGAGCATGACGAGGGCGGAGAGGGCGGCGAGACGCCCGGCGAGCTGACGAGGCGAAGTCATGCCAAGAACTGTGCGGGCGGTGATCGATCCGGGCCCCGCTCCGGGGCGGAGACGGCACGAATTCGGGAGAGCCCCACCAGTGCCGGGATCCCTTGCTGGGATACGGTGTTGGCCACACAGCTACGGCATACGACCACAGTTGCCGCTACCGGAGGAGGTGGGACCGATTCTCGTCATGATCGGCGGGGTGCTCCCACCACGCGGCCCGATGGCGTCACCGGTCGAGGCCGGGTCACGGTAACCGCGGGAGCGCCCCAGGCGTTCCGAAGGGTTGTACGTGTCGAAATCAACCGACGCTCCGGCGTCCAGTTCCGTCCCGGCACCGAGCCGGGCCACGATCGTCGATCGGCTCCGCGCCGCCGGGTGCGTGTTCGCCGAGGACGAGGCCGAACTCCTGATCGACTCCGCGGCGAGCCCGGCCGCGCTGCTGGCGATGGTCGATCGACGGGTCGCCGGGCTGCCGTTGGAGCACATCGTCGGCTGGGTCGACTTCTGCGGGCTGCGGGTCGCCGTCGACCCGGGGGTCTTCGTACCGCGCCGCCGGACCGAATTGCTGGTACGCCGGGCGGCGGCGCTGGCCGTACCCGGGGCGACGGTCGTGGACCTGGCCTGTGGCTGCGGTGCGATCGGGTTGGCCGTCGCCGCGATCGTCGGGGATGTCGTGCTGCACGCCGTGGACCTCGAGCCGTCGGCCGTGCGCTGCGCGCGGCGCAATCTCGCGGCGCTGGGCGCCCAGGTGTACGGCGGGGATCTGTACGAACCGCTTCCCGCCCGGCTGCGCGGCCACGTCGACGTGCTGGTGGCCAACGTTCCCTACGTACCCACCGGGGCTGTCGACCTGCTGCCGCCGGAGGCGCGGATCCACGAACCGCTGTTGGCGCTGGACGGCGGTGCCGATGGCCTCGACGTGCTGCGCCGGGTCGCGAGCGGAGCCCGTGACTGGCTGGCTCCAGGTGGGCATCTGCTGCTGGAGACCAGTCTCGAACAGGCGGATGCCGCGTTGGCGGCGCTGGCCGAGGCCGGTCTCGTCCCGGCGCTGGCCCGGGACGATGACCTGCCGGCGACGGTCGTGATCGGCCGCTGCTGACCGTCCGGCCGCCGGGCGGCCCTGCTCACTGATCCTACGGTCGGGCGGTGATCCTGCTCGCTGGCTGCCCGGCCGCCGGGCGGTGATCCTGCTCGCTGGCCGTCCGGCCGCCGGGCGGTGATCCAGCTCGCTGGCCGCCCGGGGGGCGATTCCGCTCACCACCCGCGCAGGCGGGACCAGACTGAGTCGATGGTCCAGGTGCCGGGCCGGAGCACCTGGTAGACATCGTGCTGCGCGGCTGTCGCGCAGGCGTGGATCGGCAGCACCCGGACCTGGGTGCCGACGGGTAGCTCGGGCAGGGCCGCCCGACTGCCCTCCCGGATCGTCAGGGTGCCGTGCTCCTGGCTGGCGTCGGTCATGACCAGGTCCGGATACAGCGGCCCGTCGAGCCGGGCGACCAGCCCGTACCCCTGGTCGATCGGCTGGCTGGACGTACCTCGGTCCCGGGAGGTCGCCATCCAACCGCCGTCGGTGATGATCCAGCCCTTCTCCGGCTGATGTCCGATCACCGTGGTCACCACGGACATCGCCAGATCGTCGATGTCGCAGACCCCGATGCCGGCCATCACGAGATCGAAGAAGACGAAGTTGCCGGCCCGGACCTCGGTGACTCCGCCGAGGTCCGTCGCAGCGTGCGCTGTCGGGGTCGAGCCGACGCTCACCACCGGAGCGGCGAATCCGGCCCTCCGCAGATCCTCGGCCACCCGGACCGCGCTGGCCCGCTCGTGCTCGGCGGCGGCGACGAGTTCCTGCCGGGAACGGCTGTGGTACGACCCGCCCGCGTGGACGAGTACGCCACGCACCTCGGCGCCGCCGCGCTCCAGCACCTCGGCGATCCGTACGGCGGTCGGGTCGCCCGGTCGTACGCCGCCACGGTGCCCGTCGCAGTCGACCTCGACGAACACCGGGATCCGTACGCCGGAACCGGTGGCCGCGGCGGCGACCGCCTCGGCCTGCGCCACGTTGTCGACCAGCACCTGGAGGTCGACTCCGGTCCGGTGCGCCGCGACCACCCGGCCGAGTTTGTGCGGGGCGAGACCCACCGCGTAGAGGATGTCGGTGAACCCGTGCGAGGCGAAGGCGTCGGCCTCGCGCAGAGTCGACACGGTGATCGGTCCGGTGCCACCGTCGAAGAGCAGCCGGGCGACGTCCACCGACTTTGCCGTTTTCACGTGTGGCCGCAGCTCGGTGCCCAGGTGCCGCAACCGGGCCCGGAGACGTTCGATGTTGCGCTCGACCCGCGCCCGGTCCACGAGCAGGAACGGCGTCTCGGGCGTACCTCCGGCGACGATGTCGTCGGACCGGTCCGCCGTACGGATGTCCTGCGGAGTCGCGACCATGCCCCACCTTCCTCTTCCGTTGCGCCTACCAGCGTAGTTGCGCAGGTCAGAAGGTCTGGACGGGTGTCCCGCGTGGTCGCGCGGGTCGCAGACCCTGGCCCGGTCGCCGGCGGCCCTGAAGGACGTCGCATCGGGCTCTCGCTGTGCTGGATCGGGAACAGGCCGGGGAACCGGCGGTCGCTGATCAGCGACCGCCGGGATGTCAGCCCGCAGGTCTTCCGGCAGGGCGGTCGACTACGGCGTGCCCGGCGGGACGTCCGCTTCGGGTTGCCCGCCGGCCCGTTCGAGTTCCGCCAGGACGTCGGCGATCGTCGCCACGTCACCGGCCGTGTGTGCCGTCAGCAACGCGGCGAACCGTTCCGCCGGCAACACCCGTACGCCCAACGTGACGGCCTTCTCCGCCTTGCTGCCCGCGCCCTCGCCGACGACCACCAGATCGGTCCGCTTCGAGACCGAGCCGGACGACTTCCCACCGAGCCGCTCGACCGCTTCGTTGCCCTCGTTCCGGGACAGGCCCGGCACCGAACCGGTGACGACCACCGTCATCGGAGCGCCGTCCGGCTTTCGGAGCGGCAGCGCGGCAGGGGTCGGGGCGGAAGCGTCGGGATCGCCGTCCCCCTGGCCGGAGGCCACCGCCGGGACGACGCCCGGCTCGATCATGTTGACTCCGCGTGCCGTGAGCTTGTCGACCACGGGCGCGAGTTCGACGAGTTCCGCCGCGATGGTGACGGCCCGTTCCGGCCCGACGCCCTCGACCTGCTGTAGATCGGGTACGGACGCGGAGAGCAGCGCCTCCATCGTGCCGAAGTGCCGGGCCAGCCGCCGGGACATCGAGCGGCCGGTCATCCGTACGCCGAGGCCGGTGAGGACCCGGGACAACGGTTGGCTCTTCGACGCCTCGATGTTGGCGACGAGTTTCCGGGCCGAGGTTTCACCCAACCGATCGAGGGTGGCCAGGGTGGCGGCGTCGAGATCGTAGAGGTCGCCGGGATCGGTGACCAGACCGGCGCCGACCACGAGATCAATGATCTTGCTGCCCAGTCCTTCGATGTCCATCGAGTCGCGGGCCGCGTAGTAGGACAGCGATTCGCGGGCTCCGCAGGCGCGCCCCTGGGTGCAGCGCCAGCGCTTCTGGGACCGGTCGATCTCGCCGCCGCACCGTGGGCATCCGGCCGGCGGCTCGTACGGCACCGAGTCCGCCGGACGCTCGTCGAGTTTCGCGCCCGTCACCTCGGGGATCACGTCGCCGGCCCGCCGGACGAACACGGTGTCGCCGGCCCGTACGTTGCGCCGGACGAGGTCTTCGAAGTTGTGCAGCGTCGCCGAGGTGACCGTGACGCCGCCGACCTGCACCGGGGCGAGCACGGCGACCGGGGTGATCAAGCCGGTCCGACCGACCTGCACCTCGATCCGGAGCAGTGTCGTGGTCCGGGTGTCGGCCGGGAACTTGTAGGCGATGCCCCAGCGGGGCGCCCTGGTCCCCGACCCGGCCAGCTCGCGGTCTGCCGGGTGGTCGGCCTTGATGACCGCTCCGTCGATGCCGAAACCGAGTTCGCCACGACCGGCGTAGAGCGCCTCCACTGCGGCGAGCACCTCGTGGATCGTGGCGCAGAGCGGCATTCCGGCCGGTGAGCCGGCGGTGGTGGCGACGCCGAGGCTCTCGATGTAGGCCATGATCGCGGAGTGCGGCTTCGTCATGCCAGCGTCGGCACCGACCTGAGGCGCGGCGTCGTCGGCACCGACCTGAGGCGCCGCGTCGTCGGCACCGGTCTGAGGGACCGGGTCGTCGGCACCGACCTCCGACACGGTGTCTTCGAGACCGTGCACCGCGTACGCCAGGAAGGACAGTGGGGCGTCGTACACCCGGTCCTGGGCCCGGAGGGTGCCGGCGGCGGCGCTGCGCGGATGCGCGAAGGCCGGCTCACCGGTTGCGGTCCGCATCTCGTTGGCGCGGACGAAGTCGGCGTCGGTCATGAACACCTCGCCGCGTACCTCCAGCGTCACCGGCTCGCTGAGCTGCTCCGGCAGCCCGGCAGCCCGGCGGGCCTGGGTCGTCACGTCCTCGCCGGCCCGGCCGTCGCCACGGGTGGCGACCTGGGTCAGCCGGCCCGCCACGTACCGGGCGGCGATCGCGAGGCCGTCGATCTTGGGCTCCACGGTGTACCCGGCGGCCGGACGGCCGAGCAGTTTGTCCAGCCGTGCGGCCCAGCGGCCCAGGTCCTCCTCGCCGAACACGTTGTCGAGGCTCAGCATCGGGCTGCTGTGCTCGACGTCGCCGACCACACCGGCGCCGGCGGCGACCAGGTCGCTGGGCGAGTCGCCGCTCTTCCAGCCCGGCTGGGCGGTTTCGGTCGCGATGATCCGGGCCATCACGGCGTCGTAGGTCGCGTCGTCCATCGCCAGATCTGTGCCGCTGTAGTAGGCGGCCGCCGCTGACGTGATCTCGGCGAGCGCCCTGGCGTAGTCGCCCCGGTCCTCGAACGGCTCGGCCAGTCCGGAGTCCACCACCGGGTCAACGGAGTCGACCACCAGCTCACTCATGTCGCCGCCCCCGCGCTCCGCATCAGTCGTGACCTCCTGTCGTGTCGTGTGTACAGCCTAGAGATTGGGTACGACGCATCCGGCGCCGCTCGGCCGCCCCCGCCCGCGCATCCCATCCCGCACCCACGCGCACCCCGATCCGCACCCACCCGCACCCCGATCCGCAACCACCCGATGGGCCCCGGCCCGGACACCTAGGCTGATTTCATGGCCGAGCCGGCGCAGCGTCCGGAGAACGGGCAGGGCGCGCATGGCTCGGAGCGCCCGCTCGGTCCGGCGGGTCCCCAGGGTTCGCAGCGTTCGCACGATTCGCAGAGCCCGCAGGATTCGCGCAATTCGCAGGATTCGCAGCGTTCGCAGAGCGTCGGCACGGTGATAGTGGCTGGCCTGGCCAATTTGGCGGTCGCGGTGGCCAAGGCGCTGGCGGGAGTGATCTCCGGCTCCGCCGCGGTGCTGGCGGAGGCGGCCCACTCCGTCGCCGACACCACCACCGAGGTGCTGCTCTTCGTCGCCCTCCGCCGGGGCAGCCGGCCGCCGACCAGCCAGTACCCTTTCGGGTACGGCCGGGAGAGCTATCTCTGGGCGTTCGTGGCGGCTGTCGTCACCTTCGTCGTCGGCGCCGGTTTCTCCATTTTCCAGGGTGTCGACGCGATCCAGGAGCGGCACGAGAAGTTGGACGCCACCGCCGCGTACGTGGTGCTGGCGTTCTCCTTCGTCGCGGAGGGAATCTCCCTGCTCCGTTCCGTACGGCAGATGCGTAGCCGGGCGGCCCGCTGGCGGGTCCCGTGGCTGCGGGTCGTCCGGAACACTCCCAACACCACGATCAAGGCGGTGTTGCTGGAGGACAGCGCCGCGCTCGTCGGCCTCGTCCTGGCCGGTGCCGGCGTGACGGTCTCCGAACTCACCGGAAGCCCGGTCTGGGACGGGATCGCATCCATCGCGATCGGCGCGCTGCTGCTGGTGGTGGCCACGACCCTGGCGCACAACAACATCCGCCAGCTGGTCGGCCGGGCGGCCGGGGAGGCGGTCCAGGAGGAGATCCACCAGGAGCTGTCCCGGGTGCCGGACGTCCGGGGGGTGGACCGGTTGATGACCATGCAGCTCGGCCCGGAGGACATCCTCGTGGCCGTCAAAGTCAACTTCGCCGAGGATGCCACCCGGGAGGAGATCGAGATCGCCGCGGACGAGGCCGAGCGCCGGCTGGTCACCCGGAACCCCGCGATCCGGTACGTCTTCCTCGATCCAACCCGCCGCCGTCCCTGAGTGAGCCGCCATCCCTGAGTGAGCCGCCATCCCTGAGTGAGCCGCCGTCCCTGAGTGAGCCGCAGGTATTGACAGTTTTCGAAGGCAGGCTCAAGCTGGTTTAAGAGAGCGCTCTCTCACCTCCCTTAGGAGGACAGACCACCATCAGTCCGGCCAGCGATCTCCGATGCTTTCTCGGCGGCGCCATCGGAACCGACCTGGCCCGTTCACCAGCTAGGAGTCAGAGATGGATGGGGCTGCACCCCCGAACGGAATGCGCCGCCGCCTGCGGCTTGTCACGATGCTCACCGCTCTGCTGGCCCTGCTCGGCGCGTACGCCGTCGCCGGGCGGGCGGAGCCGGCCGAGGCTCGCGCGCCCATCGTGCGGGTAGCCGAGTTCCTGGCCGACTGCCCGTTCAGCCACCGCCTGCCGGATGACCCGATCATCTACCCGGGCCTGCCCGGTGCTTCGCACATGCACAGCTTCTTCGGCAGTACGGCCACGAACGCCTACACCAACCTGGCCGACCTGCTGAACTCCAACACCACCTGCAACCCGAGGGTCGACGTCTCGTCGTACTGGGTGCCCACCCTGTACGCGGACAACGCACCGGTGGAACCGGCCATCGTCACGTTCTACTACCTCGGCGAGGGGGTGCGCAGCGACATCGTCGCGAACACCCAGCCCCTTCCGCTGGGGCTGCGGATCGTGGCCGGTAACGCCCGGGCGACCGCCCCGGACTCGACGACCATCTCGCGCTGGTCGTGCCTGCACGCCGGGCACGTCGGTGCGTCCAAGGACTTCGTCAACTGTCCCTCCGGAACGATGCTGGAGTCGTACCTGGACTTCCCGCAGTGCTGGAACGGCCGCGACCTGGACTCGTCCGACCACAAGAGCCATATGGCGTACCCGGTAAACCAGGCCTGCCCGTCCAGCCACCCGGTGGCGGTGCCGAAGCTCCGACAGGTGATCAGGTATCCGGTCAGTGGCGACCCGGCGCGGTTCCGGCTCGCCTCCGGACCCGGATTCACGATGCACGGCGACTTCTTCAACGCCTGGCCCGAGGCGGAGATGCTCCGCCGGGTTCGGGACTGCATCCGTCCCGTCATCAAGTGCGGTGCGGACGGCCAGCCGAGCTGATCGCACGAGGGTGGGTCCGGGGCGCCGGGCCCACCCTCCGCTAGGCCCCGGAAGGCAGGCGTTCGGTTCCGGCGGCGGGGCGTTCGGTTCCGGAAGCAGGGCGTTCGGTTCCGGGCGGGAGGAGGGAAGCCGCAGATGAGCCCACGCACCGTCGTACCGCCCACCGCACTGCTCGTCGTGGCGCTGCTCGTCGCGGCCTGCGCCGGCTCCGCAACACCGCCGGCCACCTCCGACCCGGGTACGCCGACCAGCGCCGGCCCGACCAGCGCCGGCCCGACCAGCGCCGGCCCGACCAGCGCCGGCCCGACCACTGCCGGTCCGGCGGCCCCGGCGGGCACGACCAGTTCGTCCGCCCCGTACAACGGCACGGACATCGCCTGGCTGCAACTGACGGTCGCGATGCACGAACGGGTGCTGCCGATGCTGGCTCTGGTGCCGGCGCAGACCACCGATCCGGCGCTGCGCCGACTGGCGGCCCAGGTAGAGGACACCCACCGGGCCGAACTCGCACAGTCCCGGAAACTGCTGGACCGCTCCGGCGCCCCGAGGACCAATCCGCACGAGGGCCATGACATGCCCGGGATGGTGACCGCCGCCGAACTGGCCGCGCTGGGTACGGCGACCGAGGCCCAGTTCCGTCGCCTCTTCAGTCGACACCTGCGCGAACATCTGGGACAGGCAGCCCGGGTGGCCCGCGCCGAGCAGAAGTCGGGTGCCGACCCCGCCACCACCGCCCTGGCCGCCACCGTCGCCCGCACCGCCTCGGCCGCGCTGACCCAGCTCGACCACCTGTAAGGAAGGGCCCCTTCTTATCGCTTTCTGTAGAAGAAGGGTCCCCTCCTAACGCCTCTCGGCGCCTCCGCCGCCTCCCGCCGCCTCCGGCTGCCGTGCAGTCGGTCGCCGTCTTCGTACTCGGTCAGGCCCCCTCGCCCAGGTCGGCACGCCGTCCGGTTCCCCGCCCGGCTCTCCGGCCGGACCGCCGGAGACGCCGGAGGCCGCCGAGTACTACGAGCGGTGGTTCGACGCCGGCCTGACTGCGATGGTTTCCGGATTCGCCGCCCGGCATCTGCGGTGAACGGCTCGACGGCTCGGCGGCTCGGCGGCGCGGCGACCCGGCGGCGCGGCGACCGGACGGCCCGGCGAACCGACGAAGTGCCGCAGGGCCCACGAACACGGCCCTGCGGCACGCACCTGAGATCGCCGGACTCGTCAGCCGGTGCGGCGCCGGAAGAGTACGACGGCGAGCGTCACCGAGACGGCGAGGAGCCCCGCGCACCAGGTCAGAGCGATCCACGGGCTGTTACCGACCGGGGTGTCCAGAAGCAGGCCGCGCAGCGACTCGATGACCGGGTTGACCGGCTGGTGCTCCGCGATTCCGCGACTCCAGGCCGGCATGCTGTCGATCGGCACGAACGCGCTGCTGGGGTACGGCAGGAAGGTCATGAAGAAGGTGAAGCCGTTCGCCGCCTCGACGGATCTGGCCAGCAATCCGACCACGGCGGCGAGCCACGACATCGCGAGGATGAACGCCAGCAGGATGCCGCCGGCGGCGAGCCAGTCGACCAGCCCGGCGTGTGGCCGGAAGCCGATCAGGAACGCCACCCCGAACACCAGGACGGTCGAGACGAGGTTGCGGGCGACGCTGGCCGCCACCTGGCCGCCGAGCACCGACGCGCCGCTGATGTCCATCGAACGGAACCGGTCCGCGATGCCGCCGGTCATGTCCTGGTGTACGGCCACCGCCGTCGTCGCCGAACCGAAGCCGGCGCAGAGCAGGATGACTCCGGGGACCACGTAGCTGACATAACTGGTGCCGGTGTCGATCGCCCCGCCGAACAGGTAGACGAAGAGCAGCATCAGCATGATCGGCAGCATCAGCGACATGATCAGCGCTTCGACGTTGCGAGCGGAGAGCCGCAGGCAGCGCCCGATCATCGTGGCCAGGTCGGTCGGGCCGGAGCGTGCCGGTGGCGCCCCGACCGTTCCACTGGCGGCGAGTTCAGACACCGGCGGTCTCCTTGTCGGTACGGGTGGCCGCGTCGGTAGCGCTGGCCGCGTCGGTACGGGTGGCGGCGTGACCGGTCAGGGCCAGGAAGACGTCGTCGAGCGTGGCGGTGTGCACCGCGAACCGCAGTACCGCCGTACGTCCGGGGTCGACCTCGTCGAGCACCGTGCGGATGTGCGGGGCGCTGCCGTCGGTGGCGACGCCGAGGGTCAGCCGGCCCGGGTCCCGGTGGAGAACGCGGTCGCCCAGATGGCCGCCGACCGAGTCGAAGTCGACGGCAGTGGCGAGCGTCAGATCGAGCCGCTGGTCGGCGAAGCGTGTCTTGAGCTGGGCCGGGCTGTCCTCCGCTACCACCCGGCCGCCGTCCAGTACGGCGATCCGGCCGGCGAGCCGGTCCGCCTCCTCCAGGTATTGGGTGGTCAGGAAGACCGTCACCCCGGAGTCGGCGAGATCGGTGATCACCTGCCACATCGTCTGCCGGCTACGCGGGTCGAGACCGGTGGTCGGTTCGTCGAGGAAGATCACCGACGGGTGCCCGACCAGACCGGCCGCCAGGTCGAGCCGGCGCCGCATGCCGCCGGAGTAGGTGCCGATCCGCCTTCGTCCTGCGTCGACGAGGTCGAACTCGCCCAGCAGTTCCTCGGCGCGACGGCGGGCGGCCGAACGGGACAGGCCGGAGAGCCGCGCCATCATCCGCAGGTTCTCCGTACCGGTCTGTAGTTCGTCGACCGCCGCGTACTGCCCCGTCAGGCTGATGCTCCGGCGTACCTGGGACCGCTCGCTCAGGACGTCGAAGCCCGCCACTCTGGTCTGTCCGGCGTCCGCCCGAGCCAGCGTGGCCAGGATCCGCACCGTGGTGGTCTTGCCCGCCCCGTTGGGGCCGAGCAATGCGAAAACGGTGCCCCGACCTACCCGAAGATCGATGCCGTCGAGTACCCGTACCGGTCCGTACGACTTCTCCAGGCCGGTCGCCTCGACCGCCAATTCTGCTGCCATCCTCTTCCACTCCTCAGCCTTCGCCCGGCCGGGCGACGTACGAGTCAGATGTCTGCGTACAGGGTAAGCAGAGCACTACTAGGACGCAATCACCCAGTAGAAGCTGAGATTGGCAGCATTGGTGCACTAGTGCTCTGGGTAGTGCGGCGCAGGCGACGGCTGACGTGCACCGTTTCGGCGGTGCGAAGGTCCGCCGGGTCCGGCGGCTACCCTCGGCGGCACCGGTGCACTAGTACGCGACCGGGCTGGGCCGACCGAGGGAGGGCGTGGTGGACCGCTCTGGAGCAGAGCCGCCGTACCGACGGATCGTGGCCGAGATCCAGCGTCGTATCGGGGCCGGGGAGTTGCGCCCCGGCGACCGGGTGCCGTCGACCCGGCAGATCACCGCCGAGTGGGGCGTTGCGATGGCCACCGCCACGAAGGTGTTGACCGCGTTGCGCGAGGCGGGGCTGGTGCGCGCCGTACCCGGGGTCGGCACGGTGGTGGCGGAACCCGAGCCACAAGCTCCGCCGGCCGCGCGTAGCGGGAGGCGCCGGACGGTCCGGGACTCCGATCCGGGCCTGACCAGTGAACGCGTGGTCCGTACCGCGATCGAGGTCGCCGACGCCGAGGGGTTCGCCGCGCTGTCCATGCGTCGCGTCGCGGTACGGCTCGGAGTGGGCACGATGGCGCTCTACCGCCACGTGCCCAGCCGGGACGAACTCGTCGCGCTGATGGTGGAGGAGGTGCTGGACGAGGAACCGCTGCCCGACACACCCCCGCCGGGCTGGCGGGCACAGCTGGAGCTGATCACGCGGATGCGCTGGGCGGTCTTTCGGCGGCATCCCTGGATGCACCAGACGATGTCGCTGACCCGCCCGATGCTGTCGCCCCGAGGGATGACGCAGACCGACTGGGCGATGCGCGCGGTGGACGGCCTCGGGCTCGACGTGTCGACGATGTTCTACGTCGCCGTGTCGATCGCCGGATTCGTACACGGGTTGGCAGCCAACCTGGTCTGGGAGTTGGATGCGGAGCAGGAGAGCGGGCTGACCGACGAGGAGTGGATGGCGAACCAGGATTCGACCCTGTCCGACATCTTCGCGTCCGGTGCCATGCCGATGCTGGCCCGGCTGGCGGAGATCGATCTCGAATTCGACCTCGATCGGATGTTCGAGTTCGGCCTGCGGCGGATGCTCGACGGCCTTGCCGTGTTCATCGAGGGCGGCGGAGTCGAGGGCGGCGGAGTCGAGGGCGGACGGCTCGACGGCGGCCGCGGAGTCGACGGCGGCCGCGGAGTCGAGGACGGGCGGCCGGCCGGGGCATGACGGCCGACGGGGCCCGGCCATCGCGGATGGCCAGGCCCCGCCGTCCCGGCTGGGCGGGGTCGGTCAGCCGGAGTAGCCCCGGCTGGCGACCCAGTTCGCCAGGTTGATCGTGCTCATCCAGTACGAGCTGTCGCCGTTGACGTCGGCCGGGTCAGCGATCTTGACCGTACGTCCCTCGTCCTCGTACCCGACCACGGTGAGGTAGTGGCCGCCCGCGTAGGAGTGTGCGACGCCCTCGGCGTCGACGGCGGTACCGATCACGTTCACCACCACCGGGTGCTCCCGGGCCACCGCGCGGGTCACGTCGGCCTGGAGTCGGTCCATCTCGGCCGGGGAAGCCGTGTCCTCCGGGATCGACCTGGTCCGGTAGAAGTCGGTCCTACCGAGGCTGTTCAGCACCCGCGTGGTGTCCTCGGCCGAGTCGGTGCCGTTGACGTCCGTACCCAGTCGGGCGGCCAGATCGTCCTGGCTCGGGGCCCGCCCGGAGGCGGTCAGGGCGATCCGGGTCGCGGCCGGTCCGCAGTAGTAGAAGTTCGGCTGCGCCTGGTAGTCGACCGAGAGTTCCTTCGCCGTCGGCGCCCTGAAGCCGACGTCCTGGGGCGTCGCGCCGAGGGCGACCGCAGGTCCGGCCACGGTGCCGCCGATGACGGCGAGACCGGCGGTGGCGAGGGCCGCACGGCGGGTGGTCGGCGGGGTGACGGTGGTGAGCCATCGGGCCCCACGGAGGAGATTGCTCAGCACTCCGGCTTCCTTTCGGTTGTCAGACGGTGGGTTGCCAGATCGTCGGTGTCGGCCTTTACCGGGTACGGGCCGTTTGGCGACCCGGGCCGCGATGCTCGCGGTGCCTGCTGCGTGCTGCCTGCTGCCGTACTGCGCGCGGTACGCGCTGTGTGCTGCCTGCCGCGCGCCGCCGGCCGATGCCGTGCCCGACGAATCGGGCGTACCAGATAGCCAACGCGGGCGCAGAGTCCGACATTCCAGATTTGCCGGTGCGATTGCCCGGTGAGTTGGCCCCGATTTGGTGCTACCGGCCAGGCCGTGTAACTTTCTCCCTCGGCAGGGCACCGGGCAAGCCCAGCGGGAAACACCGCTGGTGGCCGGCCTGCCGAATCCCGACCGATCGTGGTGGTCTACCGCCGCGCCTGTCGGGGTGCACGAAGGATCGTTGGAGTGTTACAAACCGGGAGATACCGGTTTGACGATGCGAAAACGGTCGGGTAAGGTTCTACAAGCGCCCGGCGGAAACGCTGGGGGTGGATGGTGGCCCCGGGTGGTGGGTTTCGGCTCATTGTTCGGTGTGTGTTTGTTCTTTGAGAACTCAACAGGGTGCTTGATAAGCCAGTGCCAAAATGATTGTTTTGGCAGCAAGTGTTTTTATTGTTGCCGGGTTGATTTTCCAAGTTTTTGTTGGAGAGTTTG
>NZ_JADPUN010000275.1 GCF_015690345.1 Plantactinospora alkalitolerans | reverse complement strand
GGGCGGTCGGCGGTGGCCGTACCGGCGGGGGTGCCCCGGTCGGGTCCGGCCTCGCGGCGGCGCGGGCGGCGGCGGCCGGACGTGGGCCGCGTCCCGCCGTCATCCCGGACCGGACGGCGGACCGTGAGTGGGCCGGCGAGCCGCCCTACGACCCCGAGTACGACGGCCCGCCGCCGACCTCGGTGAGCTACGAGGGCTTCGATCCGGGTGACGAACCGCTCGACGAGGTGGTCGACGAGCGCACCGCCCGGCAGAGCAGCGAGCAGCAGGCGGTGCAGTTGCTCCAGCAGGCCCTGGGCGCCGAGCGTATCGGCGAGGTCGACGTCAAGTAGGGATCCCCGCCCTGATCCGTCCAATCTGGAGGATTGTGGGGTGTGGCCCGTCGGCGTCGACCCGATGGTCAAACGTTCACAGGAACTTATCTGTCTGCTTTCAGCGACCGGCCGTAAATGGGACGACGGGCCAATCGATCCTCATCTAACATCGGTCGCCCATCCTTCTGACCTGTGAGTGTGTGACGTGCGGGAACTCTCGGTGCCCGAGCGGCTCGGGATGTTCGGTCTGGGCGTGGCCCTGGCGGCGGCGGTCTGGCCGTCGGTGACAGATGCGACTGCCCTGGCCGTACCGTGCCCGTTGCGCACGCTGACCGGGGTGCCGTGCCCCGGTTGCGGTCTGACCACGGCGGCGATCGCTCTGGTCCGGGGCGATCTCGTCGGTGCGGCGGCGGCTAATCCGCTGATCCTGGGTCTGGCGGGGGTCGTACTCCTCGCGATGCCGCTGTTCGGGCTGCGGGCGCTCGGTGCGATACCGCCACCGGTCGCCTGGTCGGTCCGGGCCCGGCGCCGTACGGGATGGGGTGCCGGCCTGCTCGCCCTGGCGAGCTGGTTGTTCCAGTTACACCGGCTCGGGGTAACCGAGCCAGATCCCCTTCAGTTAGCACCATCCTTCTAAGGAGCACCCCTTGAACTACGCCCACTGGGGCAGCCGCGTCGGCGCCTACCTCGTCGACACTCTGGTTGTCCTCCCCTTCAGTGTCCTCGCCGTGGTCTTCGGCGGCATGAGCACGGACGCGGAGACCGGGCAGGTTTCCGGCCCCGGTCCGCTCTACTACGTCTTCATCGTGCTCGCGATCCTGCTCAATGGCTACAACCGGTGGTACCTGGCCGGGAAGACCGGCCAGAGCTGGGGCAAGAAGGCCCTCGGCATCTCGCTCGTCAACGAGGCCACCAACCAGCCGATCGGCGCCGGCAAGGCGTTCCTCCGGGAACTCGCGCACTTCGTCGACGGGATCATCTGCTACATCGGGTACCTCTTCCCGCTCTGGGACGCCAAGAAGCAGACCATCGCCGACAAGATCGTGAAGACCGTCGTCGTCTCGGCCTGATCCGACCCGCCGGTCGGTCCCGGGCAGTCAAGCCGCCCGGGGCCGGCCGGACTAGGCTGGCACCGACCAGATTTCCGCTACCGAGGAGTCGCCGTGCGCCCGGGTGGACAGCCCAACCTGCAGCAGATGATGAAGCAGGCGCAGAAGATGCAGCAGCAGATCGCCACCGCGCAGGCGGAGTTGGCCGAGGCGGAGCTGACCGGCACCGCCGGCGGCGGCCTCGTCACGGTGACCATCTCCGGTGCCGGTGAGGTCAAGGCGATCAAGATCGACCCGAAGGCGGTCGACCCGGAGGACGTCGAGACCCTCGAAGATCTTGTGCTGGCGGCCGTACACAACGCACACGACGAGGTGCGGAAGCTGACCGAGGAGAAGATGGGCCCGGTCACCGGCGGCATGGGCGGCCTCGGCCTGCCCGGTCTCTGAGTTCCCCCGTGTACGAGGGTGCCATCCAGGATCTGATCGACGAGTTGGGGCGGCTGCCGGGGGTTGGCCCGAAGAGCGCCCAGCGGATCGCGTTCCACGTTCTCTCCGCCGACCCGGCCGACGTCACCCGGCTCGCGACCGCGCTGCGCCGGGTGAAGGAACTGGTGCGGTTCTGCACCACCTGTTACAACGTCGCGGAGTCCGAGCAGTGCCGGGTCTGTCGCGACCAGCGTCGTACCGACGAGGTGCTCTGTGTGGTCGAGGAGCCCAAGGACGTCGTGGCGATCGAGCGGACCGGCGAGTTCCGGGGCCGCTACCACGTGCTCGGCGGCGCCATCAATCCGCTCGAGGGGATCGGCCCGGACAACCTGCGGATCCGGGAACTGCTGGCTCGGCTCGGCACCGGTACGGTCCGCGAGCTGATCCTCGCCACGGATCCGAACACCGAGGGTGAGGCGACCGCCACCTACCTGGCCCTGATGGTCAAGCCGATGGGCATCGCGGTGACCCGGCTGGCCAGCGGCCTGCCGGTCGGCGGCGATCTGGAGTACGCCGACGAGATCACCCTGGGCCGGGCCTTCGAGGGCCGCCGGGCCGTCTGATCCGCAGCCTGTCCGCAGCCTCTCCGCGGCCCGCGGCCCGCGGCCTGCGGCCCGTGAGCCGGCGATCCGGGTCTGACATGGGTGCCGATCAAACCGGCGGAGCATGTAACAACTTCGCATAGGCTGATCTGGACAAATGATCCCATTGTTGACCATGCGTGACGGTCTGTCGTGGGTGTCATGACGGTAAAGACACGATCCGGTACCAACCCATTCGTGGCCCGTTTCCGCCCGGTCCGCCCGGCGGCTAGTGTCTCGCCATCGGTGGCCCCCGTCACCGCGTTTGTCGTACCCACAGGACGAGGTGAAGCACCATGCGTGCACCAAGACCGAAGGTCGCTATCGCGGCCGTCGCGGTCGCGGCCCTCGCGGTAGCCGGCTGTGCCGAGAGCGACCGCGGCGAATCGGGCGCAAGCCAGAAGGACACACTGGTCTTCGGCGTGGCCGGCGACCCGAAGGTGCTCGACCCGAGCCTGGCCAGTGACGGTGAGTCGCTGCGGGTCGCCCGCCAGGTCTTCGAGACCCTGGTCCGCCCCGAGGAGGGCGGCACCAAGATCACGCCGGGTCTGGCCGAGAGCTGGACCCCCGACTCGACCGGCACGGTCTGGACCTTCAAGCTGCGTTCGGGCGTGAAGTTCCACGACGGCACCGACTTCAACGCCGAGGCGGTCTGCGTCAACTTCAACCGCTGGTACAACTCCACCGGTCTGATGCAGAGCCCGGACGTCACGCCGTACTGGCAGGACGTGATGGGTGGCTTCGCCAAGAACGAGCGGGACGACCTGCCGGAGAGCCTCTTCAAGTCCTGCACCGCGAAGGACGCGACCACGGTCGACCTCGCCTTCACCCGGGTTTCCAGCAAGGTTCCGGCCGCGCTGATGCTCCCGTCGTTCTCCATCCACAGCCCGAAGGCGCTGGAGGAGTACAAGGCCAGCACCATCGGCGGTAGCGCGGACAACGTGCAGTACCCGTCGTACGCGATGGAGCACCCGACCGGTACCGGGCCGTTCAAGTTCAAGTCCTGGGACGTCGCGAACAAGACGCTGACCCTGGAGCGCAACGAGGACTACAGCGGCACGGAGAAGGCCAAGCTGAAGACCCTGATCTTCAAGACGATCTCGGACGAGAACGCGCGCAAGCAGGCGCTGCGGTCCGGCGACATCCAGGGGTACGACCTGGTCGGCCCGGCCGACGTCGAGCCGTTGAAGGGCGAGGGCTTCAACATGCTCACCCGCCCGGCGTTCAACATCCTCTACCTGGCGATCAACCAGAAGGGGAACCCGAAGCTCGCCGACCTCAGGGTCCGGCAGGCGATCGCGTACGCGCTGAACCGGCAGGCGCTGGTCGACTCCAAGCTGCCCCCGGGCGCCAAGGTGGCCACCCAGTTCATGCCGGACACCGTCGAGGGCTGGAACTCGTCGGTCACCACGTACGACTACAACGTGGAGAAGGCCAAGCAGTTGCTGGCCGAGGCGGGTGCGACGAACCTGACCCTGAAGTTCCACTACCCGACCGAGGTCACCCGGCCGTACATGCCGAACCCGAAGGACATCTTCGAGCTGCTCTCGACCGACCTCCAGGCCGTCGGCATCAAGGTGCAGGGGATCCCGCTCAAGTGGAGCCCGGACTATCTCAACGCCACCACCTCGGGGCGCGCGCACGACCTGCACTTCCTGGGCTGGACCGGTGACTATGGCGACGCCTACAACTTCATCGGCACCATGTTCGACCGGCAGAAGGACGAGTGGGGCTTCAACAACCCCACCCTGTTCAACCAGTTCAAGCAGGCCGACACCACTGCGGACTCCGCGGCCCGGTTCGAGCTGTACAAGCAGCTCAACGCCGAGGTCATGAAGTTCCTGCCGGGTGTGCCGATCTCGCACTCGCCGCCGGCGATCGTGTTCGGCAAGGACGTGACCGGGGTGAAGGCGAGCCCGCTCACCGACGAGCGGTTCGCCACCGCCGAGTTCAAGTCCTGACATAGAGGAATAGGGAAACGCGGGCGGGCGCACGCCGACCCTGGCCGGTAGACCACCGGCCGGAGGTCAGCCAGCGCCCGCCCGCGCCACCCTCCGCACCCCCCGCCAGAGGCTGCCGTGTTCCGGTTCATCGTCAGACGCCTGCTACAGCTGATACCCGCGCTGTTCGGGCTCTCCATCCTGTTGTTCATCTGGCTGCACCGGCTTCCCGGTGGCCCGGAGACCGCGATCCTCGGTGAGCGCGGTACCCCGGAGATGCGTGCCGCGATCCGGCAGAATCTCGGGTTGGACGAGCCGATCCTGGTGCAGTACGGCCGGTTCATGAAACGGATGCTCCGGCTCGACCTGGGTGCCTCGATCGCCACCAAGCGCGAGGTCACCACCGAATTCCTGCAACGCTTCCCGGGAACCGTGGAACTGGCGGCCACCGCGATCATCATCGCGATCGCGATCGGCATCCCGCTCGGCTACCTCGCCGCCCGCCGCCGGGGCCGGCTCCTCGACCACGTCTCGGTCGCCGGATCGCTGATCGGTGTCTGCATCCCGGTCTTCTTCCTGGCGTACGTCCTGAAGGCGATCTTCGCGGAGAACCTGCACCTGTTCCCGTCGAGCGGCCGGCAGGACCCGACCATCGAGGCGACCCGGATCACCAACTTCTTCGTCCTGGACGGGCTGATGACCCGCGAGTGGGACGCGGCGGCGGACGCGCTCTGGCATCTGGTGCTGCCCGGCCTCGCGCTGGCCAGCATCCCGCTGGCGATCATCGTCCGGATCACCCGGGCCAGCGTGCTCGAAGTGCTGGGCGAGGACTTCGTCCGGACCGCCGAGGCAAAGGGGCTCACCGAGCGCGTCGTACGCCAGCGCCACGTGCTGCGCAACGCGATGCTGCCGGTGGCCACCACGATCGGTCTGCTCACCGGCGGTCTGCTCTCCGGCGCGGTGCTGACCGAGACCGTCTTCGCGTTCAGCGGCATCGGGGCGTTCATTGCCGACTCGATCAGTCAACGTGACTATCCGGTGCTGATGGGCTTCATCATGATCATTGCGGTGCTCTTCGTGCTGGTGAATCTGTTGGTCGACCTTTCGTACAGCCTGATCGACCCGAGGGTGAGGGTCAGGTGAGCGCGAGGAGTGAGCTTGCGAGCCCCGCAGTCGCGAACGGAGGGTGGCGCAGGTGACGATCACCGAACGGGCCCGGAAGAAGGCCGAGAAGCTGGACCGGCTCGGCGAACTCTCCGCCGCCCGGGACGAGGAGCGCGGCGTCAGCCTCTGGCAGGAGGCGTTCCGTCGGCTGCGGCGCAACCCGGCGGCCATCGTCGGCACCGTCGTACTCGGGCTGTTCGTACTGGTCTCGATCGTCGGTCCGATGCTCGTGCCGTACGGCCCGACCGACACGATCGGCATCCGGGAAGGTCTGGTCAAGTCGGGGCAGGGCATCATCCCGGGCTCCTCGGCCGACCACTGGCTCGGCTTCGACCACCAGGGCCGGGACGAGTTCAGTCGACTGATCGTCGGAGCCCGGCAGACCCTGCTGGTCGGTGTGGTTTCGACGCTGATCGGCCTCGCGATCGGTGCCCTGATCGGCGGGGTCGCCGGTGCCGCCGCCGGACTCGGCGGGCGCTGGGGACGCTGGCTCGACACCGGCCTGATGCGGATCGTCGACATGCTGCTGGCGCTGCCCAGCCTGCTGCTGGCGGTCAGCATCGCCGCGTTGCTCGGCGCGAGCCTGACGACGGTGATGATCGCGGTCGGCGTGGTCTCGGTACCGGTCTTCGCCCGGCTGCTGCGCGGTTCGATGATCGCCCAGTCGAACAGCGACTACGTGCTCGCCGCGACCTCGCTCGGGGTACGCCGATCCAAGATCGCGTTGAGTCACGTGCTGCCGAACTCCCTGGCCCCGGTCATCGTGCAGGCGACGCTCACCCTGGCCACCGCGATCATCGAGGCGGCGGCGCTCTCCTTCCTCGGCCTCGGCAACCCCGACTCGGCGGTGCCGGAGTGGGGCGTGATGCTCGCCGACGCGCAGCCGTACCTGGGCATCCGGCCGGCGCTGGCGATCTATCCGGCGGTGGCGATCATCATTACCGCGCTGGGCTTCACCCTGCTCGGTGAGGCGATGCGTGAGGCCCTCGACCCGAAGCTGCGGAAGTGATCTGTCATGGCACTGCTTGATGTGGAGGACCTCTCCGTAACGTTCCGCCAGCGCGGGAAGCGTACGGTGCGGGCGGTCGACGGGGTCTCGTTCTCGGTCGACGCGGGCGAGGTCGTCGGCCTGGTCGGCGAGTCCGGCTGCGGCAAGAGCGTGACCTCGCTGGCCCTGATGGGCCTGCTGCCCCGGCAGCCCGGGATCAGCGTGGGCGGTAAGGCGGACTTCGACGGGACCGACCTGCTCCGGGTGGACCGCCGGGCGATGCGCGACATCCGGGGCCGCGACGTCGCCATGATCTTCCAGGATCCGCTCTCCTCGCTGAATCCGGTGATCCCGATCGGCCGGCAGGTGACCGAGGTACTCACCCGGCACCGTGGACTGAGCGGGGACGCGGCCCGCAAGGAGGCCGCCGACCTGCTGGACCGGGTCGGCATCCCGGATCCGACCCGCCGGTTGAAGGAGTATCCGCACCAGCTCTCCGGCGGGATGCGCCAGCGGGCGCTGATCGCCATCGCGGTGGCCTGCCAGCCCCGGCTGCTGATCGCCGACGAGCCCACCACGGCGCTCGACGTGACCATCCAGGCGCAGATCCTCGAACTGCTCAAGGCCCTGGTACGCGACTCCGGTACCGCCCTCGTCATGATCACTCACGATCTGGGTGTGGTCGCGGGGATGTGCGACACGGTCAACGTGCTCTACGCCGGCCGGGTCGTGGAGACGGCTCGCCGTCGTCCGCTCTTCGCCGAGCCACGGCACCCGTACACGGTGGGTCTGCTGAACTCGATTCCGCGCCTGGACGCGGGGCGCGGGGACAAGCTGTCCCCGATCCCCGGCTCGGTCCGCGACGTGCTGCCCTGGGCCGACGGGTGCGCGTTCGCGCCGCGCTGCGACCGCCAGGTGGAGGCGTGCGTGGGTGAGCCTCCGCAGCTCGTGCTGACCCATACCGACCGCACCTACCGGTGCGTCAACCCGGTGCCGGCGGTCGGATCGGCGCCAGCGGTCGCCGAACCGGCGGTCGAGGCCGGTCCGGGACCAGCAGCCGAGGCCGGTCCGGAATCGGGCCCGGTCGGTCCGGTGGCCGAGGTCGATCCGGTGGCCGAGGAGAAGCAATCGTCGGTGCCCGCGCCGCGCGAGGAGGAGTCGGCATGACCGACGGCAACGTGTCCGTTCCGAGCGAGCGTGACGAGAACAGCGAGCCCGGCGGGAACAGCGAGCCCGGCGGGAACAGCGAGCCCGGCGGGAACGGCGAGCACGGCGGGAACGGCGAGCGGGGCGGGAACAGCGAGCGGGGCGGGAACCTGGTCGAGGTCCGGGACCTGAAGGTGCACTTCCCGATCAGCCGAGGGGTGATCTTCGACCGGGTCGTCGGGCACGTCAAGGCCGTGGACGGGGTCGACCTGAGCATCCCGCGCGGCAAGACGTACGGGCTGGTGGGCGAGTCCGGCTGCGGCAAGTCGACGCTCGGCCGGGCGCTTCTCCAGTTGACCCCGCCGACCTCCGGCCAGGTGACCTTCGACGGGGTCGAACTGACCACGCTGCCGCCGAACAAGATGCGGTCGATGCGTCGCCGGATGCAGATGATCTTCCAGGATCCGATGTCCAGCCTGGACCCCCGGCAGAACGTCGAGTCGATCCTGGTGGAAGGCCTACAGGCGCACGGCATCGGCGCCGACCGGAACGCTCGGCGGGAGATCATCACCAAGACGCTCGACGCGGTCGGGCTGCCCAAGTGGGCGCTGTCCCGCTACCCGCACGAGTTCTCCGGCGGCCAGCGCCAGCGCATCGGCATCGCCCGCGCCCTGGTGCTCGGCCCCGACCTGATCGTGGCCGACGAGCCGGTCTCCGCCCTGGACGTCTCGATCCAGGCCCAGGTGGTCAACCTGCTCGATGAGCTACAGGCCGAACTCGGGCTGACCTACCTGGTGATCGCGCACGACCTGGCGGTGGTGCGGCACATCTCCGACACGATCGGCGTGATGTACCTGGGCGCGCTGGTGGAGGAGGCGCCCGGTGACCGGCTCTACCGCGCGCCGCTGCATCCGTACACCCGGGCGTTGATGTCCGCCGTGCCGGTGCCGGACCCCGAGGTGGAGGACCGCCGGGAGCGGATCCTGCTCGCCGGTGACCTGCCCTCCCCGGCCAACCCGCCGACCGGCTGCCGGTTCCACACCCGGTGCCCCTGGGCTCAGCCGACCCGGTGCGCCGACGAACGGCCGGTACTGCGCCAGATCGGCGACAGCCGGGTCGCCTGCCACTTCGCCGAGCCGATCGCCAGCGGTGAACTGCGTCCACACAAGGTGACGGCGCAGCTCACCCGGCCGGAGGACGAGGGCGAGACGCCCGGCGTGGTCTCCGCGCCGAGCGAACCCGGCTCGTTCGTCTGAGTCCGGCAGCCGGCGGGATTCGCCGGCTGCCCTGGCCGGTCATCGCCGTCCACTCATCGAACAGCTACGTCTCGTCGAGTTTGCGGACGGCGGTGAGCAGCGCGGCGAGGAGCTTATCGTCCAGCTTCTTCAGCCGGGTTTCCGGCGGCTCGCCGGCGTGCCCGTATACGACCATCAGTTGTATGGAATTGTGTCCTATGATGGCGATGATCGAATCCCCCGTGGTGACGATCGTCCCATTGTTGGTCCGCATCGTCATGGCCATACGAGATCCCAGTGTCGCGAATGGGAAGGGTCCGGTCGGCCACTCCCTGAGTCGCCAGTGCGACCTGCCATCGACGGAATCGGCGTTGTCCGTGGACCATCGTGGGCACCTTGCAATGCCGGCGCGCTGCGCTGCCAACTCCTCCTCCGGATCGAGGACCGACGGATAGGACGCGACGGTGATGTAGATGTCGGCGCCGTTCGGCGGATGCTTTGCCGCTCCGGCGCTGTAAACAACCTCGGCCTCGGCCACCGGGTCGAGTCCGTCCTCGCCGACGGTCGGCGGGCAGGCCGTCGGGTCGGCCGGGGCGTCCGGCTCGGTGGGCTCGTACGGTTTCCTGGTCCAGCCCGGTAGTACGGGACCGATTGCGTCGGCGATGGTGTTCGCCTCGTCCTGGCTGAGCTGGCGTCCGGCGTTGCCGCCCGGGGCTGGCGCCGATTCGGTCGGGATCGGTGTGGACGGGCCCAGCCGGAGCACTTCGTTCATGTCGCCGGGCCGTCCGGTGAACACGTCGACCGCACCGAGCATCACCGCGACGCACACCGACACCGACACCGCCGCAGCGATGAGGTGCCGCCGCCCGCGCGACGCCGGCAGCGAGCGGCGTGGGAGGAGCGGGTGGATCAGCGTCGCCAGGGGCGCGAGCACGACGATGAGGATCAGCAGGAACCCCAGCGTCGTCAGGACGTACTCCTCCGCGAGCCAGCGATGATGCGCGGGTCGCCAGCCACCTCCGGTGGCCACCTCCACTCCGAACTGGACGAACGCGCTGACCAACGAGGTGAGCGCGGCTGTGGTCAGCGCCCTGGCCAACGCCCCGGGCGGCCGTGACCCGCCAGCACGCCGACCCGGTGCGCGATAGAGCAGTGCGAGCAGCACCACCCAGCCGGCGAACGCGAACACCCAGATGCGTTGCCACACCAGGTGCACCTCAGCCGCCCGCGACGGATCGTCCGGCAGCCGAAGCGCGGTGACCACCGTGCCGGTGGTGACCGCGATCACGATCATCGCCAGCATCAACCGTGGAACCGGATCGTGCCGGAGCTTCGCCCACCACTCTGATGACAACCGGCGCGGACGCGGCCGAGCCAGCGCCGACATCACCGCCAACAGGGCGATCAACCCGAAAATCAGGACGGTGTCCCAGTCCGACAGGCCATCGAGGGAGAGCGGGATGACGCGTAGAACAGCTGGGCGGAGACCGCCGGCCGCGTTGACCACCAGTTTGATGGCGTTCGAGAGCGTCACCCCCGCCACCAGTGCCGCAGCCCCGGTCGTCAGGAGCATCCCCCACCGGCCGGCGGTATCGACGTCCTGAGCCAACCGGACCAGTAGCCAGGTCATGCCGCAGACGACTGCGAAGATCAATGGACCGGTGATCCAATGCGTCGCCAGGGCCATCATCCCGGGGCTTACCGTCAGGCCGGGAAACGGCAGACAGAACCCGGCGGTGACGCCGAGGCCGACACCGAGCACCGGCCCGTGCCAGCTCGCCGGAACCCCAAGTTGGCGGGCGGCGGTGGCGCGGTGTACCCACATCGGCACGAGAAGTCCGGCGATCAGGCAACCAGCCAGGGCGTACAGCGGCACTTCGGTGTTGCCCAGCCAACCGGTGGAGTTCAGCGCCACCTGATTGACGGGCTGCACCAGGAGCAGCACCAGCAGCGCGGTCATGAGAGACGACAGGAAACCGCCCTCGTCCACCGTTGCGTCCGTGCTGAGCAGGCGTACCCGCCGCGCCGGAGACGGATGGCAGGCGAAGAGGAGTCGGGCGACCCCCGGCATCCGGCCCGTCGCCACGACGGCTGGTCGCTGCCCGGACAGCAGGCCGGTGAGCTGTTCGGGCCGGTGGAGGCACGCGGCGGCCAGCCGGTCTGCGGCGTGCTCACGAATTCGCAGCAGGTGGGCCCGGAAGATGATCAATATCAGGGTCAACCCACCAGCGATGAGCAGCCCGAGCAAAGGTTTCGTCAGGCTGGAGCCCTTCGGATCGAAGTACGGTGCGATCGCGACTGCGGTCACCGTCACACTGACCCAGCCTGACCACCACGCGGCGGAGGCCCGGGCAACATCGCGGGCCTTGACGTGCGCGAGTTCGTGGTGCACGACCGGGTCGAAACGCGCCGCCCCACCGCAGGCCACCCCGGCCGGCACCACCACCAGCGGGCGCCGTAGTGGCACTCCAGTGGTGAACGCCTCGGTGAATCGCGAACCAGGCCGGCTGATCCACAGCTCGGGAGGCCGGCCGGTCAATCCATGCTCGGCGCAGAGTTGGCCGAAGCGCTGTCGGGCCTCTCCGACGGCCTCCTCGCGGGCCGGGCCCTCGCGTCGGAGCCGCCACCGCACCCACAGCCCGCCGATCACCATCGACAGGGCGGCGGCGGCGAGCGTGCCGACGGCGGCGGCCAGCATGGTCAGGGTCCACGGCAGGGTCGCCGACTTCATGCATCCGCTGAAGACCGCCGGCGACAGGGCTTCGAAGGCTTCCAGGGTGTTGCCGTCGCGCATCCATCTGCCCTGGATATGGGACAGTCCGGAGTTGAACAGGCAGGTGTCGATCCGCGTCATGTTCACCAGGTCGTACGACATGGCGGCGATCCAGCCGGCGTTCAGCCCCACCCCGGCGAGCAGGGCGAAGAGTAGGACGTACATCCGGCCCAGACCGCTCGGGCCATCCCCCCCGACCGGCCGGTCGACGACCGTCTCGTGCAGTGGTGTGCCCGGGGCGGTCACGAGGGGTCCCGGGGACGCCGGATCGCGTCCCGTACGGCGTCGGCGAGCAACTCGGCCTGCCCCTCAGACAGCCCGAGTGCGACGCCGTGCCGGCGGCATGCCGCCCAGAGCAGCTCCACGTCGCTCTGCCGCAAGGTGACCTCCCGACGGCCGACGGAAGGCTCGGCGGCCTCGGGCCGGGCCCGGCGCCGCCACCAGGTGCGCCGCCTCACGCGGTCGTTGGCGAGTGGTCCGAGTACCTCGCCTACCGCGGTGCAGATCACGGCGTAGGCCAGCTCGCCGATGAGGGTGAAGTCGAGTCCGAACCCGACCGTGCCGCCGACGGGTCGGTGGGGGCGACCCTGGTATGCCAGGCGGCCATGCCGCCAGGCCACCGTGATGTCGTCGAACAGTGCCAGTTCTGCGGGCGCGAGCCGGCGGGTTGCCTCTCGGGCGGCCTGCTCGATGGGCAACGTCGCCGTGTCGGCGGAAGGTGCGTCCGATAATCTCACGCGTTCAATGATGGGGAATTGACGTCCGGTTCTGAAAGGGAAATGATGGGTCGCTTTCGTCGGATTGGCGTCAACCGCAACGCAAATCAAATTCGCGTCCCAATTGGATGGCTGCCATGTCGCGGGTGTTGTGAAAACGTCCGGAGAAAACAATTCTCCCGGCGCCGGTATCCGGCGCCGGGAGAACTCGTGGAATTTGCTCAGCCGTTCCGGAGCAGCTTGAGGTTGACCGCGTCGGCCATCACCTTCGTACCGGCGTCGTTGACGTGCATGCCGTCCACCGCCTTGTACGCCGGTGCCATCGCGTCGGCGTCGGCGGGGTCGGCCAGGATCCGGTCGAAGTCGACGACGCCGTCGTACTCGCCACTGGTCCGGATCCAGTGGTTGAGGGCGTCGCGGATCGCTTCCTTCTCCGCGTCGTAGTAGTACGGCACGTCCTTGACCGGAATCAGCGTCGCACCGAGAACCTTGATCCCCCGGGCGTGGGCGGCGCGGATCAGGGCCCGGTGCCCCTCGATCAGTGGCGTCGCGTCGGTCAGCACCGGCGGGGCGGCGCAGGGCAGCGCCAATCCCGCGACGGCGATGTCGTTCAGCCCGAGGTGGACGATCGCGGTCCGTACGCCGGGCTGGTCGAGGACGTCCTTGCGGAACCGCGTCAGCCCGGAGTCGCCGGCATAGCAGGGAAAGTCGGTGAGCAGCAGGTTGCCGTTGAGGCCGGTGTTGACGACCGACAGTGGGCTGCCGACCCGGTTGAGCCGCTCGGCCAACTCGTCGGAGTAGCGGTTGTCGGCGTCGGGGGTGGAGCCGTACCCGTCGAGAATCGAGTCGCCGTACGTCACCACCGTGCCGCCGCCCCGGCCCGTACCGCCGCTGACGTCCAGTCCGGCGAGGTAGTACCAGGACTGGCTGGGCCCGGCCGTGAAGGCGGCGCCACCCGGGTCGAACCGGTGGTCGCCGTCGGCCCGGTAGGTGGTCGCCAATGCTCCCTCGTGGAACGTGGCCGGACCGGTGGACCCGGCGAAGTAAAGGGTGACGGTCAGCCGATCCAGCGGCCGGATGGCCAGGGGCAACGCGTCGGATCCGAGGTCACGACCGGGTGGGATCGTGGTCGCCCGGGAGCCGCCGAAGGTCAGCGGCCGCAGGGTTCCGGGCCGGACGTCGGCGCCGTTCCCGGTCCGGCCGATCGTCGCTCCGGTGAGGCGGAGCGGCTGGTCGCCGTACCGGTTGGAGAGGCGGATCCGTACCCGGGTTCCGGCGGCGCTTACCCGGACGACCTGCCGGAGCGTCTGGTTGGTGAAGCCGTCGACCGACCAGTTGGGTGCCTCGTAGACCGCCTGTGGCTGCTGGACGGCGGTGGCCCAGCCGCCCGACCAGCCGAGCGAGCCGGCGGAGGGCGGTGCGTGCCGGCCGGCGACGGCCGGGCCCGCAGGGATGCTGGCCGCGGCCACCGCGACCAGCGCGGCGACGGAGACGAGGGTACGAAGACGGGGCGATTCCATCGGGGATGTCCTTCCGAGCGGGGG
>NZ_JADPUN010000095.1 GCF_015690345.1 Plantactinospora alkalitolerans | reverse complement strand
GAGCACGACCTGGTCGTCCGCCGTCGGAGGACCGCCGGCCAGCCCGGCGTACGCGCCGAGCGCGGCGGCCGACCACGGCCGGGCCGTCCCGGCGGTCCCGGCCACCTCGATCGGGGCCTGGTGCGCGGGTACCGCCTCGGCGACTCCGGCCAGCGCGGCCAGCCGGGCCGGCAGGTCGGCCGGCAGCGGAGCGGAGTACGCGGTCCTCGTTGTCGAGGTCGTCCGCTCGTCGCCGGTGCCGGTGGTGACCGAGACGGTGTTCGGGCCGGCGACCACCACATCGGCGTTCCGGTACCACTGCGGGGCGCGATCCGTTCCACCGACGCTGGCGGCCAGGGTGAGCCCGGTGGTCGCCAGGAGGCAGACGCCGAGCGCGAGCGCCAGGAAGGTACCGACGAACGCGGTCCAGCGGCTTCGGAAGGTCTGGACGGCGAGCGTCAGCATGACTCCGAGTCAATCGGAGCCGGCGGTCCGGCACACTCCCGGCGACCGGCATCTCCCGGGTAGGGACAGCCCTACCCGATCGAGGAGCCGCTCAGACGGCGAAGGTCTCCGGGCGCTCGTTCGCCGGGGCCGGGGGATGGGCCTTCCAGACCCCGAGGCGCTGCGCGGTGAGCCGGGCCACGTACGCGGGGTTGAGCACCATGTAACGGTGCCAGAGCCGCTTCGGCTCCAGGCCGAACCGCCACAGCCATTCCAGGCCGACCCGCTGCATCCACGGCGGTGGCTTCCGGAGCAGTCCGGCGTGGTAGTCGAACGCGGCACCGACGGCCATCAGCGGCATGTCGAGCAGGGGCCGCATGGCGTAGGTGAAGACTTCCTGCCGGGGGCAGCCGAGACCGACAAGCACCAGTCGGGCGCCGGACGCCCGGATCCGGTCGGCGATCTCCGCGTCCTCGCCCGGTCGCACCGGCCGGAACTTCGACGACTCCACACCGGCGATCTTCAGCGCCGGGAACATCCGCTCCAGTTGCGGGACCAGCCGCGCGAGGGTGTCGTCGGTGGACCCGTACAGGTAGACCGGCATGCCCTCGTCGGCGAACCGGGACAGCACGCTCAGCGTCAGGTCGGGTCCGTAGACCCGCTCGGCGAGCGCGGCACGGTGCAGCAGATTGAGCGCCCACCGGACCGGCTGCCCGTCCGGGGTGACCACGTCGAACGCGTTGAGCCGGGCGTTGTGTGCCGGATCGAGCACCCCGGTCATCACCCCGTGCACGGCGAGCGCGGTCAGCGCCAGCGACTGGCGTTCACGCCCGGCGGCCACCACCTGTTCGGTCGCCGCCTCGTAGTCGATCGCGTCGACCAGCACGCCCAGCACATTGCGCTTACCCCGCGAGATCACGGCCTCTCCTCGCTGCGCCCGCTCACGGCCTCTCCTCGCGTCGACTGGTTGGGGCGCTCACGGTACAGGCACCCACTTGTCGACGTTGGCGGCGTGGATCTCCTGGAGGATCATCGGTACGTCGTAGATCTGCTTCCAGCCCGGATAGTCCCGCTGGAACGCGGCGTTGGAGCCGATCCACCACTGGTGGTCGCCGACCCGGTTGGCCTCGTGGTACTCGGTGGTCATCTCCTGGCCGGTGATCTGCTCGGCCAGGGCGAACGCCTCCCGCATCGAGGTGTTGGAGTGTCGCCCACCACCCAGGTTGTAGACCGCCGCCGAGCGCGGGTTGCGGAAGAACGCCTCGAAGGCGGCGACCACGTCGTGGCTGTGGATCGCGTCCCGGACCTGCTTGCCCTGGTAGCCGAAGATCTTGTACGTCCGTCGCTCCATGTTGGCCCGCATGACGTACCCGAGGAAGCCGTGCAGTTCCGTGGCGGAGTGCGCCGGACCGGTCAACGTGCCGCCCCGGAAGCAGGCGGTCTTCATGCCGAAGTAGCGGCCGTACTCCTGCACCATCACGTCGGCGGCCACCTTCGAGGCGCCGAAGACGGAGTGCAACGAGCCGTCGATCGACATGTCCTCCTTGATGCCGTCGAAGTAGGGGTGGTCCACCGCGAGTTCCCAGCGGGTCTCCTGCTCCTCGAGCGGAAGGCTGTTCGGCCGGTCGCCGTAGACCTTGTTCGTCGAGCAGTGGATGACGGGGGCGTCGATGCAGTGTTCCCGCACGTTCTGCAGGACGTTGAGGGTGCCGCCCGCGTTGACGTCGAAGTCGGTGAACGGGTCGCGCAGGGCCCAGTCGTGCGACGGCTGTGCGGCGGTGTGGATCACCACAGCGATGTCGCGGCCGTACCGCCGGAAGATTCCCGCCAGCGCGTCCCGGTCGCGGATGTCGACGTCGTGATGCGTGTACGCGTCGCCGAGATCACTTGTCAGCCGCAGCACGTTCCAGGCGGTCGACGCCTCGGCGCCGAAGAACCGGCTGCGCATGTCGTTGTCGATACCGACCACGGCCAGCCCGAGCCCGGCAAAGTGCCGGACCGCCTCGGATCCGATCAGGCCACCGGATCCGGTCACCAACGCGACACTCACACGTCACTCCTGGTTCGCCTCGGGTCGGAAACCACCGGAGCATAGCGCGGTGGCGCCTTTGCCCCGATATGAACGAGGGGCCCCGTGTTACCACGGAGCCCCTCGTAGCGGTGGGGAAGGGGGGAGTTGAACCCCCACGCCCTTTCGGGCACACGGACCTGAACCGTGCGCGTCTGCCATTCCGCCACTTCCCCTTGCGAGGCTGATCCGCGCCGTCCCGTGTTCTCGCCTGAGAACCACGGACCGACCCGGTTCATCCTCCGAGCGTGCCACAGGACCATAACAATTCTGTCCGGAGGCCACTCTTCGGCATGTGCCGGGACATACTACGCTGTCCCTACTGCCGCCGTGAACGTTACCGCTCGCGGCGGATGGAAGAGTAGCACGACAAAACCCGGCTGCTGAGAGAGGCCGGCAGCAGGCGGCCGAGCGGCGTGCGAGCCGTATGTGCAACGGCCGGATACCATCATGTCCTCGGAACCCGAGGAGGAGCCGGTGAGCGTGCTGCAACGCTTTGAGAAGCGTCTGGAGGGCCTGGTAGAGGGGGCCTTCGCAAAGGTGTTCAAAGGGGTCGTGCACCCCGTCGAGATCCTCAACGCGATGCAGCGGGAGGCGGAGGCGCACAAGGCGATCCTCGCCGGCGGGCGCACTCTCGTACCTAACCGCTACGTGATCGATCTCTCACCATATGACCACAGTCGGCTGGCGCCGTACGCCGCCGCGCTGGCCCAGGAACTGGCACAGTCCCAGGCCGAATTCATCGGCGAGCAGGCGTGGACCGTCTACGGCGACGTCATCGTCGAGATCGAGCGCGGGGACGGCCTGGACACCGGGATGTTCCGGGTCACCGCCGAGGTCTACACCGGTGGCGACGTGGCACCGGTGCACCAGTCGTCGCCGTACGACCAGCCCGGCGGACCCCAGCCCGGCTACCCGCCGTACGACCAGGGGGGCGGCTACGGTCCGCCACCCGGACACGGTGGCGGTGGGCGCAACATCCGGCTCGTCTCGGGCGACGGACGGACGTACCCGTTGCAGATGGGCTCCACGGTGATCGGCCGGGGTGACCAGGCCAACCTGCGACTGCCGGACGTCGGCATCTCCCGCCGGCACGCGCGGCTCGACTTCGACGGCGCCCAGGTGGTGCTGACCGACCTCGGGTCGACCAACGGCACCATGGTCAACGGCCAGCGGGTCTCGGCCGTGGCGCTGAACCCGGGCGACATGATCCAGCTCGGTACGACCACCCTGACGTTCCGCGTGGACGGTTGACGCCTTGCCCCCATTCGTCATCACCGTCGCCCGGATCGGGTTCATCGTCCTGCTGTGGATCTTCGTGTTCACGGTGGTTGGTGTGATCCGTCGGGACCTCTTCGCGGGAGCGAGGTCCAGCCGCCTCGTCGCCGCGCCGCGCGGGGTGGGGGCCGTGCTCGGGAACACCAAACCGGCGAAGGTCAAGCGGGGACGGGCGGCCCACCAACTGGTCGTCACCGCCGGCCAGCTCGCCGGTACGCGGATAACCCTCGGCGAGGCGCAGATCACCATCGGCCGGGCGGAGGACTCGACGCTGGTCATCACCGACGACTACGCCTCGGCCCGGCACGCCCGGCTCGTGCCCCGGTCCGGACAGTGGTTCGTCGAAGATCTCGGCTCGACTAACGGGACCTACCTCGATCGCGCTAAGGTCACCGGACCTACCCCCGTCCCCCTCGGCGTGCCGATCCGAATCGGCCGCACTTCCCTCGAATTACGGCCATGACTCTGACCATGCGTTATGCGGCGCACAGCGACCGCGGGCTGATCCGAGACGGCAATCAAGACTCCGTCTATGCCGGGCCACGGCTCCTCGCCGTGGCCGATGGCATGGGTGGAATGGCCGCCGGTGACGTCGCCAGCAACATCGTCATCGGTGCCATGGCCCCGCTCGACGAGGATGTCCCCGGGGACTCCCTCGTCGATGCCCTGCGGTCCGCCGTGGACACCGCCAACCAGCAGTTGCGCGACACCGTGGACGCCAATCCGCATCTGGAGGGGATGGGCACGACGCTCACCGCTCTGCTGTTCTCGGGCAGCAAGATCGGTATGGTGCACATCGGTGACTCCCGCGCATATCTGCTCCGAGAGGGCGAATTCGCCCAGGTCACCAAGGACGACACGTACGTCCAGATGCTGGTCGACGAGGGCCGGATCAGCCTGGAGGAGGCGAGTAGTCACCCACAGCGGTCCCTGCTCACCCGGGCGCTGGACGGTCGCGACATCGACCCCGAATACTCGGTCCGCCAGGTGCTGCCCGGCGACCGGTACCTCATCTGCAGTGACGGGCTCTCCGGAGTCGTCAGCGCGGAGACCATCGGGGACACGCTGCGCAACCACCAGGATCCACAGGCGTGCGTCGAGCGGCTGGTGCAGCTCGCGCTGCGCGGCGGTGGCCCCGACAACATCACCGTGATCATCGCCGACGCGACCGACCAGGACATCCTGGAAGCGGCGCCGATCGTCGGCGGCGCGGCGGCCCGGGATCGCGGGATGGCGACCTCGGCCGACGACTCGACGCCGGCGGCCCGTGCCTCCGCGCTGTCCCCGCCCCGTCCGGCCAGTCCGGAGCAGACCGATTCCGACCAGGGCGGCGACGAGGACTCCGAGCGGCCCCGTCGGCGTCCGCTGCGGACCGCCCTGATGCTCGTGGCGCTGCTCGGCCTCGTCGGCGGCGGACTCTGGTTCGGCTGGAGCGTGACCCAGCAGCAGTACTACGTCGGTGCCACCGACGACGGGCAGTTGGCGGTCTTCCAGGGAGTGCCGGGCCGGATCGCCGGGCTCGACCTGTCGAAGGTGCACGCGACCAGCCCCACCGAGCTGGACGACCTGACCGACGCCGCCCAGGAACAGGTCAAGCAGGGCATCCAGGCGAAGGACCAGCCCGACGCCGAACGTCGGCTCGCCGAGCTGACCAACGACGACCCGGGCAACCCCAACCTGAAGCCGATCTGCCCGCCGAGCGCCACGCCGGGTGGCACACCCACGGTGAGCGCCACCACGCCACCACCGGCCACGCCGAGCGCCACCCCCGACCCGACCGCGCGAGCAACCGCCACCCCGGCGGGTACGCCCGACGCGCCACCGTCCGACCCGATCCCGCCGGTCATCGACCCCGCGGGATGCCGGTCGATCGAGTGAGCGTCAGCTCCGACGATCCGAGGGAATCATCGTGACCGCCCCACCTGGATCGGCATCGACGCCCGCACCCACGGGCGAGATGCCACGCGTCCGGGTGGCCGCCAAATCCAGGCGGAACGCCGAGCTGGGGCTGCTCCTGCTGGCGATGGCGGTGGTGGCGGCGTACGCGGCGACGGTCGAGGCCAACCTCCTCGACACCGTGACGCTGGACTTCTGGGTGCCGATCGCGGCGGTCGGCGCGGTGTTCCTCGCCCTGCACCTGGTGGTCCGCTTCCTGGCCCCGTACGCCGATCCGGTGCTGGTCCCGGCGGTCGCCCTGGTCAACGGTCTCGGCGTGGCCTTCCTCCGGCGGCTGGACCTGGCAAACGCCGCGCCCGAGGAGCGCGCCGACTTCGCGATCTTCTCCGGCACCGGCGGGCGGCAGCTCGCCTGGACGCTGGCCTCGGTGATCCTGGCCGCCGGACTGCTGGTACTGATGCGCGACCACCGGGCCGTCTCCCGGTACGCGTACACCCTCGGCCTGGCCGGCATCGTGCTGGTGATCATCCCGGCGGTGCTGCCGGCCCGCTACTCGCAGGTCAACCCGCAGTCGGACGCCAAGCTGTGGATCAGCGTCGGCGGGTTCACGATCCAGCCAGGCGAGTTCGCCAAGCTGGCGCTGCTGGTCTTCTTCGCCTATTACCTGGTACGCAAGCGCGAGGTGCTGTCGCTGGCCAGCCGGCGCTTCCTGGGCGTCGACTTCCCGCGTGGCCGGGACCTCGGGCCGGTCGTCGTGGTCTGGATCATCAGTCTCGGCGTGCTGGTCTTCCAGAAGGACCTCGGCACCTCGCTGCTCTATTTCGGCATGTTCGTGGTCACCCTCTACATCGCCACCGAACGGGTCAGTTGGCTGATCATCGGTCTGCTGCTCTTCTTCGGCGGCGCGTTCCTCGCCTACTTCCTCGGCAGCACCGTCGGTGGCCCGTTCGCCAACTTCTACACCCGGGTGGAGATCTGGCTCGACCCGTACGGCGATGCGTACGGCGCCGGCTGGCAGCCCTTGCAGGGGCTGCTGGGGCTCGGCACGGGCGGCCTGTTCGGGACCGGGCCGGGTGGCGGCCAGCCGACCCAGATCCCCGAGGTGCACAACGACTTCATCTTCGCCGGGATGGGTGAGGAGATCGGCCTGTTCGGCCTCTCCGCCCTGCTGGTGATCTACTTGTTGATCATCGAGCGGGGCCTGCGGGCCGCGCTCGCCGTCCGGGACTCCTTCGGCAAGCTGCTCGCCGGTGGACTCTCCTTCACGCTCTGCCTGCAACTCTTCGTCATCATCGGTGGCATCAGCAGCCTTATCCCGCTCACCGGTCAGACCACGCCGTTCCTCTCCGCGGGCGGCTCGTCGCTGATGGCGAACTGGCTGCTGGTGGCGACGTTGCTGCGGATCTCCGACGCCGCGCGCCGGCCCGTCGAGACGGGCACCGGCCCTCGGCCCAGCGGGGCACCCGCGACTCCACCGCCCCAGTTGCACGGCGCGACAACGGAGGTGATCAGACCGTGAACGCACCTCTGCGCCGGGTGGGCGTCGTCGTGATGGTCCTGTTCGGCCTGCTCTTCGCCAACCTCAACTGGGTACAGGCCTACAAGGCCGACGAGTACCGCACCAGCGACTACAACGGTCGGGTGCAGGTCGCCGAGTACGAGCGCAAGCGGGGCATCATCGAGGCGGGCGGAACCCCCTTGGCGACCAGCCGGGAGACCGGTGGCGAGCTGAAGTACCTCCGCTCCTACCCCAAGGGCGAGCTGTACGCCCACGCGCTCGGCTACAAGCCGGTCAACCTGGCCGACACCGGCATCGAGAAGAGCGAGAACGAGTTCCTCGCCGGCACCAGCGACCAGCTCTTCGCCGACCGGGTACGGGACCTGTTCACCGGCAACCAGACCGCCGGCGGCAACATCCTGCTGACCCTCTCGCCACGGGCCCAGGAGATGGCGTTCCGGCAACTCGCCGAGAACGAGAAGAACGTGACCAGGGGCGCGGCGGTGGCGATCGACCCGGCGACCGGGGCGATCCAGGCGCTCGTCTCCATGCCGAGCTTCGACCCGAACCCGCTGGTCGACCACGACTCCAAGAAGGCCGAGGCGGCGTACAAGCAGCTGGACAACGCCAAGGACGGCCCCCTGAAGAACCGGGCGCTCGCCGAGACGCTGCCGCCGGGCTCCACCTTCAAGGTCATCACCTCGGCGGCCGCGCTGGAGAACGGGTACACCCCGAGCACCCAGATCCCGGCGGGGCCGAGCTACCTGGCGCCGACCGCCGGCGTGCCGATCCGCAACGCGGCGACGAGCATCTGCCCCGAGTCGCAGGTGACCCTGAAAGAGGCGTTGACCGAGTCGTGCAACACCGGCTTCGCCCGGCTCGGCGTCACGCTCGGTGCCGAGAAGCTCAAGGCGGAGGCCCGGAAGTTCGGCTTCGAGGACGAGGAACTGGCCGTGGGTCGGCTCAACGGTGCCGGCCAGGCCGTCGCGGCCAGCCGTACCGGCTCGATGCAGACTCCGGACGGTCGGGACGACCCGCCGACGCTCGCCCAGTCCTCGATCGGGCAGAACGACGTGCGGATGACCCCGCTGCAGGGCGCGATGATCGCGGCCGCGGTGGCGAACAACGGCCGGCAGATGCGGCCGTACCTCGTGCAGCAGCAGCTCGGCCCGGACCGCACCACCGACTACTACACCGCCGTACCGAAGGAGCTGCGCGAGCCGGTCAGCCCCCAGGTCGCCCGCGACCTTCAGGACATGATGGTCAGCGTGGTGCAGAGCGGCACCGGCACCAAGGCCAAGATCTCCGGCTACCGGGTCGGCGGCAAGACCGGCACCGCCGAGACCGGCGGCACCAACGGCGACCAGGGCTGGTTCATCGGCTTCGCGATCAACAGCGCCGGGGTGCCGGTCTCCGCGGTCTGCGTGCTGCTGGAGGACGCCGGCTCGGGCGGTAGTGCCGAGGCGGCGCGGATCAGCAGGGAGATCATGCGCGCGGTCATCGCCGACCGGGGAGGTCGGTGAGATGCTCAAGCCCGGAGTGCTGCTCGGTAGCCGGTACCGGCTCGACGAGCGGATCGCCGGTGGCGGCATGGGCGACGTGTGGCGGGGTACCGACGAGGTGCTCGGCCGTACGGTGGCGGTCAAGATCCTGCTGCCGGCGTTGCTGGACGAACCCGGCTTCGCCGAGCGGTTCCGGGGTGAGGCCCGGACCATGGCGACCATCAACCACCCCGGCGTGGTCGACGTCTACGACTACGGCAGCGACCAGCAGATCGCCTTCCTCGTGATGGAGTACGTCGAGGGTGACGCCCTGTCCCGCACCCTGGGCCGGGTCGGCCGGCTCACCCCGGCCCGCACCATGGCACTGGTCGCGCAGGCCGCCGACGCGTTGCAGGCGGCCCATGACAAGGGCATCGTGCACCGCGACGTGAAGCCCGGAAACCTCCTGGTCCGGCCGAACGGCACGCTGGTGCTTACCGATTTCGGCATCGCCCGCTCGGCCATGGTCGGCCAGCTCACCGCTGCCGGCTCGGTGCTCGGCACCGCGTCCTACATCTCGCCGGAGCAGGCGGCCGGCGCGGTCGCCACCCCCACCTCCGACGTCTACGCACTCGGCGTGGTCGCCTACCAGTGCCTCGCCGGCCGTCGACCGTTCGAGGGCAACAGTGCGATCGAGATCGCCATGAAGCACGTCCGGGAGACTCCCCGGCAGTTGCCCGGGGACATCCCGCCCGCGATCCGGGCGATCGTCGAGCGCTCGATGGCCAAGGACCCCGGAGCCCGCTGGCAGAGTGCCGCCGAGTTGGCCGCGGTGTCCCGGCAGGCGGCCGCCACGGTCGGCACCGGGTCGGGGCAGCCGGCCCGGCCGCTCGGCACGGTGCCCGTACCGCCGCAGCGGCCCGCCGGCCCGGCCCAGCCCGTTCCGCAGCACGGTCCGGCCGGGATCCCGTCGGCAACCCGGGTGCCGCCGCCCGGAGCCGGGGTCGCGCCGCATTCGCCGGCCGCGCCAATGTCGCGCCCGCCGGCCGGTGCGGTCGCCGGAGCGGGCGGATACAGCCGGGGGGCCGCCGCCGTGCCGCAGCCGGTCCGGCCTCGACCGGAACCGGCATACTCGTACCCGAGGCATCCGGTGCCGTCGTCGGCGCCGCAGCCCGGGAACCGCTCATTGGTGATCGTGCTTCTCGTCGTACTGGGCCTGTTGGTACTGATCTGCTCCGGCGTGATTGCCTTTCAGTGGCGGAAGAGCAACGACAGCAACAGCGCGATGCCATCGCAGAAAGCGGCGATATCGGTATTGCGGTCGGAAGACGGACGCGACGGGCCGCTCGGTGCGCCGTACCGTCAGGTGGAGCGAGTCGTGTATCCCGGCGGGGTGACCAGATGAGCGAAGGACGACTGACGAGATGACGGCGCAGGCCCGCCTGCTGGGTGGCAGGTATCAGGTCGGCGAGCTGCTCGGTTACGGCGGCATGGCCGAGGTACACCGGGGGCGTGACCTCCGGCTCGGCCGTGATGTCGCGATTAAGATGCTTCGTACCGATCTGGCCCGAGATGACACGTTTCAGATGCGTTTCCGGCGCGAGGCACAGAACGCGGCCTCGCTGAACCATCCGGCGATCGTCGCCGTCTACGACACCGGCGAGGAGATCGCGCCCACCGGCGAGACGCTGCCGTTCATCGTGATGGAGTTCGTCAACGGACGGACCCTCAAGGAGGTGCTCGCGGCCGAGGGCCGGCTACAGCCCCGCCGGGCACTGGAGATCACCGCGGACGTCTGCGCCGCCCTGGAGTTCAGCCACCGGCACGGCATCATCCACCGGGACATCAAGCCCGGCAACGTGATGATGACCCTGAACGGCCAGGTCAAGGTCATGGACTTCGGCATCGCCCGGGCGCTGGCCAGCGGGGCGACCACGATGACACAGACCAGCGCGGTGATCGGTACTGCCCAGTACCTCTCGCCCGAGCAGGCCCGGGGCGAGGCGGTCGACGCCCGCTCCGACGTCTACGCGGCCGGTTGCGTGCTGTTCGAACTGATCTGCGGGCATCCGCCGTTCGTCGGCGACAGCCCGGTCAGCGTCGCCTACCAGCACGTCCGGGAGGATCCGCCGGCACCGAGCGACATCAACCGGGACGTCACCCCGCCGATCGACGCGATAGTGCTGAAGGCGCTGTCGAAGAACCCGCTGAACCGGTACCAGAGCGCCGGCGAGATGCGCGCCGACCTGCTCCGCGCGGCGGCTGGCCGCCCGGTCATGGCCACCCCGGTCATGCGCGAGGACGAGACGATGGCGATGTCGCAGACGGCGACCCGCCCGATGCAGGGCGGCAACCGGCCGATGCCGCCGGCCCGGGTCGGGGACGCCCGGCGACGCCGCGCGTCGGCCTGGGTACTGGCCGCGCTGAGCGGCCTCGGTGTGCTCGCGGTGATCGCCCTGGTCGCCGCCCTGTTGATCAACAACAAGGGCGGTGGCAACCAGGCCACCGTCGAGGTGCCGAACGTCGTCGGCAGCACCAAGCAGGTCGCCGAGGACACGCTGCGGCAGGTCGGTCTCACACCGGTGGCCGGCAATCCGGACACCAGTGACACCTGCAAGATCGGGCAGGTCACCGGGCAGAGCCAGCCGGCGGCCAGCAAGGTCGAGCCGAACACCGAGGTCCAGATCGTGGTCTGCGCGGGCCCGGGCAAGGTGAAGATTCCCGCCAACCTGGTCGGATCGAAGTTCGACTCCGTCGAGGGCCAGTTGAAGGACCTCGACCTCGTGGTCGTCAAGAAAGAAGTGAACAGCGACGAGCCCAAGGGCATCGTCACCAAGGTGGACCCGCCTGGGGGTCGCGAGGTCGAGAAGGGCAGCACGGTCACCGTCGAGGTCTCCAGGGGCAACGTCGTCTCGGTGCCGAACGTCGTCGGCCAGTCCGAGGAGGACGCGCGGGAGACCCTGGACAGGGCGGGCTTCGAGGTGCGGGTGGTCGAGGGCAACGAGGTGCCCCGCAACCAGGCCGGCGAGGTGCAGTCCCAGAACCCGCGCGCCAACGAGAAGAAGGCGACCGGCAGCACCGTAACCATCACCGTCACGGTTCCCGAGGAAGAGCCCAACAACCCGCCGCCGACCACGCCCACCCAGACGACGTCGCCCGGGACCGGCGGTGGGCTCTTCCCGCCGCTGAACCCGCCGGCGAACCGGCCGGAGACGCGCTGAGCGGGCACGGTGCGGAGACGCGCTGAGGCGGAGACGCGCTGAGCGGGCACGGCGCCGGCCGGCGCCGCGCCCGGCGAGGCCGACCGCCGCTCGGCGAACCGGCCGGACAGGCCCGGGTCAGACGGTGACGAAGGCCGAGCGCCGCCGGGCGTCCACCTCGGCGGCCAGGGCGGGAGCACGCTCCAGTGCGGCTGGCAGGCCACAGACAGCCAGCCAGTTCGCCAGCATCAGATGACCACCCTCGGTCAGCACCGACTCGGGATGGAACTGCACGCCCTCGATCGGCAGGGTCCGGTGGCGCATCGCCATCACCACCCCCGACTCCGTCCAGCCGGTCACCTCGATCTCGGCCGGCAGGGTCTCCGGCAGCACCGCGAGCGAGTGGTAGCGGGTGGCGGTGAACGGATCCGGCAACCCCGCCAGCACGCCCTCGGCGCGGTGCCGGACCTCGGACGTCTTGCCGTGCAGTAGCTCGGGAGCCCGGGTGACGGTGCCGCCGAACGCGGCACCGATGGCCTGGTGGCCCAGGCAGACGCCGAGGATCGGCAGCTCGCCGCCGTACTCCCGGATCACGTCGAGACAGATCCCGGCCCGGTCGGGTGTGCCGGGGCCGGGTGACAGCAGCACCCCGGAGACGTCGAGCCGGCCCACCTCGGCGAGGTCGACCTCGTCGTTGCGGCGTACCTCGCACTCGGCGCCGAGCTGACCGAGGTACTGCACGAGGTTGAAGACGAACGAGTCGTAGTTGTCGATCACGAGGACGCGCATCGGGCCTACCTGGTGGGGCTCGGGGGCGGAGTGTTGTTCTCTTCCGTGTCGTACGGCAACTCGTGGCCGTCGCCGGTCGGCTCGGGAACCTCGATTCCCGGATCGCCGTTGCCCCCGGTGTCGCCGCCCGGCACCCCGGAGTCCTGGGTGACCTGGACGTCGTCGAACGGCAGCAGCGGCTCGGCCCAGGGGAACACGACGTACCAGAGCAGGGCCAGCAGGCTGGCGGTGATCAGTAACGAGCCGACCAGCTTGCCCGGAAGCCCGAACGGCAACTTCCGCCAGATCCATCCGTACATCGTCGGTCAGCCGCCCAACTCGACCGGTTTGGGTGCGCCCGGGGTCTTCGGCTCGGTCCGGACCAGCTTCGCGTGCACGATCAACCGTTGATAGTTGTCGAACTTCGGGTTACAGGTCGTGAGGGTCAGCATCGCGTCCTTGGCCTTGACTCCGGGCTTGCCCGGTACGGCAGCCACCACCTCGACCTGGCTCGGCTTGACGATGCGGGTCTGCGAGACCTGGTAGACGTACCAGGTGGTCTTCGACTCGACCACGATCGGGTCGCCGTCGTCGAGTTCGTCCAGTCGCCAGAACGTGGCCCGGTTCCGGTGACCGGCCACCGAGAAGTTCCCGATCTGGCCGGGCAGCGCGCTCTGCGGATAGTGGCCCGGCGCGTACCGGATGTCCTTCTGGGTGACCCCCTCCACCACGACCCAGTGCTTGTCCAGCTTCGGGATGTAGAGCCCGGCGATCGGCTTGCCACGTACCGGCTTGTCGGGTGAGGGAGTGGCGGTGGGGGTCGGCCCGACGGTCGGATCGGGGTCCCCCCACTGCTGGGCCAGTTCCTGGGTCAGGTCGTCCTGGTGCGCGTTGACGATCGTGGACTTGCCCCAGACCTCGTACGCGGCGAAGAGCAGCACCACCAGCCCGAAGGTGATCAGCACCTCTCCGGTGGTCCGGATTCCGGTGCGGATCCGGGAGCCGATCGACGGTCGGGTCAGTTCGGAGTAGACGCTCTTGTAGCCCTCGCCGGTCTGCTCCGGACGGAGCCGGACGACCTGCTCGCCGCGTCGGGGGCGCTGTTCGGCCTTGGCCGCCGAATCGTCGTCCGGTTCGTCACCGGCGGGCGGTGGGGGCGGGATGGCTCCGATGAGGGCCGTCGCCTCGATGTCGTCCCGGCGTGGCGTACCCGGTCCGGGCACGTGCGGAATGCTCCTGGTGGCCCCGTCGTCGCCGCTTCCCCGCCGGTTGGCGACGGTGGGGATCAGGGCGGTGGCCCCGGGATCCGGATTCGGGACCTTCGGGATGAGCGCGGTCGGACTGTCGGTCCGGTCGATTCCGCCGGGCCGCTCGGCCATTCCGGTCGCATCGGGGCCGGGCGGACGGATCTGGCTCTGTC
>NZ_JADPUN010000274.1 GCF_015690345.1 Plantactinospora alkalitolerans | reverse complement strand
AGTTCCCGGTGCGTGGTGGTGTGCCGGCCTTTGCCGTCCACCCCACGTACTCCCTGAGTGGTCATCACCGTCGCCCCGGCCAACGCGTTGACCAGCGTCGACTTGCCCGCACCCGACGGTCCGAGCAGCGCCAGCGTACGACCGGCGGCGATCCACGGCCGCAGCCCCGCCAATCCGGTCCCCCGCTGGGCGCTCACCGGCAGCACCGCCACTCCCGGCGCCACCTCGGCGAGCTGGGCCGCGACGGCGACCGGGTCGGCGACCAGATCACACTTGGTCAGCACCAGCAGCGGCTGCGCCCCCGACTCCCAGGCCAACGCGAGCAGCCGCTCGATCCGACCCACGTCCGGCTCCGGATGCAGCGGCTCGATCACCGCCGCCGCGTCGACGTTGGCCGCCAGTACCTGCCCGGTCGAGTCCTTGTCGGCCGTCCGGCGCACGATCGCGGTACGCCGGGGCAGCACCGCTTCCACCGTGAGCCGCTGGTCCGGCCAGGCCCGGACCAGCGTCCAGTCACCCGCGCAGGGCAGGTTGACGGCGTCGCGCGCCGCCGCGACCAGCACCCCGCCGCCGAGACTGGCCCGCACCGGACCGTCGGCGCGGAGCACCGTGCACACTCCCCGGTCGGCCCGGACAACCCGGCCGGGTCGGAGATCATCGCCGCAATCCGGGTACGCGGCGGCCAGCGACGCGTCCCAACCGAGGGACGCGAGATCGAAGGTCATGTCAGCCCTTTGCTGTCAGAGGTGGGGTGCAGAAGTGGAAACGGGGGCCACGCGCACTGCGACCGGCATGAATCCCACCTCCCTCACAGCTCCGGGTGACGCGTCGGCACTGACGGTAGGCGCTGGCCGGGCCACACCGAAAGCCAATTCCGGCAGCGGCGCCGGATCAGCGGTACGCCGCCTCCACCCGGGCCGGACGAGCGACCGATAGGGTCGTGAGCCGTGACACTCGACCCACTCGTACTGCTGCCCGAGGTGGACCGGGCGACGGAACGGCTGTTGCGGACGGTCGCCGAGCTCAGCGACACCGCAGTCGGCGAACCGTCCCTCCTTCCCGGCTGGACCCGTGGACACGTGCTGACCCATCTCGCCCGCAACGCCGACAGCTACGTCAACCTGCTCACGTCGGCGCGCACCGGCGAGGACGTACCGCAGTACGCCAGTCCGGCGGCCCGGAACGACGCCATCGCGGCGGGCGCCGGCCGATCCGTCGCCGTCCAGCTCGCCGACCTGCGGGCCAGTGCGGAGCGGCTCGCCGAGGCAGCCCGGGAGCTGCCGGCAGAGGGCTGGGCCGCGCAGGTGCGGTCGGTCCGGGGACCCCGGGTGGCGGCCACCCTGGTCTGGGGGCGGCTGCGCGAGGTTGAGGTACACCACGTCGACCTGGCCGTCGGCTACCGCACCGCCGACTGGCCGGACGCGTTCAGCCAGCGGGTGCTGCACGAGGTGGTGCGCGACCTCGCCCGCCGGGACACGCAGTTCGCCCTGGTGCTACGTCCGGCGGAAACCGGGCAGTCGCTGTTCCTCGGCTCGGCCGGGCAGGCCGGCGGCGATCCGAGCGACAGTGCCAGCGACCGGGAGCGGTCCGGCGTCGCCGACCCGGCGGATCTGCGTACCGTCGCCGACGCGGAGCCGCGTACCGTCGCTGGCCCGGCGCACGCGCTGGCCGGCTGGTTGACCGGCCGCAGCGCCGGGAAGAACCTGGTAGTCACGCCGGCCGGGCCGTTGCCGGCAGCGCCGGCCTGGATCTGATCCGCCGACCTGGACACCTACTCGGAGGCACGAAAATGAGCGAGCGCTACACCGGCGACGTCACCACGGACGGACCCCCCGATGTCCGGGAGTTGACCGGTCTGACGATCAGCAAGATCTCGGTCGGCCCGATGGACAACAACGCCTACCTCCTCCGTTGCGCCGCCAGCGGCGACCAGGTGCTGATCGACGCGGCCAACGAGGCGCCCCGGCTGCTGGAACTGGTCGGCGACGCCGGGCTGTCGACGGTGGTCACCACACACCGGCACATGGACCACTGGGTGGCCCTGGAAGAGGTGATCGCGACCACCGGTGCCCGCTCGCTGGTCCACGTGGCGGACGCCGAGGGACTGCCGATCGCCTCCGAGCCGCTCGCCGACGGCGACCGGGTCCGGGTCGGCGAGCGCTGGCTCGACGTGATCCACATTGTCGGGCACACTCCCGGCTCCATCGCGCTGCTCTACCAGGACGACGCTGACGGGAGCCACCTGTTCACCGGGGACTCGTTGTTCCCGGGCGGGGTGGGCAATACCGAGCAGGATCCGGTGCGGTTCAACTCGCTCATCGACGACGTGGAGAAGAAGCTCTTCGACCGGCTGCCGGACGAGACCTGGTTCTACCCCGGGCACGGCAGGGACTCGACGCTCGGCGTCGAGCGGCCGTCGATCCCCGAGTGGCGGGCGCGGGGCTGGTAGGGGCGCCGGCCACGGCATCCGCCGTGGCCGGCTGTCAGCTGAGGTCGTCCAGGACGTCGGCGGCCAGGCCCCGCATGGTGTCCCGGTGCTGCGCCAGCGCCGCGTCCCAGGCCGCCTCGTCCAACTCCTTGACCTGGTAGTAGACCGTGAATCTGGCGTTGCTCGACAGTACGGCCAGTTCGATGGTGACCCGGTCCTTGTGAATGCCGAGGTAGGCCTTGTCCTCCAGGCCGGGCTCGGGCTTCCAGTGCAGGATCGACCCGTCCTGCACGTACTTGTCGAAGCCCTGCTGGAACTCCTCGGCAGTGGCCTGGTCAGCGGGGAGTGGACCGTCGCTGCGGTTGAGGTACAGGGACACGCCGACGGATCCTGTGCCCTCCCCCCAGGTGCAGTTGACGTTCTGCGCCACCGGGGTGTCCGCGTCGGCCGCGCTGGGCGTACCCGGTCCGGTCTTCCGCAGCGACGTGGCGGTTCCCCCGGTCAACGTCGGACACGCCGTGCCGAGCTTCGACCACTTTCCGGTCGACCCGGCCGACGAGCCGGTGGGCGACGGCGGGGCGCCCGGAATCCCCTCCACCTGAGGCGGATCGGACCGCCCGCAGCCCGTCGCCAGCAGCGGAAGTGCCGCCACCAGCAGGAACGCCTGGGCTAGCCGACGGAGTCGACCGGGCCTGCGGGGCATGGAGTTTCCTCTCCTGTTACGTGGCTGTCAGGGTGCCGCCGGACATCCCCGGGCGCTATTCGGCGACCGGTGCCGGCCATTTTCCGTCCGCCGTCAGCCCGGTGAGGTCCGACTTCTCGGTCTCCAGAGCGAGGATCTGGTTCAGGACCTCGGCGATACGGGTTCCGAGCGAGGTGATGTAGCCGATGACCTGGTTGACGGCCGTGCCGATCAGCTCGGAGAAGTGCGCCAGTGCGTCCATGACCTGGGTGATGGCGCCGGCACCGGCCGCCGCGAGGTCGATGCAGCATGTCGTGAGTGCCCCGTACACCTCGCCCATCCGCGCACCGAGGCTCGACATGTAGGTCATGTTGCCGGTGGCGGCGTCGCCGAGGTACGTGGCCAGTGACTCGACCTTGGCGGAGGCGTTGCTGACCGCGTCCTGCTGGTCCTGCCGCCGCTTCTCGTAGGTGTTCTTGGTGGGCCCACGCCAGAAGTCGATCTCGCCGGACCCGGTCATGTCCCCGTGCATACCGGTGAGGGGGCGGTTCACCTTGTCGCCCAGGTCGAACGCGCGGGAGAACAGCGAGGCCACCGGAATCGAGCCGGCGACGGACTTCTCGGCCTTCCCCAGCAGTTCTCCGATCTTGGTCTTGACCTGTTCGAGGCGCTTGACGATCTCCCCGAGGCCCTCGCTGATGTCCTGGTTGAAGAACTCGAAGAAGGAGTCGACCCAGCTGTCCTCGAGCTCCTTCTGCACCTTCTGGAGGAAGGTGTTGATCCGGTTGATCAGATTGTTCAGCTCGGTGCGGGTCTTCGCGATGAGTTGCTCGACCAACTTCACCGCGTTGTCGAATGCCTGTACGGAGAGGGGCGTGTAGCTGGAACTGGATCCGGGAGGCGGCAAGACCATACCTTTCTGGGACGCGCGGAGGCCGTCAGGACTTCGCGATCTTGTCGAAGCTGGCCGCGCTCCGGCCGTCAGTTCTGTCGTACTCGTCCGCGCACTTGTTCAACGCGTTGCCGAATTCATCGAACCTCTTCGCCGCGTCCCGGAACAGTCCGGTGAGCCAGCCGTGCGTCTTGGCGTACGCACCATGCTGGTCGGTCGCGGTCATCAGTGCGGTCCCCGGGTCGATGACCATGAACGCCGTCGGTCCGAGCGTCAGGCCCGCCATGTTCTGGGCGACGGTCTCCATCTTGTCGGAGAAGCCGAACCACTTCTTCGCCTCGCCGCGGATGCCGTCGGTCGCCGCTTCGACGCTCTCCGTGCTCAACCAGTCGTAGTCCGTCATCGTCGCGTCCCCTCCCCGGAGAACCAGTACGTCGGATCCTTCTCCCGAGTGGCCTGTCGCAGGGCCGCCCGAGCGTCCTCGACGATCTGGTCGACGTCCTCCGGGACGACGCGGTGCGAGTTGATCTCCGCGCTCACGACGGTGAATCCGACGAGTCGTAGCTGGAACAGGCCGAGCGGCCCCGAGATGGTCCTCGGCTCCGGTGAGTCCCTCGTTTCGACGACACGGTCCGCAGCGTCCATCAGGGTGTAACCGCGTTCGACATCCGCCTCCGCTGCCGCCCACTCGGCCCAGGCGTCCCTCGGCGACCAGGATGAGGCGAACTCGTCACGGAGGAACGGACCATCGGCCGACGGGTCCGGCGGCGTCGGCCTGCCGTGGCGGCGCAGCAGGGCCATCGCCAGCATCGCCTTGTCCTGAGCGAACTGGAGGGCGTCGAGAATGGCCGAGGCGACCCCCGACGGGCCGACCGTGTACCACCAGTCGGATCCGATGTTCAGGTCCACAAAGTCGCCCCGGGCGTCGACGACGGAGGTGACCGTGCCGGTCTGGTCCGTTCCCGAGATGCGCTCGAGCCCCTCGACCGGCAGGTAGTGGGGCGTTCTCGCCAGGTCGTCCTCGAGTTCCCGCACGAAGCGTCGGGCCTGATCCAGCCGCGGGTCGTCACGACTGACCGTGCGTGATGTGTGCAGCATCCGGCTTCCCCCATCGCCGTGGACGGCCCGTCACTCTCGACGAGGACGGCGCCCGATCGTTTCCGGATTTTAGCTCCTGGCCGCCACACCGTGGGGCCAGCAACTCGATGGTGTCCGATACCCCGACCCGCACTGCCTGCTCCACCGCCTTTCCACCAGCTTGCCCACCGACATCCTGACCGGCTGGTCAGCTCATCGACGCCACCCGGCCAGCGGAGTACGGTGTGCCGCATGTCCCCGTTCCCGCCCCCGCAGCAGATCGTGCAGACCCGTGAGGTTGACGCACTAGCCCTGATCAATGGGCAGTGCGACCTCCGCGCCTACCCGTTCCGGCATCTCGCGGTCGTGGCCGGGAGCAACCTTTCGATGCCACGGACCACCGGCATCCTGATCGCGGTCGAGATCCTGAGCCAGTGGGGTTGGGAACTCGTCAGCGTCACGAAGCCGTTCGAGTCGGTCGACAAGTTGGTGGCGTTCCTGCGCCGGCACTGACCCGCGGCACGTCCGGTTGAGGCGACGGCCCGATCGCCGCCGGGTTCACGCTGAACGCACCGAGCCGTTCGGCGGACACCTGTCGCCCGGTCCCGCCCGCCGTCCCGAAGTCCATCGTCCCCGTCGACGGACTTGGCAGCCATGGCTAATGAGAGTAGCTTTACGGCTATGATCACTACTCAACACCTCCGCCGCCCCGAGGGACGGATCGCGTACGACGTACAGGGCAGCGGCCCCCTGGTGATCTGCGTCCCCGGGATGGCCGAGCTGCGGCAGACGTACCGGCTGCTGGTGCCGAGGTTGCTCGACGCGGGCTTCCGGGTGGCCACCATCGACATCCGGGGACACGGCGACAGCGACGCCACCTTCACCGCGTACGACGATGTCGCGCTCGCCGGCGACCTCCTCGCGCTTGTCGACGAACTCGGCGGGCCCGCGGTCGTGGTCGGCAACTCGATGGGCGCCGCGGCCGGGGTGATCGCCGCCGCCGAGGCGCCCGCGAAGGTGTCCGGCCTGGCCCTGCTCGGCCCGTTCGTCCGCGAGCCCGAGATCGGCGCGATACAGAAGCTGCTGATCCGGGCCCTCTTCCTCCGCCCCTGGGGTCCGGCGGCCCTGCTCGGCTACTACCCCAAATGGCTGCCGGGAGCCAAGCCCGAGGGGTACGAGGAACACAAGCGGCGGGTACGCGACAACCTGCGCCGCCCCGGCCACTGGCAGGCCTTCGTCCGAACGAGCCGCACCTCGCACGAACCCGCCCGGCGGCGACTGGCCGACGTGACCGCCCCGGCCGTGGTGGTGATGGGCGCCGCCGACGTGGACTGGGCGGATCCCGGGGCCGAGGCCGAGTGGATCGGCGGGCAGTTGCGGGCCGAGGTGGTCATGGTCCCCGAGGTGGGCCACTTCCCCCAGGTCCAGGCGCCGGCCGTGGTCGCCGCCGCCGTGACCCGCCTCGTCGAGCAGACCAGCAAGACCTGAGTGGATGCCTCCCGGCCGATCCGACACCGGGAACCCTGCTCCGGTGTCGCGGTTGACCAGGCAGTCCACGTGCGGCGGAAAACCTGAACCGGGAACAGTCGAAAAAGATGTTGCTCCACGCCATGTGTCGCCTTACCGTAGTTACCACAGCGATCAACAAAGCGAAACGAAACGACGGGAGCATCCGATGTTGTGGCAGTCATCATCGCAACCGCGACGGCAGGCGCCGTCCGGTCCGGTGGGTCACGCCATGCTCGGCCGACCCGTCTATCTGAGTGCCGGTGAGTGTGCCGATCTGGGCAGCTGGCGGACGTAACGCGACTTCCAACGCGACTACGCCGCCCACCCAGACCGGGACGGGGCGGCGTTTTTCTTTACCACACAGGGGTGTGGCGCAACTGGCAGCGCAACGGCCTCCAAAACCGAAGGTTGCAGGTTCGAATCCTGTCACCCCTGCTTCTTCCCCCGACCTCGGCCGGCGGGACCGGTACCTCTTTGAAAACTCCACAGTGGATGGCAAGAAGAATGCCCGGTCGGTGCCGTACCACCGCACCGGCCGGGCTGATCCGGGGCGGGGGAGACGGCTGACCCGCCTGTTTTGGGAACAGGAGACACCGAGTTCGATTCTCGGGTCCCGGACGCATGGGGCGGTAGCTCAGCAGGAAGAGCGCTGATCTGGCAGGTCTGAGGTGAGGGGTTCGAGTCCCCTCCGCTCCACCAGAGGAACAGGGACCGTTGGAGTAGTGGTTATCTCGCCAGACTCTCATTCTGGAGAAGGCCGGTTCGATTCCGGCACGGTCTACGTACGACGGTCGAGGGCGCTCGCGGTGCCCGTCGGGGAATGGTGTAACTGGCAACATGCCCGGCTTTGAACCGGGAGACGGTATCGCTTGTGCTGGTTCGAGTCCAGCTTCCCCGGCTTCCGCTCCGGTAGCCCAACGGCAGGAGGCGGCGCGCTCAAATCGCGCACAGTGTGCGTTCGAATCGCACCCGGAGCACCGGCACCGGCACCACATACCTGCGGCTGTAGCTCAGTAGGCAGAGCGCGACATTGCCATTGTCGAGGCCCCCGGTTCGAACCCGGGTAGCCGCTCGGAGAACTGTTACCAGCAACGACGAGAAGAGAAGGAGGATCCGGTGGACGTCCTGGTCATCAACGCCGATCTCGGCCCGCTCCACCGGGTCAGTGTCCGGCACGCCGTTCGGATGCTCGTCCGGCGGGTCGCCGAAATCCACGAGGCCGAACCGGACCGGCTGATCGGGGTCTACCCGATGCCGAGGGTCGTCCGCCTGGTCCGGTACGTCGTCACCCGCTGGCGCTTCACGTCCGGCCCGGCGTGGTCCCGCTCGGGCGTCCTCGTCCGGGACGGCCGCCGCTGCGGCTACTGCGGCGGGCACGCCACCACCGTCGACCACATCCTGCCCCGCTCGCGCGGCGGCCGGAACACCTGGAGCAACACCGTCGCATCCTGTGACGGATGCAACCAGCGCAAGGCAGACCGCACCCCCGCCGAGGCGGGCATGGCACTGCGGTCGGCGGCGTCGGTCCCCACGTGGGCCGCGCTGACCCGGCGCTGAGACGCGGCCGGCGGAACTCGCCCCGCCGGCCGCCTTTCCCGGATCGTCCAATCGGCAGGACGTCTGACTCTGGATCAGAAAATCGAGGTTCGAATCCTTGTCCGGGAGCGCAACGCCCTCGTGGCCCAACGGTAGAGGCAACGGTTCGAGGGACCGTACGGTGTGCGTTCGAATCGCACCGAGGGCACGTTTTCCTGGGGTGGGTGCTGGTGCACAGCGTTGCCTTGCAAGCTGCGCGTGCGCGGTTCGATCCCGCGTCACTCCATCCCGCCCGGGTAGCCCAACGGAAGAGGCCGCCGGCTCAGAACCGGTGTGTTGCAGGTTCGACTCCTGCTCCGGGTACGCAGCACAACATGGTGTCGTAGCTCAGTGGGTCAGAGCGCCGGACTGTCGATCCGGAGGTCGCGGGTTCGAGCCCCGTCGACGCCGCGCACGGAGGGTTCGCCATTGGCAGGGCAAGCGGGTTGCTAACCCGTCGCGGGTCACACCGTTGCCGGTTCGACTCCGGCATCCTCCGCTCCAGGCCGTCGTGGGAAGGAGGGCGATCCCCCTCGACGGAGCATGCCCCTGTAGCTCAGTGGACAGAGCGCCTGGCTACGAACCAGGAGGTCGGACGTTCGAACCGTTCCAGGGGCACACATCGGGACGTGGCGCAGCTTGGTAGCGCACCGCACTGGGGGTGCGGGGGTCGTCGGTTCGAATCCGGCCGTCCCGACTCGACACGGTCGCCGGTACGCGGCGACGACGGCTATCGTTCCCGCGACGACACCGAAAGGATCATGGTGCTCAACCCGACCGAACTGCACAAGGTCAATGCCCTCGTTCAGGGCTTCAAGCCGAAGGCCAAGCGCGAGCTCACCGATGCGCACCGGCGTACCCAGAAGGCGCCGCCGCTGTCCGGCATCTCCCGGACGTACCAGCCGTTCGCCGACGACGTCCGGGAGCAGTTGCCGCCGGAGTCGACCCGGGTGCAGTACACCGTCAGGGAGGTCCTCGACGAGGTCGCCACGACGATGGGTCGGCTGTTCGACCTGCAACTTCTGCAGGATACCGGGAACGCCGAGGCAAAGGCCGACGTGGTGGTCGAGGGGCAGTTGCTCGTCCGGCAGGCACCGGTCACCTACCTGTTGTTCCTGGAGAAGCAGTTGGTCGACCTCCGGACCTTCGTCGACGGACTGGCCACCCTGGACGCGGCTGAGAAGTGGGACTTCGATCCCGACCGGGGCTGCTACGCCAGCGCTCCGAGCCAGACCCAGAAGATGCGCAAGGTGCACCGCAACCACGTCAAGGCCGAGGCGACGGAGAAGCACCCGGCGCAGGTCGAGGTCTACACCGAGGACGTGCCGGTGGGCACCTGGACCACGGTGAAGCTGTCCGGCGCCCTGCCGGCGGAGCGGGTCAAGGTGTTGCGCGGCCGGGTCGACAAGCTGCTGGAGGCGGTGAAGGTGGCCCGCGAGGAGGCGAACAGCAGCACCGTCGAGGATCGCGCGGTCGGCGACCAGGTGTTCGGCTACCTGTTCGGGTAGTCTTCAGGCGCCCCCTTGGAGCGGGGGTTACGCGCGAAAGCGCGAAGTTGAGACTGACCTGTCAGGCTCACAAGGATGACGGTTCCAGTGGAGGTTCGAGTCCTCCTCCCGGCACTTCGGGCCGGGATAGCCCAACTGGTAGAGGCAGGCCGTCTCCGGTCAGGCTGAGATTATCGCTCCAGACTCAGCACCCCCACCCATCGCCAGACCTACCGGCCACGACAACCTCGTTGAGATGCTGGTTCGAGTCCAGTCTGCCGCTCCAACCTGCGGCGGTAGCTTAATGGCAAAGCACTGCGACCGAAGACTGATCGTGGAACTTAAACGCCGCTGGCGTGCGAACGGGTGGACCTAGAGGGACCCCGGGGCAGGGTATGCCCCGGGGCTCCGCCAAACCGGCGGGTTGTGGCTCAGCTTGGTAGAGCACCGCGTTCGGGACGCGGGGGTCGTCGGTTCGAATCCGGCCAACCCGACAACGGAAGGCGCCGCTCGGTGGCGGGCGACCGGTCTTGAAAACCGGGGTGTCGGCGACGGCAGGGGTTCGACTCCTCCGCCTTCCTCTCCACATTTCCAGAAGCAGGACATCGCGCGCCGCTAGCTCAACGGTAGAGCTACGCACTCTTGATGCGTAGGTTCAGGGTTCGAGTCCCTGGCGGCGTACTCGCGGGATGGCGCAGTGGTAGCGCGGCGGCCTCATAAGCCGCAGGCCCCGGGTTCGACTCCCGGTCCCGCCCCCGTTCCGGTGGCTCAGCATGGTAGAGCGCCGCGTCGACATCGCGGAAGTCGCTGGTTCGAGTCCAGCCCGGAACACGCATGGCGCCGTAGACGAGTGGCCAGAGTCGCCGGGCTTTCACCCCGGAGTTCGCGGGTTCGAATCCCGTCGGCGCTACCGAAACCCGACCCCCGGCGGTCCCGTCCGCCGGGGCGACGCCCGGATAGCTCAGCGGCAGCAGCGCCTCGTTTACACCGAGGAGGTCCCTGGTTCGATCCCAGGTCCGGGCACGGTGGCGGAAGCTCAGCCTGGTTGAGCGCCGGAATGTGGCTCCGGAGGTCGCGGGTTCGATTCCCGTGCGCCACCCCAAGCGCGTCGTGGGCGGCTGGTCGCCCGGCGGTCTGTAACACCGTTGCTTCGGCATGCCTGGTTCGAGTCCAGGGACGCGCACCGTGCCCCCGTAGCTCAGCGGAAAGAGCGCGGCGTTCCGAGCGCCGAGGCCGCTGGTTCGATTCCAGCCGGGGGCACTACCCGACCTCGTTTCGTCCCCGGTGGGGCGGCCCGTCTGCAAAACGGGTGATTGTGCTCGGGTTCGACTCCCGACGAGGTCTCGACCTGCCATCCGCTGTGGACGGATCCGTGGACTGGATGACTGGTCCGGAGGGCCCCGATAACGCGCCTGTCCGCGGCGCGCCCGGATGTCGCGCTCATCGGTGGCTGTCTGGCCGCGCTCGGCTGTCGGTAGCTGGCCGGTTGGCCGGTGGTGGTGTTTGCGCGGTGGCCAGTGTCTGGAAGCACGGGCGAAGCAGGTCGATGATCTGGTCGGGCGAGGCGTCGGCGAGTCTGCCGAGGCGAAGCAGGTAACGCTCGATGATCACGCCGTGGACGATCGCGCTGAGCAGGCTGGCGCGCAGTTCGGCGTCGGCCGTGGGGATCGCGGCGGTGATCTGGCTGAGCTGAGGCTCGGCCGCGGCCCGGTACCGGTTGGCGGCGTCGTTGTTGGTCAGCATGGAGCGCAGGACGGCCAGCGAGGCCACCGGCTCACCGTCCAGCCGCTTGGCCAGCGAGGTGAGCAGGGCCTCGGCCACCTGTTCGGCGGTACCGCTGGACAGTTCGTCGGCGGTACCGCTGGGCGGTTCGTCGGCGGGAAGCTCGGCGGCGCGCGCGAAGAGCTCGTCCTTGGTGCCGAAGTAGTGCATGACCAGTCCGGCGTCCACCCCGGCCGTCGCGGCCACCGCACGGATCGTGGTGCGGTCGTAGCCGAGTTCGGCGAACATCTGGCGGGCTGCGGCGAGAATGCCCTCCTCGGTCCGACGGCGTTGCTGCGCCCGGGTCGGCTTGGCACTCGGATCGGTCACCTGCTCATCCTACGGTCGTTGACAGAGACGGCCCTTCATTCTACGGTCGTTCAATCAACACGCGTTCAATGAAGGAGGAGGCGATGACCGCCACGTCACGGGAGATCGTCGAGCAGATGCTCCGGGCCGGCCGCGAGATGGATGCCGACTCCTTTGTGGAGCTGATGGCACCCGACGGATACCTCGAGTGGCCGTACCGGCCGCCGGGCGTGCCCGCGCGGTTACAGGGCCGCGCGGAGATCCACAGGCACCTGACCGAGGCGGCCGGAGCGCTCATCAGATTCGACGAGTACCGCAACGTCGTGGTGCACGAGACCACCGATCCGGAGGTGGTAATCGTGGAGTACGAGGCACACGGAGCCGTTGTCCCGACCGGCGCACCGTTCCAGCAGATGGTCATCGCCGTGTTCCGGGTCCGGAACGGTCAGATCCTGTCGTACCGCGACTACATCAACCCGCTGCCGCTGGCCGAGGCACTCGCCAGCGTCGCCGCCGCCACCCGGGCCCGCACGTAGTCCGGAGATCAGGCCAGCTTCTCTTCGAGCTCGGCGATGACTTCGCGCAGCCACTGCATGTCACTCTTCTTCGTGACGGCGGCAAGGGAGAGCATGCCCCTGCGGAACCGGTCGGTCATCTCGGCGGCGCGTAACGGGCGACCGTCGTCGTAGAAGTAGCTGGCGGGCTTCTCGTAGAAGTCCAGCCGGCGCTTCAGTACCCGCAGTTGGCTGGCGGGCTCCGGCAGATGGCCGAGGAAGGCCAGAAGGATCATGAACGAGTTGCGGTCGGTGATCTCGACGTCGGCGGGATCCGCGAGCCGGCGCAGAAGCTCCTGGTGACCGGAGTCGGTGAGATCGAACGTCTGCCGGGGCGTCGCACCACGGCCGGGCAGGTCATGGCGGACCACCAGGCCCGCGTCACGTAGCCGGTTCAGGGCCGGATAGAGGGCTCCGTCGCTGACCGGACGGACGTGCCCGGACAGTCCGGAGATGCGCTCGCGCAACCCGCTGGCGTGCAGAGGTCCTTCCGCCAGGAATCCCAGGATGCTCAGTGTCAGCATCACCACACCTCCCTCGCGGGCATGGTATCGACACCGACGAGCTATCCTCGAATCGAGCCCTCGAATCGAGGAGTAGCCTTCGAACCAGGGAGATGCGCCGTGGCGACATTCCTACTCGTACCTGGCGGCTGGCATGGCGGTTGGTCGTACCGCCCGATCGCGGAGGCCCTTCGGCGAAGCGGCCACGACGCGTACCCGGTCACGCTCACCGGCCTGGGTGACCGGGCTCATCTGCGGACCGCGAATCTGGACACGCACATCCAGGATGTGGTCGGCATTCTGGAGGCCGAGCGAATCACCGACGCGGTCCTGGTCGGCCACAGCTACGCCGGCATGGTCATCACCGGGGTCGCGGACCGCTGCCCGGACCGCATAGGACGCCTGGTCTACAGCGACGCCTACGTGCCGGCCGACGGCGACTCCTGCTGGGATCTGACCACTCCGGCGTTCCGCCAGTTGTTCCTCGACGGGGCGACCGCGGACGGCTTCCGGGTCGCACCCCCGCCGGGTCTCGACCCGAGGGCGACAGCACATCCGCTCCCCTCCTTCCTACAGAAGATCCGGCTCTCCGGCGCACCCAGCCGTGTGCGTCGCCGCGACTACATCTACCTCAGCGGATGGCAGGGCAGTCCCTTCCCGCAGGTGTACCAACGGCTGTCCCAGGACCCGGCATGGCACACGCACTGCCTGCCGACCGGCCACAACCTGGTCGCCGAGGCGCCGGACAAGCTGCTGGAAATCCTGCTTCAGGATGGCGGAGTGCCGGCAGATGATCGACAGGACGGGACCTGACCGGCGGCACACCGCCGCACAGCCGGGCGCGTCAGCCTCGGCTGGCCGGGCTCGTCAGCGTCGGGCGGCCGTCGCGGCCCGCCAGGCCCGAATCCCGAGTACGCCGACGGTCGTACCGATCACCAGGGACGCCCCGATCAACAGGGCGTGTACCCACAGGAAGCTGGTCGGACCGCCCTGTCCGACCTCGCCGGTCGACCAGGCGCGGGCATCGTTCCAGATAGCGATCCCGAACCGGGGCCAGATGACCCAGGTCCAGACCCCGACCAGGATCAGGAACCCGGACCAGGTTCGCGTCAACACCATGGCTGGCGAGTATGCCAGCCGCCCGGATCCGGTCGAGAGCGGCCGGTCACCCCCGACCGGCCGCTCTCGATCTGACCGGCCCGCCCCGACCGGTCACCCCCTGCCCCGTCCCTCATACACATCGCCGAGCGCACGAGAC
>NZ_JADPUN010000273.1 GCF_015690345.1 Plantactinospora alkalitolerans | reverse complement strand
GATGTAAGGAAGGGCCCCTTCTTATCGCTTTCTGTAGAAGAAGGGTCCCCTCCTAACGCTTTACGCACCCGCCCGAGGCTTTACGCACCCGCCCGGCTTGGCGCGGCGTCGCACCCATCGGCGGTGTGCTGAGATGGGATCACCATGACTGATGCGGAAAAGCGCGTGAGCGAACCGGGTGACGGACTCAGCTACGAGCAGGCCCGGGCCGAACTGGCCTCGGTGGTAGAGCGGCTGGAGGCCGGCGGCAGCTCGCTGGAGGAGTCGTTGGCGCTGTGGGAGCGGGGTGAGCGCCTCGCGGAGATCTGCCAGGGCTGGCTCGACGGTGCCCGGCAACGGATCGACGCCGTTCGGCAGGCCCGGGAGACGACCAGTTCGTCCTGACGGCCCCCGTGGGAGCGGCCAGGCGCGGCTGGGACGCCGGTAGCGGTCGTGTCGCCGGCTCGGCGGCTGAAGAGCAGGCTCGCCGGCCGGAGAGCAGGCTCGGCCGCCCCACCCCGCACCGATCATCCGTCGTACGGCTAGCGCAGCGAGAGCGCTATCTGGCGAAGATCACCCTCGGGTACCCGGCCGACGACGATCACCGTACGGTCGGGCTCCAGCAGGACGAGTGCCAGTTCGCCGGCGCGGGCCGTGTAACGCTGCCAGGTCCGCCCGCCCAGCTCGGTCGTCCCCTGCGGCTGGCCGTTCCTGGTCAACTCGGCCGGTAGCAACTGTTCGGCCGGAGTGTTGCTCTGCACCAGTTGGAGGCCGCCGTCATCCGGGCTCAGGTATCCGATCCGCAGGCTCGCACCGGAGTCACCACGGGTGAAATCGGCCCGCACCGTACGCCATCCGTCGCCGAGGCCCGTCGGCTCGCTGACCGGAAAGGCGTTGGCCGCCCTGGCCTGCTGGACCGCCGCGGCCGGGTCGACCACGGTCGGCTGGTCGGCGCCGAGAAAGACCCGGCCGAAGCCGAGCACCAGGGCGATCGGCACCAGCAGTACCAGCAGCGAGATGACGATGTCCTTCGTCGATCGCTGCGAGCGGATCGCGGTCGGCACCACCTGGTCCGCATCCGGCTCCACCTGGTCCGCATCCGGCTCCACCTGGTCCGCATCCGGCTCCACGAGCCGGTCCGGGCCGTCCGGCTCGCCTTCGATGGGCGACGGTTCTCCCGGTCGGAACGGGTCCGCCGGGGCGGCCACGTCCGGGAGGCGGTCATCCGGGGCAGGTCCGGCAGACTGAGCGGAGTTCACCCACCTATCTTGACAGCCTCATCGGTTACCGCGATCTGGGCCACCAGCCCCCCGAACCAGCGTTAAGTTGACCAGCGTGTGAGGATCCCTGACAAAGCCGGCGGCGGCGCGCGCCGCGCTGTGTGCCGGCCCACCCCGCAGTGTCGCGAGGAGGAGCCGAGATGACCAACACCAGAACCCGGGTGCCGCAGAACCTGGACCGTAACCTGGCCCTCGACCTGGTCCGGGTCACCGAGGCGGCGGCGATGGCCGCCGGCCGATGGGTCGGCCGGGGCGACAAGGAGGGCGGCGACGGAGCAGCCGTCGACGCCATGCGCAAGCTGATCAACTCGATCCCGATGCGCGGCGTCGTGGTGATCGGCGAGGGCGAGAAGGACAACGCCCCGATGCTGTTCAACGGCGAGCAGGTCGGCGACGGCAGCGGGCCGGAGGTCGACGTCGCGGTGGACCCGATCGACGGGACCACGCTGATGAGCAAGGGCATGCCGAACGCCCTGGCCGTGCTGGCGGTGGCCGAACGCGGCGCCATGTTCGACCCGAGCGCCGTCTTCTACATGGAGAAGCTCGCGGTCGGCCCGGTGTACGCGGACGTCATCGACATCAACGCCGGGGTGTTCGAGAACCTCAATCGGATCGCGAAGGTCAAGAAAACGGACATCTCCGATGTGACGGTCTGTGTCCTGGACCGTCCCCGACACAAGGACCTGATCCAGCAGATCCGGCGTGCCGGCGCGGCCATCCGGTTCATCAGCGACGGTGACATCGCCGGCGCCATCGCCGCCGCCCGGGGCGAGTCGGACGTCGACGTGCTGATGGGGATCGGCGGTACTCCGGAGGGCATCACCGCCGCCTGCGCGCTCAAGTGCATGGGCGGGGCGATGCAGGCCAAGCTCTGGCCCCGGGACGACGAGGAGCGGGAGAAGGCGATCGCCGCCGGCCACGACCTCGACCGGGTGCTCAGCACCGAGGACCTGGTCACCGGCGACAACGCCTTCTTCGTCGCCACCGGAGTCACCTCCGGCGATCTGCTTCGCGGGGTCCGCTACCGCTCCGGCGGGGCGTACACCCAGTCGATCGTGATGCGTTCCAAGAGCGGCACGATCCGCGTGATCGACTCCTACCACCGGCTGGAGAAACTGGCGCTCTACTCCGCCGTCGACTTCGACGGCCGACCGCTGGCCGAGCAGGAGTAGCCGGGGAGCGGGGAGACCGAGAAGCCGAGTAGCCGAGGCGCTGGGCAGCCAGGCAGCCGAGGAGGAGCCAGGGGCCGCCGGCGACGCGTTCAGCGGCCGGCCGGGAGGCGCCGGCCGGGAGGCGTTGGACGGGGAGGCGTTGGACGGGGAGGCGCCGGCCATGGGCGCCGGCCGGGGTCAGGTCGGGTTGGGTCCGGCGGTCTCCCGGAGCGCGTCGTCCAACCCGGTCGGCGTGATGCCGAAAGTCGCGGTGGCCGCCGAGGAGTCCAGCACGAACGGTCGACGAAACTGGTACGCCGTCTCCCGCAGTTCCCGCGCGGTCGGGTCGAACAGCCCGCCGAGCCAGAGCAGCGGCGCCGGCATCGAGGCCAGCCGGGGCGCGGGCGTGCCCACCAGTTCGCTGAGCCGGACCGCCAGCTCCCGGACCGACGCCGGCGGCTGGCTGGGTACGTGCCAGGGCCGCCCCCAGGCCCGCTCGTCGTCGGCCGCCGCGACCAGCGTCCGGGCCACGTCGCCGACGTACGTCCAGGTGTGCGGGGCGTCCAGGTCGGCCGGCACCGACGCCCGCCGCCCGGCCAGGACCTTCGGTACGACGAGAACGGTGAACGGGGTCTGCGCCCCCGCGCCCAGATAGTCGGAGCCGCGTACCTCGGTCATCCGGATCCGGCCCGCCTCGTGCAGCGCCGACGCGTCCTGCCACATCCGCGTCCGGACCTGCCCCTTCGCGCCGCTCGGCCGCATCGGGGTGTCCTCGGTCATCGGTCCGTCCACCGGTCCGTAGCCGTACAGGTTGCTGGTGACCGCCAGCACCGCTCCGGCGCGTTCCGCCGCGGTCAGCGCCGAGGCGGCGATCGGCGGCCAGTCCGTCGGCCAGCGGTGGTACGCGGGATTGGCACAGTTGTAGAGCGTCGCCGCACCGCCGACCAGCTCGGTCAGCCGCTCCTGGTCAGCACCGTCGGCGGCGATCCGCTCGATCCCTGGGTGGTCCGGCCCGGTTCCCCGCCGGCTGACGAGTCGTACCCGGTCGCCCCGCTCGACGAGCAGCCGGGCGACGGAGCGCCCGACCGGGCCAGCGCCGACGATCACCTGTAGTGCCATTCCGCTCCTCCTTGGATCGGCCGCCTGATTCGAGAGCACTGCTCTCGGCGCACTAAGACTCCGCCAGGATCGCGTCGACGTCAAGAGCGCTGCTCTCATTTCAAACCAACGCTCTCGGAAATCGTCGAGATGTGGCAGGGTTGCGACATGTCCGCACCATCGATCCGGGCCAGGGTCCGCGCCGAACTGATCCAGGAGATCAAGACCGTTGCCCGGCGGCATCTCGCGACCGACGGCGCCAACCTCTCGCTCCGGGCCGTCGCCCGCGACCTCGGCATGGTCTCGTCCGCCGTATACCGGTACTTTCCCAGCCGGGACGCGCTGCTCACCGCGCTGATCGTGGAGGCGTACCAGGCACTGGGGGACGCCGCCGACGCTGCCGACGCGGCGGTGGCCCGCGACGACCTGCGCGGACGCTGGCTGGCGGTCAGCCACGCGGTCCGGGCCTGGGCACTGGCCAACCCCGCCGAGTACGCGTTGCTCTACGGCAGCCCGGTGCCCGGCTACGCCGCGCCGGACGAGACCGTGGTTCCGGCCCAGCGGGTGGTCTTCGCACTGGCCGGCGTACTTGTCGACGGGGCTGTGGCTGGACGGCTCGCCCCGCCGGTCGGCACTCCGGCACCGCCGCCGGTCCGTGCCGACCTGAGCCGGCTGCTCCAGCAGCGACCCCCAGCCCTCGCCGAGGAGCACCTCGCCCGGTGCCTGGCCGGCTGGAGCCAACTCTTCGGCCTAGTCAACTTCGAGGTGTTCGGTCGGCTGGAGCAGGTGATCGACGACCGCGAGCCGTACTTCGACCACCAGATGCGGATGATGGCCGATCTCGCCGGCCTACCGGAGGGAACACCGGGCGGGCCGGGTCAGCCTGCGTCGGAGGAGTGACCGGGGAACAGGTGGGCGGCGGGGTTGATCACCACGGCGGCGTTGTTCACCGCGGTCGCGGCTTCGCCGAAGCCGGTGGCGATCAGCCGGACCTTGCCGGGGTACTCCGTGATGTCACCGGCCGAGAAGACCCGCGGCAGGTTGGTGGCCATCGTGCTGTCGACCAGGATGTGCCGCTTGTCGAGCGCGACACCCCATTCGGTCAGCGGGCCGAGGTCGGCGGTGAAACCCAGCGCGGCAACCACGGTGTCGACCGGGATGGTCTCCACCTCCGCGCCCTTGACCGCGATGTCCGCCCCGGTCACCGCGCCGTCGCCGTGCAGCTTGGTCACCTCGGCGTTGACCACGATCCGTACCGGCAGGTCCCGCACCCGGTCCACGGTGGCCGCGTGGGCCCGGAACTTCTCCCGCCGGTGGACCAGGGTGATCGACCTGGCCAGGGGTTGCAGGGCCAGCGCCCAGTCGAAGGCCGAGTCACCGCCACCCACGATCAGTACGTCCTGCCCGGCGAGGTCGGCGAGGTGCGGTACGAAGAAGACGATGCCGCCTCCGACGAAGTTCTCCGCGGCCGGCAGCGGACGTGGCGTGAAACTGCCCAGGCCGGCGGTGACGATGATCGCGCCGCAGTGCAGGATGTCGCCGTTGGCGAGGCTCAGCACCGGCTTTCCGTCCAGGTACGACAGCTTCTCCGCCCGTACCCCGAGCAGGTATTCCGGTCCGAACGTCTCCGCCTGGGTGACCAGGTTGGCGACCAGGTCGCGTCCCTTGATCGACGGGAACCCGGCGACGTCGTAGATCATCTTTTCCGGGTACATCGCGGTGACCTGTCCGCCGGGCTCCGGCAGGACGTCGACGACGGCGACCGAGAGGCCACGGAATCCCGCGTAGTACGCCGCGAAGAGCCCGGTGGGGCCGGCCCCGATTATCGCGACATCGACCTCACGCATGTGCCCACCGTCGCTCTCCGCCTGCGGACTGATCAACAGCTGTGCTGATCCGACCGTAGGCGGACTACGGGCGTCGAAGCAATAGCCGTCCCACCGGCGGGTGTCCCCCGGTCAGGGAAGGGTCAACGTGGACTCCGACCGGTACGGATCGTCGTCGCGCGGCCGGCGCCGCCGGAACAGGATCGCGGCCACCAGCCCGCCGCAGAATCCGAAGAGGTGCCCCTGCCAGGAGATCGGCTCGTCGGTGGGCAGCACGCCCAGCAACTGCCAGCCGTAGAGGAGGCCGACCAGCACGACAACGCCCAGGTTCCACCAGCTCCGCTCGACGATGCCGCGCATGAGCAGCAGACCGAGGTACCCGAAGATCACGCCGCTCGCTCCGACCACGATCGACTGTGGCGAGCCGGTGATCCAGACCCCGAGCCCACTGACGAACATGATCAGCAGGGTCGAGTAGAGGAACCGCCGCGCGCCGGTGGAGAGCACGAAGGTGCCGAGCAGGATCAGCGGCACGCTGTTGCTGTAGAGGTGGTCGAACCCGTGGTGCAGGAACGGCCCGAAGAAGATGCCGTCTAGTCCGTCGATGTCGCGGGGGATGATCCCGGCCGCGGTGTCGAACCCGGCGTTCAGCCAGACGTCGAGCGCCTCGATGAGGAAGAGCAGCGGTACGACGGCGCACATGGCGACGAAGGCGCGACCGAGCGCGGCGTAGAAGGCCTCGGTGCCGAACTGGTTGGGGTCGCTGCCACGGGACAACGGATCGAACGTCACCCCCATGTTGCTATCAGCTCTGCGGCCCAGCCGCCAGTCAGGCCCCGCGAGCCGGCCGGGAAACCCCGTCCGGCCCCTGACGCGCCGAAGGGGTGCGAACCGATCGGTTCGCACCCCTTCGGTCTGAAATCAGGTCAGTAGTAGCCCTTGTTCTGGAAGAACGTCCAGGCGCCACAGGGTGTCTTGTACCTGCCCTTGACGTAGCCCAGCCCCCACTTGATCTGGGTTGCCGGGCTGGTCCGCCAGTCGGAGGCGATCGAAGCCATCTTGCTGCCGGGCAGCGCCTGCGGGATACCGTACGCGCCGGAAGACTTGTTCTCGGCCTTGTGGTTCCAGCCGCTCTCCTTGGTCCAGAGCTTCTCCAGGCAGGGCATCTCGGCGATCTTGAAGCCGGCGTCGAGCATCAGTGCGCAACCGATCTTCCGGTTGCCGCTGTACTCGTTGCAGGAGGCGGGGATCGGCCCGGTGTACGGCTTCGTGGCCTGGTCGGCCGCCTCCTTCTCCTGCTTCTCCCGCGCCCGCTTCCGGCTCGCCGCCTCCTCCGCCTTCTTGGCCCGCGCAGCGGCGGCCCGAGCGATCTCGTCCGCCTTGCGGGCGGCCTCGGCGGCGGCGGCCCGCTGCTCGGCGGTGGCGATGATGTGTGCGGCGTGCCGCTGACGCAGCAGGTCCCACTCGGCCTGCTGCGCGTCGGCCACCGACTCGGCCTCGATGCTGTGTTGCTGCGCTTCGCGGTCTTCGCCCAGGTAGTAGCCGCCTCCGACGCCCCCCAGGAGCAACGCGACGGCAAGTCCCCGGACACCGAACCGGCTCCACGGCCGACTCACGAAGTGGTCCCTTCGTCGGGGGCAAGGACACGGCGCGGAAGGACCCGGAAAGGCCCCCGGTCACGCCGCGAGCGCCCCGGCCCTGCCGGGCCGTGACCCCGACCGGCTGCTTACCGGTCGGTGCCGTCGCCCCCGGGCAACTCATCGCTGACGATGCCGGAGGACGTTGGACGCTCGAAGGACACCATTGCGCAAGGTGAGGCAGCAGGGAAACCGGTTGCGACTATTGTGACTTGCATCACGCTCCATTTCGCCACCGGAAGGGACAAAAACCGCTACGCCGGCTCCTACAGCGGGATGTCCTCCAACAGATCCGTCACCACCTCGGCGATCGGCGACCGCTCCGAACGGGTCAGCGTGACGTGCGCGAAGATCGGATGCCCCTTCAACGCCTCGATCACCGCGGTCACCCCGTCGTGCCGGCCCACCCGCAGGTTGTCCCGCTGGGCGACGTCGTGGGTGAGCACCACCCGGGAACCCTGACCCACCCGGGACAACACGGTGAGCAGCACGCCACGCTCCAGCGACTGGGCCTCGTCGACGATCACGAATGCGTCGTGCAGGCTCCGCCCTCGGATGTGGGTCAGCGGCAGCACCTCCAGCATCCCCCGGGACATCACCTCGTCCATGACGTTCTGGTGCACCACCGCGCCGAGGGTGTCGAAGACCGCCTGGGCCCAGGGCGACATCTTCTCCGCCTCCGAGCCGGGCAGATAACCGAGTTCCTGGCCACCGACCGCGTACAACGGACGGAAGACGATGACCTTCTTGTGCCGCCCGCGCTCCATCACGGCCTCCAGGCCGGCGCAGAGGGCCAGCGCCGACTTCCCGGTTCCGGCCCGGCCACCCAGCGAGACGATGCCGATCGACTCGTCCAGCAGGAGGTCGAGCGCGACCCGCTGCTCCGCCGAACGGCCGCGTAGCCCGAACGCCTCCCGGTCACCGCGAACCAGCCGTACCGTCTTGTCCGCCAGGACCCGACCGAGCGCGGAGCCGCGCGGCGAGTGCAGCACCAGACCGGTGTGCGTGGGCAGGCCGGCGGCGGTGTCCAGGTCCAGCGCCGCATCGTCGTACAGCCGGTTGACCTGCTCCTCCCCCAACTCCAGCTCGGCCATCCCGGTCCAGGTCGGGTCGCTGGCCTGGCCGTGCCGGTACTCGTCGGCGGTCAGGCCGACGGACGCGGCCTTGACCCGCAGCGGCATGTCCTTGCTGACCAGGGTGACCGCCCGGCCCTCCGCGGCCAGGTTGAGCGCCACCGAGAGAATCCGGGTGTCGTTGGACTCGTTGCGGAAGCCCGGCGGCAGTACGCCGTCATCGGCGTGGTTCAGCTCCACCCGCAGCGTGCCGCCGGCCTCGTTCGCCGGCACCGGCTGGTCCAACCGTCCATGCCGGACCCGCAGGTCGTCGAGCATCCGCAGGGACTGCCGGGCGAACCAGCCCAGTTCCGGATGATGCCGCTTCCCCTCCAACTCGGAGATCACCACGAGTGGCACCACCACCTCGTGCTCGGCGAACCGGTGGAAGGCGCCGGGATCGGACAGCAGGACCGAGGTGTCCAGAACGTACGCCCGGGTAGCTGGTGCGGGCTCCGCACTGGCGGCCGGTGCCGCCGACCTGGTCCGGCGTCCGCCCCTGGCACGGCTCGGCGCGTTGCTGGCGGTCGGGTTCTGGTCGTCGGCCCGAGGGTTGGTACGGCGAATCGTCACAGGCCTGCTCCGGCGGATGTGCACCCGTACACCCGCGTTCCGCCTCGTCCGGTGCCCGGAGACACGGGGTCGGATGCGGGCCCCGTGGCGTGCTGTCGCAAGGTCCGGGCCGGCCGGCTGGCCCGGGATGACCCCGTGCCATGGGTAGACGCTAACCGGGAAACGCCGGCTTGGGCTAGGGCGAACGGCTGTGCGACTCGGCACGGAGGGCCGGATCCGTCCGGCCTGCCGGGTCGCGGATCGCCGTCCGGTGCCCGGCGGACCGGCCGGGATGCATGCCCCCTGCGCGCATCCCGGCCGGTGGGATCACCGTCACCGGTCTGACGTGATCCCGACGGTGCGGGTCCGGAACGGACCTGCGCACCGCGTTCGCGGGTGACCGCTCACCCCATCGCGCCGCCGGTCAGACATTTCGGCCGGCGAGGGCGTCGGTGGAGTGCCGTCCGCCGTTGGTCGCGGTCCCCGCGAAAGAGGCGCCCGTATACGTCGTTCCCTGACCTACGACGGTGTGGACGTTGTGCGGTGTGGTGGGTGATGGCACCGCCAACACCGAGGCGATGGCCGCCTGCGCCTCCCGACGCCGACGGTTCCAGGCCCCCCGGTCGCCGTCGAAGTAACCCTGCCGGTACCCGAAGCGGTAACCGAGCCGGTAGCTGAGTTGACCGTGCAGCCGCCCCACCGCGTAGCTGGACGAGGCGAGCAGCAACAGGAGGAATACCACGAAGAAGGGACTCACCCGGTCACCCCACCCTGGCGCCGGTCGACGTACCGCATGTCACTGGGCGCATCTCCTCTCCGGGCCGCCGCTGTGCCAGTCCTGCTCACGCCATCTCCTCGCTGCGCTCGTCGTCATGGAATTTCGTCTACCGAGCTGACGGGGCGGCTGGTCATGTCTCCTCCGGGTCGAGGGAGGTCGGGTCGGAGATGAGCAGCCGGTCGAGATCGTCCGTACTCACCTCCTCCACCAACTCGACGCTGATCCGACAACCGTCGAGTACGACCTCGGCGACGGAGGCCCGTCGGATCTCGCCGCCCGCGTCGTACACCCGAACGCTCAACTCCGGACAGCCGAGATGGGTACGCCACGAGTCCCACTCCGCCCGGTCACCGACGTTGAGCGATAGGTAGCGACAGCCGCGGGCGAGGTACAACCGCCACGGCGCACTGAGGCCGGCGGCGACGCCGTCGGCGATCAGGCCGAATGCCTGGGCCCGGGTTGCTAGTTCGGTCACCGGACTCCTCCTGTCACGAAGGCGTGACCCTCGTGAGCACGAAACGTCTCACACACGAGACATACCGTAAATAGTCCCACACGCGTGACAGTATCAGCTCTTCGTCTGATTACCCCCATACCTGCGTACGCCTATTGTTGCCGCGTGATACCCCTCGCCACAAGCAACAATGTCGCGTCCCGGAAACATGAGGCGTTGTCACGCACGCAGGACAAGTCAACGCCGGTCCCCCCGAAATCGGACGTCTGGTCGTACCGTCACCGCGTGCCGGACCGCGCCCACGGACGGAAGATCGCCTTTGCCGCCTTCGTGCGGAAGGCACTCGACGACGCCCGCGCCACCCGCGCCTGGACGGGCACCGAGGTCTCCCGGCGCACCGGCGTGTCGCGCCAGACCATCAACCGATGGGTACGCGGCGAGTGGGCGAGCGACCCGGAAGCCGAGCGGGTCGTCGCGTTCTGCGAGGGCCTGGATCTCGATCCGACCGTCGCCTTCGGAGTGCTCGGCTGGGACCGCGCCACCCCGTCCCGGCCCGCCCCCAGCGCCCCACCGATGGATCCGGACGTGGAAGCACTGCTCCGCCGGCTGGTGAACCCGAACGTGTCGGACGCGGAGAAGTTCCACATCAGGGAGACGATCCGATATCTGGCGTATCGCCCCGTATTGCCGCTTGAGGTCCGAAAAGGGCGGAAACAAGTGGGCTAGTTACACAAATGGCGCAACTTCGCGCATGCCACTCATCCATCCTGACTCCGGGCGACAAACAACGCGCTAACGTGCCTTTTCGTACTGCTTGGGCTCGTCGTCGGCGGGGGGACGGGACAAGGCCGAACCCAGCCCTGCGGGACAGAAGGAGGGTCTAGCCATGACCCTGAAGTGGATGGCAGTTGTAGTGGCGGCGGTGTCCCTGACCCTGTGCGTGACCGCGAACGTCGTGGTCGGAACGGTCCAGGGCGGTGACCAGGTGCCGTTCCTCGTGAACGTGCTCGCCATCACCGCCGCCGGCGCCGGCAGCGTCCTGGCCGTCGTCGCCGATCTGCACGAGCGGCTCGACGCGCGGATCACCGCGCTCACCGAATTCCTCATCACCCGGCTCAACGAACTCGACCACAACGCCGGCGACCGCAACTCGGGCTTCGTCGAGGGCTATCTGCTCAGCCGCGGCCAGGAGTCCGCGGTCGTGCCGATCGGCCCCAGGCTGCACGGACGACGCGCGATGCTCGGCAGCGACGACTGAGGGGGGATTCGCTTCCAGCACGGGGATTGCCGCCGCGCCGGACGAGGTTGCCGCCTCGACGGGTGAGAGGTTTTCGCTTCGACAATTGCGGCGGCAATCCACCGGGGTACGCTGACGCCCGTGCCGCCGATCAACCCGGGGAGCCAGCCCCCGACCCGTCCCCTGACTGCGGAGCAGGCATGGCGGGCAACCGCCGAGCGGGCCGAGCGCTGCGTCCTCTTCTTCGACTTCGATGGCACCCTCGCCCCGGTCAGAGACGATCCGACAACCGTCGAACCGGCGCCGAAGGCCCTCGCCGCGATCAACGCGCTCACCGAGGTCGTACAACGGGTGGCGATCGTCTCCGCCCGACCGGTGGAGTTCCTCCGGGACCGCTTCGCCGGTCTCGACGGGGTGGACCTCTACGGGCTGTACGGGCTCGAACACCTGCACGCCTCCGGCGAGACGATCACCGAAGAGGCCGCGCTGCCCTTCGTACCGACGATGGCCGAGCTTTCCGACCGGGCCCGCGCCGAACTGCCGGCGGGCGCGCTGGTGGAGTACAAACGGCTCTCCGTGGCCCTGCACTACCGGACCGCGCCGCACCTGGCCGGGGAGATCGAGCGGTGGGGACGAACCCAGGCCGACCGGCTGGGCCTACGGGTCCAGGTCGGGCGGATGGTGCTGGAGTTGAAGCCACCCGTCGACCGGGACAAGGGCATGGTGATCGGCGAGGCGGTCCGCTCCGCCGGCTGCGCGTGGTACTTCGGTGACGACGTCTCGGACATCAAGGCGTTCGCGGCACTGAGAGCCCGCGAGGCGGCCGATCCGGACTTCTTCGGTGTCTGCGTCGCCGTCGCCAATCCGGAGACCGGCGACGAGGTCTCCACCGCCGCCGACCTGACCATCGAGTCCCCGGAGGCGCTCGGCGACTTCCTCACCGAGGCCGTGCACCGCCTGACGTGACGCTGCGGTGCAGCGGCTGACGTGACCCTGCGGCGTACCGGCTACGCGCCGTGGCGGCTACGCGCCGTACCGGCGTTGCCGGTTGGCGTACGACCGCAGGGCACGAAGGAAGTCGACGTGCCGGAAGTCGGGCCAGTTCAGTTCGCAGAAGTAGAACTCCGAGTGTGCCGACTGCCAGAGCAGGAATCCGGAGAGCCGCTGTTCGCCGCTGGTCCGGATGACCAGGTCCGGATCCGGCTGTCCCCGGGTGTAGAGGTGCTCCGCGATGTGTTCGACGTCGAGCACCTCGGCGAGCTCCTCGATGGTGCCGCCGGCCGCCGCGTGCTCGTACAGCAGCGACCGCACCGCATCGGCGATCTCCCGCCGGCCGCCGTACCCGACGGCGATGTTGACCTGGGCCCCACCGACCCTGGCCCGGGTCCGCTCCTCGGCCGACTTGAGCGCGGCCGCGGTCTGCGCCGGCAGCAGGTCGAGCGCGCCGACCATCCGCAGCCGCCAGGGGTTGCCCTCCTCGGCCAGCTCCACGACGAGATCCTCGATGATCTGCACCAGCGGATCCAGCTCACTGGCCGGCCGGCGCAGATTGTCGGTGGCGAGCAGGTAGAGCGTGACGTGCCCGATACCGGCCTGGTCACACCAGCCCAACACGTCTTTGATCTTGGCTGCGCCGACCCGGTGACCGTCGTTGGGGTCGACGAACCCCATCTCCCTGGCCCACCGCCGATTGCCGTCGCACATCACCCCGACGTGCTTCGGCACGGGCTTACCGGCGAGCCTCGCCGTCAGACGTCGCTCATACACCGAGTAGATAAGGTCCCGGAGACTCATCCCCTGCAGCGTACCGATCAAATTCGCTGACGGAAGTGCCGGGCGGCCGAGCCGGCCGCGACCCCGGCAATCCTGGCCAATGTCCGGGCGTCCAGCCGGCCGTCGCCGAGCCCCAACTCGACCAGGACCCGGAAGACCCGGGCGTCCCGTTCGGCGGATCGGACCACCGCGTCGACGACCGGTCGTCGACGGGCCAGCGAGGCGACCGCCGAACTGTGCCGCAGGTGCTGGCCCAGCCGCTGGCGCAGTGCGCTGGCGTACCGGTCGGCCGCCGTGTCCGGAAAATCTGCCGCGGCCGCCCCGGCGAGGGAGCCCGAGAGGACCGCGTAGAAGATTCCCTCCCCGGTGAACGGGTTGATCAGTGACAGCGCATCCCCGGCCAGAAGGATCCGACCCCGGCCGGGCACCGGACGGCGGGTGGACAGCGGCAGGTGGTGCGCCCGCAGTTCGGTGACGGTGTCCGGTGCCACCTCGGGCAGCAGTGCGGCCAGCCGGTCCAGCAGTTGCGTGCGGTGGAGCGGCCGCCCGGCCAGCACCTCGCCGTAGCCGACGTTCGCCCGCCCGTCGCCGATCGGGAACGACCAGGCATAACCCGGCCAGTGCGCCGCCGAGGTGATGATCTTCTGCTCCACCGGGTCGCCGGCCGTCGGTGCGTACCCCCGGATCGCCAGCGCCAGGTGCCCGTCCGGATTCGCGCCGTGCCCCAGCGCCCGGCGGACCACCGAGCCGGCGCCGTCGGCCCCGACCACGGCCCGGGCCGCCAGCGTGCCGTCGAGCACCACCAGGCCGGCGCGGCACTCGACCCGGCGTACCGTGTGCCGGCGCAACCGGGCCCCGGCCGCCAGCGCCGCCGCCACCAACCGCGCGTCGAAGACCCGCCGGGGCACCGTGTACGCCGGACGGGGCAACTCCCGGGCCACCTGACCACCGCCGGGCGCGACCAGCCGCAGTGCCGGTACCGGTCGATAGCCGGCCACCGCGTCGGAGACCCCCAGCTCCGCCAGTACGTCGAGCGCGTGCGCGGCGATGCCGTCCCCGCAGGCCTTGTCCCGGGGAAAGTCGGCCCGGTCCAGCAGCAGCACGTCCGCCCCGGCCCGACGGGCCGCCAGTGCGGCACTGGCTCCGGCCGGGCCCGCGCCCACCACCGCGACGTCGACCGTCTCCACGGCCGCTCACCTCATCCGGGCCGGGCGGCGATCGTCGGACCCGCCGGACCCGTCGGACC